>CAYVSK010000036.1:7542-24984 GCA_964453635.1 uncultured Weeksellaceae bacterium | reverse complement strand
ACCGAAGACGCCCTTGATCGTAAGGGGAACGATAAGCCCCCTGGAAAAAGCATAGGAAGCTCCGATCCTAGACCATATCCCAATGCTGTCACCCAGGAACATGGCCCGCTCATAATTGATCGAATAGGGAGAGACCGTACCGAGCAACTCCATATAGAAGGCATCCCGTTCCGGGATATCCAGCGGGGTCTTTATGGCGGGGGCTTTATACTTTTGGCCTTGAGCCGTAGCCCAGGATCCGACCAGCAGAAAAGTCCCTAAGGCCCAAGCCAAAACAGTTTTCATCCCCTCCCCCTTTCTCCCTGATCCTGCGCGGTTTTTACTCAGGAACATGCCCTAAAGATACGCCCTTGCATCCGGTCCTGTATTGAAGAGAAGATCGAAAAAGCTCAGGTTCGGGACGAAGGGCTGCCGGTCCGAGAAAACCTGGAGGTAACGCAGGTCCCGGACGAGATATTCCAGGGATTCCTTTTTCGGGGAAAAAAGGGGTCTAAGGTCGATCCACTCAGGCCCGTGGTCCTTCTTAAAAAGCTCCGTGTATTCAATATTGGCCTCGATCCCGGAAATTTCGAGCAGTTTGTCCTGCAAAGCCAGGTTCAGCTCGGTCAAATGGGTAAAGGAACTTTGATACAAGGGTTTGATCCGATCCTCGTAGTGCTCGAAATAAGGGGAGGATCGGTAGGCCGCATCGAGCGATGTCCAATGTAACTTTTGCCAGGGTTCGTCATTGGTGATCCGTACATCCTTCATCGCTGTCTTGTCGCGTCCCTTCCGCTGGAGGGGCACGGTCAGTTTCAGAGGCCCGTTGGGACCGAGGATCCAGCAATGGTTGCGATAGGTCTGCTTTACAAAATGCTCGTGCCTTTCCAGGAGAACGCGTCCGGCCCGGCTAAGGATCCTGAAATAGGCGATGTTGGGGGCATAACAGATCGGAAGAAGGAAGGATCGCCCCGCTATTTCCGCTGCGTTATTGACCATGAGCCACACCTTTTAAAGATCGGGAAGGGTTTCCCCATGAAAACGAACCCTTCCCTTTATTAGCAAAAGAGAAAAGAACAAAACGCACCCGGCCGACCAGGTGATTTTCAGGAAGGAAACCCCAGGACCGGGAATCCTGGGCATTATGCCGGTCATCTCCCAGGACGAAATAATAATCCCGCTCAAAACCGTAGCGTTCCCTTTCCTTTCCATTGATATAGACCCCCGTATCGGTCGCCAGGACCAGTTTCCCTTCATGGTCCTCTATGCACGGGCCGTACAGGGAAAGGGTACGCTCCGTGATGGATATGGTATCCCCTTTACCGGGGACCATGAGCGGGCCATAGTGATCCAGACTCCATCGGAAGCGCTCGTCATGGGGATAAATAAAACTGGAAAAGGTCCGCTCGTCGTCCACCCATTCCCGGATATAGACCACACGCCGGAGCTTTTCAAGGGAGTCCGCCACGGCATTGGTCGTGGAGACCAGCCAATCTCCCCTGTTGGACAATCTTCCCCCTGTTTGAAGGGGAAAGTGTTCCGCTAAATGGCGGATGGGATCGTTATCGCGCATTTTCAAATGAAAATTGTAGCGGAGCCCAGGGGGTTCGGAAAGTTCCCGGTCATTCACACGGACCGTTTTATCCCGTATAGCCAGGGTATCCCCGGGGAGAGCTGCCAGTCGACCGATCGCAACGCGACGCTTTTCAACGGGCAGTTCCTCGTCCTTTGCGGGGTGATTGAAAGCCACGATGTCGTTCCGCCGGGGCCTGTCCGAACCTGGCAAGCGGTAATACGGGAGGCGGATCCCATCGATATAGAACCCAGTATAGGGAATAGTGAACGGATACCGGGGTAGACGCGGACCATAGGCCATTTTGTTGACAAAAACGAAATCCCCCGGATACAATGTATTCTGCATGGAAGTGCTCGTCACGAAAAAGAAGCGAATGGCCAGAAGCGCTACCAATGAGACCAATAATGCAGCCAGGAGGAAGGAAAACCACCACTGTCTTAGCTTATACCATTTCCTTTTGGAGATGCCTGTTGCCATGGCTGAAGATAACCCTGATCCTTGGCCCCTTCGGGACCACGGACCCCTTTACCCTTGTCTTACGATCACTGGAAAAAAATGGAGGCCCGGGCAGGATCAGAAATGAGCCGCCAGGGCTGCACCGATCCGTTCCGGACAAGGGACGGGTCTCTCCTTGTACCGGTCCACAAAGACCAGGGTGGTCTCCGCTGAGTTCAAAAGGGTCCCCTCCTCATTGAGGATCTCATAGAGAAAGCGGATCCTCGTTTGGGGCATTTCAGGAATAGTGGTACGAACAAGGAGCCACTGGTCGTAGAAGGCGGGTCTGATATACTTGGACTTGAGGTCCAGCACGGGCAACATGATCCCTGAATCCTCCACGTCCTTGTAATCGAATCCCAATTCACGCAATGCCTCTACTCGCCCGATCTCAAAGTAAGTGGGATAGGTTCCGTAGTACACATAGCCCATTCGGTCGGTCTCCCCGTATCGAACTCGTATCCAGGTCTCTGAAGTAAACATGCGCAATTCAGCTTTGAAATGGGTCGATCGTTGCTTCCAATATACCGAAAAAAGAACCGATCGAAGAGGAAGAGAGAATCCCTCTCCCTAAGATCCGGGCATTTTCTTAAATTGCAGGAAGCGGGGAGCGGGCTTTTTTCTTGCAGAAAGGGCCAACGATTGCTTGAGTGCTGCGTCCTGTCCTGTATACCCCCGCTTTTCCTTTGATAGAGCGGCTTTCAAATACTTTATAACCGTTCGAATATAGCAGTTATCGAAAGCCGATTTTTAAAAAATGTTTAAACAATTTCCCGTGGAAAATTCAGGAAGGATCGTTGACCCCTTGAAAAGAAAATCGGAAGGTGATCGACCTACATATTAGAAACTTGATTATCAGGAGAAAGAAAAGATAACCTCCTTTTCCATGCCAGACTGCTTAAAGGAAAAATAAAAGGGGAAGTCAAAATTTAGAGAATGTCAAGAGGCGAAGGCCTTTTTTTTATCCTTTTTTTTATAAATATTTGTGGATGTCATCGGGCGCTATCCTTCGCCATCTCTCTCACATGGCTTCCTATGCAGTATAGAGCAAATAAAATTGAGTCGAAACCCTTATTTGCAAAAGACCAATGAAAGAACATGAACAGGTATGGGAAAATTGCCTTGACGTTATCAAGGACAACGTCAGCACACAAAGCTTCAACACATGGTTCAAACCGATCAAGCCGCTCAAGTTACATGGAAAAGTATTGACCATACAAGTACCTTCACAGTTCTTTTACGAATGGTTGGAGGAGCACTACATCCAACTCCTGAAAAAGACCATAAAAAAGGAATTGGGGAATGAAGGGCGTTTGGAATACAGCATTATCATGGAGAACAAGTACGATGATGCCGATCCCTACAGTGTAAAGGTCCCCACCAACAACAAAAAGGCCCTGCAAAACTCGCCGGTCTCAATGCCCATGGATATCGGCGAGCATCCCATCAAGAATCCTTTTGTCATCCCGGGTCTTAAAAAGGTCAATGTAGACCCGAACCTCAAACCCAATTATTCGTTCGAGAACTTCGTTGAGGGGGATTGCAACCGGCTGGCCCGGTCCGCGGGATACGCGGTGGGGGACAAGCCGGGCGGGACCTCCTTCAACCCCCTGCTGATCTATGGCGGTGTTGGGTTGGGCAAAACGCATCTGGCACATGCCATCGGCATCAAGATCAAGGACCAATTCCCCAATAAGACTGTCCTTTACGTTTCCTCCGAGAAATTCACCAATCAGTTCATCGATGCCGTAAAGAACGGCAACTCCAACGATTTCATGCACTTTTACCAGATCATCGATGTGCTGATCATTGATGACGTGCAATTCTTTGCGGGGAAAGAAAAGACCCAGGATGTGTTCTTCCACATCTTCAATCATCTGCACCAAAACGGGAAACAACTGGTCCTAACGGCCGATAAGCCCCCCATCGAAATGCAGGGAATGGAGCAACGTCTCCTCTCCCGCTTCAAGTGGGGCCTTTCCTCGGACCTCCAGATACCAAGTCTGGAGACGCGGATCGCCATTCTCCAGAAAAAAATGTACAACGATGGGATCGACCTGCCGGATGAGGTCGTGGAGTACCTGGCCTACAGCATCACCAGCAACATCCGCGAACTGGAAGGGGCGCTTATCTCTTTGATCGCCCAATCCTCGCTCAACAAAAAGGCCGTTACCCTGGACCTCGCCAAACAAATGATCGACAAGTTCGTCAAGAATACGGCGCGGGAGGTTTCCATCGATTACATCCAGAAGGTCGTCTGCGATTACTTCGATCTGCCCATCGAGCTCCTCAAATCCAAGACCCGCAAACGGGAGGTCGTACAGGCCAGGCAGATCGCCATGTACTTTGCCAAGAAAATGACCAAATCCTCCCTTGCCAGTATCGGAGCACATTGCGGCGGTAAGGACCACGCCACGGTCCTTCATGCGTGCCGGACCGTCAATAATTTGATGGAGACGGACAAGGAGTTCAAAGGATATTTGGTCGATCTCGACAAAAAGCTCAATATCGAGTGAAGCCCCTAAAAACGGGGCTCTCGATGGAACAGCGGGCCATTGGGGACAAAAAGTCCCGATAGCCCGGCGCTAACCTTTGCGGAGAACGGGATGAAAAAGGTATTGTTGGTGTGCCTCGGGAACATTTGTCGCTCCCCAATGGCGCACGGGATTCTACGCCAAAAACGAAAAGAAAGGGACGTCGAACTGACCGTGGATTCGGCCGGAACGGGCGATTATCATGTTGGGGAATCCCCAGACCCCAGAGCCACGGAAAAGTTGTTGGAGAAGGGGATCGATATTTCCGACCTCCGGGCCAGACAGGTAGAAAGATCCGACCTGGACCGCTTTGACAGGATCTACGTCATGGACGAGAAGAACCGGAACGATGTCCTTTTCCTGGCCGATCGACCCGAACAAGCCGAAAAAGTGGAGATCTTTCTGAATCTCGCTGAACCGGGCAGCGACAAGCCGGTGCCGGACCCCTATTTCGGCGGGAATGATGGTTTCTCCAGGGTCCAGGAACTCCTGGAACGGGCTTGCGAAACGCTCCTCGACCAGATAGAAGCTGAACAACGGAACAGCGAGTAAGCACGATCCGCGATCGACCCAATCAAGGACCTTGAACGAAAAAGGCAAGCTTTATCTTCTGCCCTCCCCCTTGGGGGCTTCATCACCAACGGAACAGCTCCCACCGGTTATCGGAGAGGTCGCTTCAGCGCTGAGCCTCTTTCTCGTCGAACATCCCCGGTCCGCCAGAAGGACACTCATTTCCCTGGGTCAAAAGGAGCGCTTGGAAAGCATCGAATTCATGACCCTGTCCAAAAAGACACCGGCTCATAAAAAAACGGAGATGATATCCCGCATCACAGAAGGCCTTTCGGCCGGCATCCTATCGGAAGCAGGTGCGCCGGGCATAGCGGACCCGGGTAGTGAGATCGTCCAATTCGCCCACCAAAAAGGGATCGAGGTAATTCCCCTTCCCGGGCCATCCGCATTTATACTGGCTTTAATGGCGTCGGGATTGAACGGACAACGATTCACATTTAACGGTTATCTTCCTGTACAAGGCCCCGAGCGTAGAAAAGAAGTCGGGAGACTTGAGAATAACGCCAAAGACGGCACGACCCAGATCTTCATGGAGACCCCTTATCGCAATACCGGACTCCTTACGGACATCCTCGATGTTTGTGCACCCCAACGCTTGCTTTGTATCGCGACGGATATTTCCCTGTCGACGGAATCGATCCGAACTGCTCCAATATCCCAATGGAAAAAGGAATTCCCGAAACTCCACAAACGGCCCACCGTTTTCCTGCTGGGCACCGCCCCCTGAACAGAAAGCTCCACCCATTGGATCCGGAAATAAAGAGGAGAGGTTGTAGCGGTATCACCCTTACCCCGCCGGCTCCTTCACCTCGACCACTTCCACCTCGTAGCGCAAACTGGTGAAAGGTGGTACGATCCCGGTCGAAGAACCTTCTTTTCCGAAGGCCAGCTGCGAAGGAATGATCATTGTGGCCTTTCCATTCTCCCTCATCTGTGCCAGTCCGATCTCGATACCGGGGATCATCTGACCGGGGTCACCCAGGGTGAAATCCATGGGTTCATTCGTCTTGTAGGTATTATCAAAACAGGTGCTGTCCAGAAAAAAGCCTTTGTAATGCACCACCAGCTGCACGCCCGGTTCAACCGACTCACCATTCCCTCTTTTGTCATGCGTTAAATAGACCCCATTGTAATAATGATCGGCGGGTTCTTCGAAGACTTTTTCGAGATACCGTCTCAAGCGTTCCTGTTCCTCCATTTCCCGATCCTTCACCTTTTGCCGTTGTTCCTTTATATAAGCTTTCCACTCATTGGGGGAGCGTATATCCTTTAATTTGATGTCCACCCGCACCCAATTGGTATCGGCAAAATGGGCCGACAAAGGACCACGGAACATCCGAATGTGTCTGAACCTGATCATAAAAGTCGCACTATCCCCCGCCTTGAGCTCCCGGATCAGGCGTCCCATTCCATTGCTGTTCAAAGTACCGAAACGAAAATGGGGGGTCCTGCCCCGGAATGAGGGGCTGTACTGAAAGGTGGAGTCTTCCGGGTCCCTGAAACAAAGCTCGGGGAGAATGCGGTCCCCCTTTTCCGGAAAACGCTCCCCGTCCCCCAGATAGATCAGATCCATATAACGCCCTTCATCCAGTTTTTCATACCCTTCAAAAGGCGTATTGGCACACCCGGTTGAAAAGAGAAAAACACAGAGTAAGCAGCGGAGAAGAACAGGGGATATCCCGCGATAGGCAGAAGACATTCCCGCCCTTCCCGATCGTTGATCAGGATCGCGAAAGTTCAAGCAATTCCACATCATAGACCAAAGTGGAGCGCATGGGGATTCCCTTGTCCGGGTCCCCCATAAGGCCATGACCAAGATGGGAAGGCACGATCAATTTGGCTCTCGCTCCTTCCCGCATATGGGTCAACCCTTCCTGCAATCCCCGGGTAACATCCGCCCGACCGATCCTCACTCGCTTTGGCCCGGTAGAATCGGTCGTAAAACAAATGGTCCCGTCGAGTAGCCGAATATCGTAACGGACCCTGGCGACCATTCCCCGACGGGCTTTTTCACCCTGGCCTCGATCATAGATCATATAGCGCAACCCCGTCTTTGTGCTGTCCATTTCCCATTGGCGCCGTTCAAGGTAGTTGCGAATATCCTCCTGTTCCATCCTTTTGGAACGCTTGTTTTCCTCAACAAGGGTATCTTTCAACTCCTCCCGTGTCATATCAGGAGGGACGCCCCCTCCATTTTCCTCCTTCCCGGAACATCCGGAAAAAAGGAAATTTACGGCAAAAACCCCCATCATAAGAAAATGGTGGACTTTTATCGGACCCCTTTTGATCAAGATAGCGAATAACTTTCCAGGACATGCTTGTAACGAGGCAACAATCGGATCAGACGGCGATGGGTCTCCTCGATCGAATCCTCGGACCTTCCGCCGGCGGCATTGATATGGCCGCCGCCGCCGAAATGTTCCCGGGCAATGTCATTGACCGGGATATTTCCTTTTGATCGAAAGGACAGCTTAACAATGCCTTTTCGCTGCGTTATGAAGACGGCCATGTTCGTGCCTTTGACCGAGAGGGCGTAATTAACGAAACCCTCCGTATCTCCCTTTTGCGCATTGAAACGATGTAGCTCTTTTTCACTCAAGACCATCACCGCCGCACAAAACTCCGGATAGATCTCCAATTTTTCACTCAGGGCATAGCCGAGCAGACGCATCCGATCAAAGGAATTGGTGTCATAGACCCGGTCCTGAACGACCGCACTATCCACCCCTTTCTCGATCAGCTCCGCCGTGATACGGTGGGTCTTGGCACTGGTCGAGGAAAATCTGAACGAGCCGGTATCCGTCATGATTCCGACATACAGACATTCACCGATCGATCGGTTAACGGCGTCCCCGCCACCGATCGCAGTGATCAATTCATAGACGAGTTGAGCCGTGGAACTGGAGTTCGTATCAGAGAGTACAACTTCTGCAAAGTCACCGGGTTCCGGATGATGATCGATGAGGACCTTCCTTCCCCCGGCCTTTTTTACCGATTCCGCCATCACGTCCAATCGCGACAGGGAATTAAAATCCAAACAAAAAAGAAGATCGGCAGCTTTCACGAGCTGGTCTCCTTTTTCCTTATCGTCATCGTATTTAAAGACCGAATCATTCCCCGGCAACCATTGCAAAAAGGCGGGATACTTATCCGGGGTGACCACACCCACCGAAAACCCTTCGTTCACAAGAAAATTGTAGAGACCAAGTGCAGATCCAATGGCATCCCCATCCGGGGATTGATGCGTTACGATCACCACACGTCCCCCCTTTTCCAACAACTTCCTGACCTGTTCAACTTCCTGCTCCATTGTTTTGCCGATCTGCTAAAATAAAGATCCGAAGCCGGGACTTATGATCGGGGCGATAAAAAACCGTCCCGGAACAAGTAGCCGGGACGGTCATTCCTGAACCCTCCGATAAAGCTTTTAAAATCCCGTATCCGGGGAAGGCATATGCTCAATGAGGAGACCAATGCAACCGAGCGCACCGGTCTCCATCCCTTCAGCCACGTTCTCACCGCCAGGAGCGGTCAACTCGATGGACATGCTTTGGCTATTGGTACAACTGAACTCAAAGACCTGGGCGAAGTCATCCTTTTTGTTATCGTACAACAACTTTCCGTGGGTGCTCTTGATCTTGAAACGGATCTCTTTTTCAAATACAGCATCGGAACACACAGCAAGGCGGTAATCGTGACCGGAATGGGCCACGATGGTAACCTCCGAGGTCTGTCCCATCCGGAAGACCGCACTCTTTGACTGACCGTTCTTCTTGAAGGCCTCGAGTTCGGAAGGCGGGCAGTTATCTTTATGGAACCCGCTACAATCGTAGGACTTTTCAACCAACTCCTGCTGGGCCCGGGAAATATCGACGCAGCACAGCATCAGAAAACAAAGGAAAGCGAGGAACGATGAGCTTTTAGTGAACATAGGGACGTCTTTTATTAAGCGGGGTCATTTTTGGGTAAAGGTCTTCCTGACGGAACGGACCTCTTTTACGAGCGAGTCGAATTGTTCTTGGTTCACCGTGACCTTGGACCCACCCCCCAGTACGTGTTTTCCGTCCTTTTGCTTCAACTCGGCGGATTTCTCTTCGACCTTCTTAAAATTATCATAGACCGCCTCGATGCCTTTTAGTTCTTTCATGGTCTTGGCAACGCCCCTCTTGTCTTTATGTTGTTCCATGAATTTGAGGATATTGTCGAGGGTAAAGCGCTGATCCACGATCCTTTGAACGATCGGGTCCTCCTTATCGAAAGAATCCACCATATGGGTCGTAAGGTAGAGCCCTTCGACCCATCCACCAGCGACGATCATGGCCAGCACATCTTCCCGGTCATTGGCCCCGAGCCGTTGGTACGCCCGAAAATAGGTCTCCTTGCTTATATTGGCAAGGGTATCGCTCTTGTCGATATTCTTTTTTAGGTTTTCTACGGTCTCTTTATCAATGACCGAGGATATTCCGAGATCCTCGCCCAGTTTTTCCACGGTCGAGAAATACTTCAGAGCCTTGGACCCCATATCAAAAATGCTGGTATAAGCAAGATCGGTCGAATAAACCCCGAAATTGATGGCCTTTTTACGGGCCCCTACGTAATCATCCACCTTTTCTGTTTCATGCAAGAGTCCACTTTTGGGTTCGCCCCCGAGCTCCTGAATGATCTCGAACATCTGGCTGGGGGTGGGCACCTGATAGTAGGCCTTTCTGGCGGTATCGGGCGAGGCCTTCTCTTCCGGTGCGGACGTCTTTTCGACTTTTTCCTTTTGCTTCGCTTTTCCTTCTTCCTCCTTTTGATCCCCTTGATCCCCGGATCCACACCCTTGCAGGATCAGACCGGTCAGAAAAAAGGCCACGGATATGGTCGCGATTCGGCTCATGGATGCACTTTGATTAAGAATTCGATAGCAAAGCTATAAAAATTTTCTTCCGACCAATGGGAAGGGGCTTCTGATCTTTCACAGGCACAGGAACTACCCGTTCTCCATACACCCCTCTCCCTTTTTCTTATTTTCGCGGTCGGTATGGAATGAACCAGATAAAGCTCGATCCATGGAAAGCACTTTTGGAATGATCAAGCCGGACGCCATTGGCAATGGATATACAGGAAAGATCATCGACCGCATACTTGCGGCCGGTTTTGAGATCAAAACCATGAAAAAGACCCGAATGACAAGGGCTGAAGCGGAGAATTTTTATGATGTCCACAAAGAACGGCCTTTCTTTAATGACCTGGTGGAATTCATCACATCAGGGCCGGTGGTAGCCATGGTCCTCAGAAAGGAGAACGCGATCCAAGATTTCCGGGCGTTGATCGGAGCAACGGACCCAACGGAAGCAGATGAGGGCACCATTCGAAAGGACCTCGCCGGTTCCAAGGAAAAGAATGCCGTACATGGTTCCGATGCACCCGAGACCGCCGAAAGGGAGATCAATTTTTTCTTTGCTGACCGGGAATTGTTATAGCTTCCACCAGCTCCCCTGAACAAAGCGTCATCCCTGTCCAACCCTAACCTTTTGGAAAATGGCCAAAGCAAAGACAGAACAGACCGATCTTGATTTCAATAAGAATGAGGACCAGATGCGCCTATTAATAGGCGACATGGAGAAAAAGCTGGTCAAGGTGAAGGAAGGTGGCGGTAAGAAAAAGATCGAGAAGCAACACGAAAAGGGTAAATTAACGGCCCGCGAGCGCATCGATCACTTGTTCGACAAGAACAGCAGGGACCTGGAGCTCGGAGCATTCGCTGGGGACGGGATGTACGAAGAAGAAGGTGGCTGCGTAGCAGGCGGGGTCGTCGTAAAGATCGGGTACGTCAACGGCAAACAATGCATTGTCGTGGCCAATGATGCCACCGTCAAAGCCGGCGCGTGGTTTCCCATCACCGCCAAGAAAAACCTCCGGGCACAGGAGATCGCCATGGAGAATCATTTGCCGATCATCTACCTTGTGGACAGTGCAGGTGTCTATCTCCCTATGCAGGACGAAGTATTTCCCGACAAGGAACACTTCGGCCGGATATTCCGGAACAATGCGGTCATGTCATCAAAAGGCATTCCCCAGATCGCTGCCGTCATGGGCAGTTGTGTGGCTGGGGGCGCCTATCTTCCCATCATGAGCGACGAAGCCCTGATCGTGAACAAGACCGGGACCATCTTCCTGGCCGGTTCCTACCTGGTAAAAGCGGCGATCGGCGAGGACGTGGACAATGAGACCCTCGGCGGGGCCAAGACGCATTCAGAGATCTCCGGTGTCACCGATTACATGAGCGAATCCGATGAGGAATGCCTCGATACCATCCGGGACCTCATGGACCACTTCGGGGAACGGGAGAGTGCTGGTTTTGACCGCAAAAAACCCAGGAAACCGAGCCTTGAACCGGAAGAGCTCCTCGGCATTTATCCCAGCAAGACCGGGAAACCTTTTGATATCCGCGAGATCATCAAACGAGTGACGGACGACTCTGGATTCACGGAGTATAAAAAAGGCTACGGGAAAACCCTGGTATGTGGTTACGCCAGAATAGAGGGTTGGTCCGTAGGGATCGTGGCCAATCAGAGAGAAGTGGTCAAAGCCGGCCACGGGGAAATGCAGTTCGGTGGGGTGATCTATTCCGATTCAGCCGATAAAGGCGCCCGTTTCATCATGAATTGCAACCAAAAGAACGTTCCCCTCGTCTTTTTCCAGGACGTTACAGGTTTTATGGTGGGGTCCCGAAGCGAACAAGGGGGAATCATCAAGGACGGGGCTAAACTGGTGAACGCCATGTCCAATTCCGTGGTACCGAAATTCACCGTGATAATCGGCAATTCTTATGGTGCCGGCAATTACGCCATGTGCGGAAAGGCTTACGACCCCCGGCTGATCGTGGGTTGGCCCACGGCCAAGATCGCGGTCATGGGCGGGGAACAAGCTGCCAAAACCCTGCTTCAGATCCGTGTATCCCAATTAAAGGCCCAGGGCAAGGAAATAAGCGAAGAAGAGGAAAAAGAAATGTTGGAGCGGATCAAGAGCAATTACGAGGAACAGACCACGCCTTACTATGCAGCGGCCCGATTGTGGCTGGACGCCATCATCGACCCCAGGGAAACCAGGAAAGTGCTTTCGATGGGGATTGAAATGGCAGATCACAAGCCCGCGGAAGAAAAATACAACGTAGGCGCCCTTCAAACCTGAAAAAGGGACTGCCTCATTCAGGGTCCCGGCCAAGTTGAAGCCCCCTCATTCGAAGAACTACGTACCACACTTGTCGGTCCGTGATCCCAAAAGAATCTAAACGGCACCACACAAACACCCCCCCTTTTTACAGGGTCAGCCTTACACCAGATTAAAAACCCACCCCGGTCGGGGTGGGTTATTCGAAGTCTTCAGGAAAAGGTAGGGGTCAGGAGACCACTTTCACGTTGATCGCGTTCAACCCTTTTTTACCCTCGGTCACCTCGAACTCGACTTTGTCATCCTTGTCGATCTGATCCACGAGGCCCGTGGCATGTACAAAGATCTCGTCATCCGATTCGTCGTCCTTAATGAACCCGTATCCTTTGGATTCATTGAAAAATTTAACCTTTCCGGTTTGCATGATAGATTGATATTAATTGGTAATGAGTAATTAGTGTTCAGAACCCGATGGCTCTGCAGGGCCAAAGCTACGGAAAAAGTTGAGAAAACGATCCCAAAACCTCACCTTTTAAGCAAAAAAACCAAGAATCGACCCTTTTGAGCGCTTTTTTGGATCAGGAATCCAAGATTCCGATTCTTTCGAAGAAAAAGATAGCACTCCTGATGGATTTGCGAGCTAAGTTTGATACAGAACTTTAATTGAACGATCATGAGCTGCTTAAAAAGCATTCACTTTTACCCGGTCCTGTTCTTGGCCGTGTTGGCCCCATTCTCTTCAGCCTTTGCCCAAAAAGACTGGGCAGAAATGATCCAGGATCCAGAGACCGATTTCTACGAGGTCCGCAAGGCTTTCGAAGAATACTGGCAGAACCACCCTTCCGCCGCTCAAGAAGGGGAAACAGAACGCCCCGGATGGAAACAATTCAAACGCTGGGAGCACTTTATGGAACCCCGGGTCTATCCGACCGGCGAAAGGATCGACCCCACCAGGAGAATACGGGAATATAAACGCTACAAGGAGGAAAATCGCGGATTTCGGTCCTCTTCAGGGAACTGGTCATATATCGGCGCGGATGATGTCCCATCCAGCGGTGGCGGTGCTGGCCGGATCAATACCATCGCTTTCGACCCAAGCGACCACAGCATCATATATGCCGGGGCACCGGCCGGTGGCCTCTGGAAGTCCACCGACGGAGGAACGACCTGGAGCTCCAATACGGATGACCTCCCTGTCCTGGGGGTATCGGATATCATCGTGGACCCCGTCAATACCGATGTGGTATACATTGGTACCGGCGACGGCAATGGAATGGACACCTACAGCATTGGGGTCATGAAATCCACGGACGGAGGCCAGACCTGGAATGTTACAGGGCTGGATTTCAATGTGCAGGACGGCACCGTGATCAACAGCCTTGTCATGCATCCCAATGACAACAGTATTCTGATCGCGGCAACCGATGCCGGGATCTATAAAACAACCGACAGCGGATCGAACTGGACCATAACGAGCTCGGGGAATTTCAACGACCTCGAATTCAAACCCGGGGACCCCTCCATCATGTATGCGACCAATAATGGGAGCTTCATGCGGTCGACTGATACGGGCGAGAATTTCACGACCATAAGCAATGGAACCCCTTCAAGCTCCAATGTGATCCGCATGGAGATCGCCGTGACCCCGGCTGATAAAAGCTACGTTTATCTCATTGCCGGAAAATCCTCGGACTACGGGTTCGAAGGATTTTACCGATCAACGGACAGCGGCCTTTCGTTCGATCTACGAGCCTCTTCGCCGAACCTATTGGGTTGGGCGGATGATGGATCCGATTCCGGTGGTCAGGCCTGGTACGACCTATCTATCGCCGCTTCACCGACCGATAAAGATGTCGTCTTCACGGGTGGGGTAAACATTTGGAAGACCACAGATGGGGGCAGCAATTGGGATTGCAATGCCCATTGGTACGGCGGCGGCGGGAATCCTTATGTCCACGCCGATATCCACTGGCTCACCTTTGAACCGGGGAGCGGCTCGAATCTTTATTCGGGGACCGACGGGGGTGTATTTCATACCGCCGACGAAGGAAGTTCCTGGTCGGATCTGAGCGACGGGCTCAGGATCGCCCAGATCTACCGCCTCGGTCAATCCGCGAATAATGGGGACCTGGTGATGACAGGCTGGCAGGACAACGGCAGCAACCTCCGTACCGGCCCGGGCGGCAGCAACTGGACCCAGGTGTTGGGCGGGGATGGGATGGAGGCACTGATATCCCACGCCAATGACGATGTGATGTACGGGGAATATTATTATGGCCGGATCCATAAATCCACGGACGGGGGAGCGAGTTTCAGCCAGATCGTGGGGAGCAATGGCTCCGGCGTGGATGAAAGGGGTGCATGGGTGACACCCTATATCCAGAACCCCAAAACCGCCAACAACCTATTGGTCGGTAAGAACCAGGTATACCGGTCCACCGATGGTGGAAACTCCTTTTCCCAGGTGGGCAATATATCCGGCGGGTCCGGAAAGATCAAGGCCCTGGCCATGGGGACCTCCAATACCGATTACATCTATGCTGCCAAACAGGACCGATTGTGGGTCTCGACCGATGGAAGTTCCTTCGATGACCGCAGCTCGGGCTTACCCGTGTCTCAAGCGGCCATCACTTATATCGCCGTGGACCCTGCGAACCCCGATCGCGCCTGGGTCACCTTTTCAGGCTATGCAAGCGGAGAAAAGGTCTACTTTACGAACGACGCCGGCAATTCCTGGAGCAATTACTCCAGCGGCCTGCCCAATCTGCCGGCCAATACCATCGTTTACGAGAAAGATTCGGATGACGGGCTCTACCTCGGAAGCGATGTCGGCGTATATTACCGGGATTCCAGCATGAACGAATGGAAGACCTTTATGGACGGCATGCCCAATGTGATCGCGAACGAGCTGGAGATCAACTACGCGGTCGACAAGATCCGGGCAGCGACCTACGGCAGGGGATTGTGGGAATCGGACCTCTATACCGGGAGTTCCCTCTCGGCCGATCTCGATGCATCCTCAACACAGATATGTAAAGGAGATACTGTCGATTTCTTCGATCAGAGTACCGGGAATCCCGATGAATGGGAATGGACCTTTGAAGGGGCCGAACTCCTCAAGGATAGCGTAGAAGACCCGAACAACATCACCTACGATAGTACCGGGACCTTTGATGTTACACTGGTCGTGAGCAATAATTCCACAAAAGATACCCTGGCATTGAAAGACTACATTGAGGTATCACCGGTTCCGGAACTACTCCTGGATCACCAGGATGTCACCTGCCACGGGAACGGGGACGGATCGGCGAATGCCAATGCCATTAATGGCACTCCGGAATATCGCTATTACTGGAGCTCCCTCAATGATTCCGGAGTTACCGTATCCGGATTGGACCCTGGGACTTACCCGGTCACGGTCACCGATAGCAACGGATGTTCTGCGCAGGGGAGCGTCTCCATAAAGGAGCCCGACCCCCTGAGCATCGACAGTATCGGGGTCGTTCAGCCTTCCTCTTGTCAGGATAGTAACGGTTCCGCAACGGTGGAAGCCCTTTCGGGAGGCAATGGCGGTCTCCGGTATTCCTGGTCCAATGGGGACAGCGGGACAACGGCCGACAGCCTCCCGGCCGGTTCCTATATGGTCGAGGTCACCGATTCAAATGGGTGTAAGGCAACTAAAAACTTCTCTATCAGCAATCCGGCAGCACCCGATGTAACATTAACTGCCAATTCAGAGACCTGCGAAGGGGACTGCGACGGAATGGCCACAGCAGTGGCCACTGGTGGCACCCCTCCCTACAGCTTTAATTGGGACAATGGCAAGAGTGGGGATACCATTTCCGGGCTCTGTGCAGGGGATCACAGTGTGACCGTGAAGGACGCCAACAATTGCGTATCGAAAAAGGTAACTGTCACCGTTGGCGCCGGTGTCCCTTATCCCGATCCGGCCATCGACCCCTCTGACACGGTCGTTTATCTGGCACAGACCCCGAGCGTTGATTTCACCAACAACACGACCGGTGCCAGCAGCTACGTTTGGGATTTCGGTACGGGAGATTCCTCAACCGCCGTAGAACCTGTGTATACCTTCGATTCCGTGGGGGTCTACACGGTGGTCCTGACCGCTTTCAATAGTGAAGGTTGTCCCGAAAAAGACAGCGTGGATATCCGGGTGAAAAAGAGCATAGGAATAGAGGAACAGCGACCGGGAGCTTCGCTTACTATCCATCCAAACCCCACCACGGGCAGGGTCACAGTTCATTTCCACAAAAAGCTGAATACGCGGGGCATCTTGATACGGAATCCGATCGGTCAAGTGATCCGGGAAAGAAAGACAGTGGCAGGCAAGTTCGTGGTCGACCTTTCAAATGAGGCCAAGGGCTTATACACGATCCACGTGATCACGGAGGATGGGGTCCTGGTCCGGAAAGTCTCCCTTATCCGACAACGGTAAGGAATGATCCCTGAAGGAAGGACTTCTTCAATAGTAGTCCCCTTTTAAAAGATAGCCCCTCACGTAATCGTCGACCGCTTCCTCAAGGGAGCTAAAAGGGCGCTCGTAACCGATTGACCGGAGTTTCTCCATTTCGGCCTCCGTGAAATATTGATATTTCTCCCGGATATCTTCCGGTGTGGGGATGAATTCAATGGCCGGGGTCTTGCCCATGGCCGCAAAGACCGCATGGGCCAGATCAAGAAAAGTTCGGGCCCGGCCGGTACCGAGGTTGTATAAACCACTGTTGCGTCGGTGATGCATGAAGAAAGAAAGCACATCCACCACATCCTTTACATAGATAAAATCCCGTTTTTGCTCACCATCCTTGTAATCCGGATGATGAGACCGGAAAAGTTTCATCTTCCCGGTCTCCCTGACCTGCTGAAAGGTATGCCAGACCACGGAGGCCATCCGCCCCTTGTGGTATTCGTTGGGGCCGAACACATTGAAGAACTTCACCCCGACCCAGAAATAAGGTGCGCTTTCCTGATCGAGAACCCACCGGTCAAATTCATTTTTGGACACCCCATAAGGATTGAGGGGCTCTAAGCGATCCACGACCCCGGGATCATCGGAAAACCCTTTTTCACCCAATCCATAGGTCGCCGCGGAGGAAGCTTAGACCAGTGGGATCC
>CAYVSK010000036.1:0-7532 GCA_964453635.1 uncultured Weeksellaceae bacterium | reverse complement strand
AAGCCTCCCAGACGCGCTTGGAGTACGATAGGTTGAGCTTATCGAACACGGTCTCATCGAATTCGGCGGTATCCGTCCGTGCACCAAGGTGGAAAATGAACTGGACCAAATGCTCCCATTCTTCCAACCAGGAAAAAAATCCTTCCCGGGATACCTTTTCCGTTATGGACCTGCCATTCAGGTTTCGCTGCTTGTCGGCTCTCGAAAAATCGTCTACAGCCACCACATCCCGATACCCATCCCGATTGAGCCGGCCGATCAGACAACTCCCGATAAAACCAGCAGCTCCCGTTACAACGATCATATAGCGCGATTTGGACCAAAAATAGGGATCTGTACTATATTTGCATCCTATGGCCGAGGTCTTCATTACACGGAAGGAGCATTTTAATGCGGCCCATAAATTATGGAATGCCAATTGGTCGGCAGAAAAGAATCACGAGGTCTTCGGGAAGTGCGCGAATCCCAATTGGCACGGGCACAATTTCGACCTTTATGTTACCGTGAAAGGAGAACCGAACCCGGAAACGGGTTTCGTTGTTAATATAAAGGATCTTCAGAAGCTGTTGCGTGAAGCAGTCGTCGAGCCCATTGACCACAAGAACCTGAACGTGGATGTTCCTTTTATGGAGGGCAAAATAACCTCGATCGAGAACCTCGCGCTCTCTATTTGGGAGATCCTTGCCCCCACGGTAAAAAAAATGGGGGCGGAATTGTACTGTGTAAAGCTTTACGAGACCGAAAAGAACGCGGTCGCTTATTACGGCAACTAAAAGCAGGATAACCATGGATAACCGGAATGATCTACTTCAAAGACAGCAGGCCGGTGCTGCGACAAAAGCCGGTCAGGAAGGCAATGCGGTGCAGGCAAAGGAATTCGTCTCTACCGTATTTACCTATATGACAGCGGCTTTGGGACTTTCGGCTGTAATGGCCTGGTTCTTTGCCAATACACCTGCTCTCATGGATCCTTTGATGGCAGAGGGTGGTATGACCGGACTGGGTTTCGTGGTCATGCTGGCCCCGTTGGGATTTGTCATCGCCATGTCCTTTGGCCTGGAAAAAATGTCCGTTTCGACCCTGCTGACCCTTTTCATCGCCTATTCGGCGGTCATGGGAATAAGCCTTAGTTTCATCCTCCTGGCTTATGCCTCTTCGACCCTTTACCTCACTTTCGGCGTTACCGCCACCACGTTCCTGACCATGGCCCTGTTGGGATACACCACGGACACGGACCTGACCAAGTTCGGGTCCCTATTGATGATGGGCCTTTTCGGGATCATCATCGCCATGGTGATCAATTGGTTTCTCGCCAGCCCGATGTTGGAGTATCTCATTAGCGTTGGCGGCGTTCTGATCTTTACCGGATTGACCGCTTACGACACCCAAAAACTCAAGGAATACGGGGGGCAGGCAGACCCCAATAGCGCCGCCACTCATAAATTTGCCATTATGGGTGCCTTAAGTCTTTATCTGAATTTCGTGAACCTCTTTCTCTTCCTCTTAAGATTGCTCGGTGGAAGGGACTGAAGGGAATTGATCAGCGTACCCATTCTCATAGGAACCCCCGAACCTTATTTCCCTTATGAAAGCGTTCATCTTTCCCGGACAAGGGGCACAATTTCCCGGTATGGGGAAACCCTTGTACGATCGGTCCGAGGAGGCCAAAAAGTATTTTGATAAAGCGGATGAGATCCTTGGATCCCGGATCAGCGAGACCATGTTCCACGGGTCCAAAGAGGAACTAAAAAAGACCCATATCACGCAACCCGCCATTTTTCTTCATTCCACGATCCTCTTCCTGACCCGGGGTTTTAAGGCAGATATGGTGGCGGGTCATTCGCTCGGCGAATTCTCTGCTTTGGTGGCCAATAAGGGGCTTTCTTTCGAGGACGGGCTTGCCCTTGTCAACAAAAGGGCCCGGGCCATGCAAAAAGCCTGCGAGGCAGAACCGTCCACAATGGCCGCCATTCTGGGGTTGGATGATGCGGTCGTGAAAGAGACCTGTGAAGCGATCGATGAAGTGATCGTGCCAGCGAATTACAACAGTCCGGGCCAGGTCGTGATATCAGGGAGCGAAAAGGGCGTAAGTGAAGCCTGTGAAAAATTAAAGGAAAAGGGGGCCAAGCGGGCCATGCCCCTTCAGGTTCACGGAGCTTTCCACTCTCCCCTCATGGAACCGGCTCGGGTGGAGCTTGAAAAAGCGATCCGGGAAACACCGGTGAACGAGGTTTCTTGCCCGATCTACCAAAATGCAACGGCCGAGGGGACCCGGGATCCAGAGACCATACGGGAGAATCTCATTGCCCAGTTGACCGCTCCGGTCAAATGGACCCAATCCGTCGAGAACATGATCGCCGACGGGGCCACTTCCTTTACAGAGGTCGGGCCGGGAAAAGTCTTACAAGGATTGGTCACCAAGATCGACCGGAACGTGGAGACCGCAGCAATTCAGGAATAATGGAGCCCCCTCCTCCCATTGGGACGGTGCGGGAGGTTAGAGCTTCCCTTGGGAACAAGGTCCTGACGACTCCGCTATTTTCCTGGCAACCCGATCCTATCAGGAACTTTCCGGCTGACCCCGCATCCCTCGAGCTCAAACTCGAACTTTTTCAGTACAGCGGCAGTTTTAAGGTCCGCGGAGCCCTCAACAACATGATGAAGCTCCCCAGCGGGGAACTGGAAAAGGGAGTGACCGGTGTCAGTGCTGGCAATCATGCCATTGCTTTGGCCTATGCGGCAAGATCCCTTGGTACGACAGCAAAGGTCATGATGCCAGAAACGGCAGACCCCTATCGGATACAGAAATGCCGCGAATTGGGCGGCGAAACGATCCTCGTGAAGAACGTTCACGAAGCTTTCGAGGAAGAGAAAAGGGTCCGAAAGGCAGAGGGACGGACCTTCGTGCATCCTTTTAACGGGGCTCGGACAGTTGAAGGTACCGCTACCGTTGGCGTTGAGATGACCGATCAGGCATCCGCTCCCCTTGACGTCCTGATCGTGCCCATAGGAGGGGGTGGGCTGGCCGCCGGGATCGCATCCGCGGTGAAACAAGTGTGGCCTGCGTGTGAAGTTTACGGCGTGGAACCCGTAGGAGCCGATGCGATGAAGCGGAGTTTTCGCTCTGGAAAACCCGAGCCCATCGAGCATGTGGATACCATTGCGGACAGTCTCGGCGCTCCCTATACGGAAGCCTACACCCTGGCCATCTGCCAACAGAACTTATCCGATCTGGTCCAGGTCACGGATGATCATTTGCGCAACACCATGCGTTTCATGTACGATACGTTCAAATTGGCCGTGGAACCCGCTGGGGCCGCCTCATTGGCTGCCGCTACTGGCCCCCTCAAAGAAAGGGTGAAGGATAAAAGATCAGGGATCATCGTATGCGGGACCAACATGGGGCTGGAAAAACACCGCGAATACCTCGCTTGATCGGTGGCCTTTTTTCTCAGGAACTCAATGTTCGTCGTGGTCTTCATCATCCTGCTCAACATGCGGGGAGCCGAACCGAAGTAAGGTCAGACCACTGATTATGGCCAGAATAGAGGAGGAAAGAATGCCCACCTTTGCTGCCAGGACCAGATCCTCATCAGCAAAAGCCAATTCAGTAATGAAAAGGGACATTGTAAAACCAATTCCGGCCAGGAAACCCACACCGTAGATGTGGGTCCAGGTCGCGTTCTTTGGCAATTTGGCCAAACCCGTGTTGACCAACAACTTGGAGACCCCCACAACCCCGATGAACTTCCCCACGAACAAACCAAAAGCCACTCCAAGGGCTACGGGATGAAAGAACACTTCCATGACATTGGACCCGATCGCGATCCCTGCGTTGGCAAGGGCAAAAAGGGGCATGATCACGTAATAGACAAAGGAGGTCAGATGCCGCTCCAGCCTTTGGATCGGGGTCTGAGCAGCATGTGCCAGTTTTCGGACCCGCTCGATGAGCCGCAATTGTTCCCGCGTAACAAGCGGATTCTGGTTCGGGTCAGCCTCATCGAAACGCTTGGTCAAACGTTTGAGGCTCCGAACAAATTCGTTCTCTTCAACATCCACCCTTGCCGGAATGGTGAAAGCGGCCAGAACACCAGCAATAGTGGCATGCACTCCGGAAAGGAGAAAGGCCAGCCAGAGCCCCCCGATCCCAAAGACACCGTAGAAGGTTATGTTGCGAATACCCCAGAGGTTCCCCCCGATCAGGATCAACATGAAAACGGCTCCCACCAGCAGATTGATGAAATAGATCTCGGAGGTGTAAAAAAAGGCGATCACCAGGACCGCCCCGATGTCATCCACAATGGCCACACCGGTCATGAACACTTTGACCGATGTCGGGACGCGCGACTTGACCAATGTAAGCAACCCCAGAGCAAATGCGATATCAGTGGCCATGGGGATGCCCCAACCATGCAGGTCGCCCCCATCCCCCATATTGATCAAAAAATAAACAGAGGCCGGAATGATCATCCCCCCTAATGCCGCTCCGACCGGAAGGGCCGCTTTCTTAACGGAGGAAAGTTCTCCGGCTATGATCTCCCTTTTGATCTCCAGGCCGACCAAGAAAAAGAACATGGCCATCAACCCGTCGTTGATCCAATGGTGGATATTCTTTTCCAACTTAAAACCCGCGAGTTTGAAAGAGAACTCGTAATGCCAGATCTGGAAATAGGTCTCGCGCCAGGGTGAATTGGCCCAAAGGATGGCAATGAAAGCGACAAGAAAGAGAATGATACCGGTCATTCCCCCAGTTCGGATGAAACGGTTCATGGGACCGAACAACCGAACGTCCATCTCCTCCACCAGGGAACGCATTAAAGTTCTCACGTTCCGTCTACCCCGGGCTCTGGAACTTTCTACGAACTTTTTGAAGGGTTTTTTATCCATTGGATCCTTCGCTAAAGAGGCCGTGGAATCAGAAGCTCAAAATTAGGGAACGATAGCTGTTTGGACATGTGCTGCCTCACAGCGGACCGTACTGCTTCTCATAATAGGCCAGATAGGCGCCTGAGGTCACGTTGGCCAACCATTCCCGGTTTTTGAGGTACCAATCGATGGTCCGCTTTAATCCCTCTTCGAAGGAAAGCTCCGGCAACCAACCCAATTCCCGCTCGATCTTGTCGGGGTCGATGGCATAGCGCTGGTCATGACCTTCACGGTCCTTGACAAAGGTTATGCTTTCAGCAGCGGTCCCCGATCTCCATCCCATGCGTTCGTCCATCAAGGCACAAAGCTTTCTTATCAGATCGAGGTTCTTCCACTCATTTCGGCTCCCGATCAGATAGGTCGCCCCAGGTTCACCCTTTTGTCGAACTTTGTCGAGTGCCCGGACATGATCCCCGACCCAGATCCAATCCCGGACCTGTTCACCCTTTCCGTAGACCGGCAGGGGAGCTCCTTCCACGAGGTTATTGATCATGAGGGGAAGCAACTTTTCAGGGAATTGTCGGGGGCCGTAATTGTTCGAACAATTGGTCACAATGGCGGGAAATCCGTAGGTGTTGTAATAGGCCCGGACGAAGTGATCGGAAGCCGCCTTTGACGCTGAATAAGGACTACGGGGATCGTATGGCGAAGATTCGGTAAAGAGGCCCTCATCACCGAGCGACCCGTAGACCTCGTCGGTGGAAACATGTATGAAACATTTTCCTTCCGGGTCCGTCTTCCACCGTTGCCAGGCCACATCCATCAAGGTGACCGTGGCTTCCACATTCGCTTTAACGAAGGGGACCGCATCCTGTATCGAGCGGTCCACATGGCTCTCAGCCGCCAAATGGATCACGGTATCGAAACCGTAAGCATCGAAGATCCGCTCCACAAAATCCCGGTCACAAAGATCCCCCTTCTCGAAACAATAATCCGGATGCCCCTCGATCTCGGAAAGGTTCTCAAGGTTGGCGGCATAATTCAATTTATCCGCGTTCACCACCAATGTGCCCGGATGCTCTTCCAGAAAATAGCCAACCGTATGAGAGCCGATAAAACCGGCCCCTCCTGTAATGAGCAGATTTTTCATGGAGAAAACGTGAACGGGACTGCTTTCCTGACCGTCATCCCTTTCAAGAACGAACAGGAGCCGTTCGAGCTCATAAGCTCATGTATTCATGTTGATGGATGCGGTCCTTAAAGATCCCTTTTACATCCACAACGATCCCCTCTTCATCGAGCAATGCAGCGAGGTCCTCCTCTTCCATTTCCTTGTATTCCGTATGATCGATGGTGATCACAACAGCATCGTAACCTGTACCCGGTCTTTCCTGCAGAGAAAAGCCGTACTCCCGCTCCACTTCCTTGGAAGAAGCATAAGGGTCCACAACGTCAACGGTGGCCCCGAAGGATTCCATTTCCCGTACAAGATCGACCACCTTGGAATTGCGAATATCGCTCACATCCTTTTTAAAAGTCGCCCCCATGACCAGTACCCGTGCATTGAGCACATTCTTTTCCTTGGCGATGATCTCCTTGATCGTTTGTTTCCCGATATAGAATCCCATACTGTCATTCACGTAGCGACCGGAATTGATGATCTTGGCATGATAACCGACCTTTCTCGCCTTATGGGTAAGGTAATAAGGGTCCACTCCAATGCAATGGCCTCCGACCAGGCCCGGATAAAAGTTCAAAAAGTTCCACTTGGTCGCTGCAGCCTCCAATACGTCATAGGTGTTGATCCCGACCTTGTCGAATATGATCGATAGCTCGTTCACAAGGGCGATGTTCACATCGCGCTGGGTATTCTCGATCACCTTGGCCGCTTCTGCGACTTTGATGGAGGCCGCCCGAAAAACACCAGCGTCGACGACCCTTTCGTAGAATTCAGCGATCCGTTCGAGCGCTTCCGCATCGCAACCTGAAACGACCTTCACAATATTGCGGAGGGTGTTCCGGGTATCGCCCGGATTGATCCGTTCCGGCGAATAACCCACTTTGAAATCCGTCTTGTAGGTCAAACCCGAGTGCTTCTCGAGCAAAGGAATGCATTCCTCTTCGGTACAACCCGGGTATACGGTCGATTCATAAACAACATGGTCTCCCTTCTTCAAAACCCTTCCAACGAGCTCAGAAGCCTTCAAAAGTGGGTGAAGATCGGGTTGCCGGCTTTCATCAATAGGAGTGGGA
This sequence comes from uncultured Weeksellaceae bacterium, assembly GCA_964453635.1. Classification (GTDB taxonomy): domain Bacteria; phylum Bacteroidota; class Bacteroidia; order Flavobacteriales_D; family CAYVSK01; genus CAYVSK01. The sequence goes on along the minus strand of CAYVSK010000036.1, from coordinate 413 downwards.
ACGGATACGATAAAAAAGTCCGCTTCTTTTAAGTGCTCGGGGTCCGTTGTAAAAAGAATATCCTTGCCATCGAATTCAGCAGGCTCCATTTCGCCGCTGGGATCCTGGCTATTGCGGAGGAGGTCCACTTTATCGGCATCGATATCGAAACCGATCACCTTTTGGACAGCGGCCAATTCCAAAGCGATGGGAAGCCCAACATATCCCAGGCCGATCACAGCCGCTTTACCTTCTTTATCCCGCTCCTTTTGCGACATGAACCTGTTGATTTCTGACTTCATAGATGCGTTCGATCATATCCACCACCTTCAAGCCCTCCAAAGCATTGGTCGTAGCCGTCGTCCGATGTTTGAGCGTATCGACCACGTTCTGGATGATAAAGTGATGATTGGCGGCCGTTCCCTGATAGGTGC
>CAYVSK010000035.1:0-26252 GCA_964453635.1 uncultured Weeksellaceae bacterium | reverse complement strand
ACTTGAACCAGGGACCACTTGATTATGAGTCAAGTGCTCTGACCAACTGAGCTATGGGCCCGCCGGTGCTCGCCGAAGCGACCGGACGAACAAAGGTATCGCTTCCTACCTTTTTTTCCAATAGCTCCTTTATTTTCGAATTTCAGAGACCAAGGATCCCGCAGGCCGGTCACCTTTTCCAGAAGAGGTGGCTAGCTCCCTTTGAAAGGTCATGCAACAAAAGGTCCAAAACATCATTCTCGACCTGGGCGGTGTGATCATCGATGTCGACCCGGAGCGCACCATCGAGGCTTTTAAACAGCTCGGGGCATCCAATATCGAGCGCTTCTACAACGATACGGACCAATCCACCCTCTTTGACGAACTCGAAACCGGGGCGATCTCTCCTGAGCGTTTCCGGGAGGTCCTGCGGGAAGAACTGCAGCTCCGGGACGCCTCCGATGAAGCACTCGACCGGGCATGGCAGGCCATGCTGATCGACATTCCCCGGCCCCGTTTCGACTTGCTCGAAGAGCTTCGATCGGATTACCGACTCTACGTTCTTAGCAACACCAACACCATCCACATTGCCGGTTTTGCGGATATTGTGGAACGCGTATACGGTTACGACGCTTTTCTGTGTCTCTTCGACCGGGTCCATTATTCTCAGGAACTCGGATTTCGAAAACCGCACGAGACAGCTTTTCAACGAGTCATCGACCTGAATGAACTCGACCCGGGAGCAACCCTGTTCATCGATGACAACAAAGGACACTTGGAGGGAGCGAGAAAAAGCGGGCTCCAAACCCTTCATCACCCACCGGAAGAAGAGCTTGATGCGGTGATCAGCCACCTCGCCCCTCCTCGAAGGAAGAAGCCTTAAGAGCCCCAATTAGCGAAGCCCTCCGGGAACGTCCCCTTATCGGGACCCCACTGGAGTCACTCTTCTTTCTCCACCGTGTCCGGCTCCATATAGGATTCGATCGGCGGACAGCTGCACATGAGGTTCCGGTCACCGTAAGCATTATCGACACGTCGTACCGGCGGCCAGAACTTGTGACGGGATCTCAGCTCTTCCAAAGGCCAAGCGGCCTTCTCGCGAGAATAAGCATGGTCCCAGTCATCCCGGATAACGCTTTCTGCTGTGTGCGGAGCGTTTTTGAGCACATTGTCCTCCGCATCGGCCAATCCATCCTCGATCTCACTGATCTCCTTCCGGATCTGGATCATAGCCGCACAAAAGCGGTCCAATTCCTCCTTTGATTCGCTTTCAGTAGGTTCCACCATCATGGTCCCGGGCACAGGAAAAGCGACCGTGGGAGCGTGAAAGCCGTAATCGATGAGCCGCTTGGCGATGTCCTCGACCTCGATGTTGGCAGACTTCTTGAAATTCCGGCAGTCGAGGATCATTTCGTGGGCGACCATGTCATTGGCCCCTTTATAAAGCACGTCGTAGTAATCCTTCAGGCGCTCCTTCAGGTAATTGGTGTTGAGGATCGAATAACGGGTGGTGTCCAACAAGCCCTTTTCCCCGAGCATCCGAATATATCCGTAGGAAATGGCGAGAATGGAAGCACTCCCCCAAGGGGTAGAGGCCACGGGCGGGATCCCTTTTTCGCCGCCCGTCTTGACCAGGGTATGCGAAGGCAGATAGGGCTTGAGCTCCGCCGTCACACCGATCGGTCCCATACCGGGCCCACCACCGCCGTGGGGAATGGAAAAGGTCTTGTGGAGATTGAGGTGACAAACATCCGCACCGATCCTGGCCGGGCTGGTCACCCCAAGCTGTGCGTTCATATTGGCTCCATCCATGTAAACGCGGCCCCCGTGATCGTGAACGATCCGGTTCACCTCCATGATGCGCTCCTCAAAGACCCCATGGGTCGAAGGATAGGTCACCATAAGGGCTGCGAGGCGATCGCTGTACTTCTCTGCCTTGGCCTGAAGGTCTTCAACCTCGATGTTCCCACTTTCATCACATTCGACCATAACCACCTTCATACCCGCCATGACCCCACTGGCAGGGTTGGTCCCATGGGCGGAGGAGGGGATGAGCACGATGTCCCGGTGGGATTCTCCACGGTCCTTGTGATATTCACCGATCACCCGCAACCCTGTATATTCACCCTGGGCACCGGAATTGGGCATGAAGGAAATGGCATCGAAACCCGTGACCGCTTCGAGATGCCGTCCCAACCCTTCGATCAGGTCCTGATAACCCCGGGTCTGATCGAGCGGAGCGAACGGATGGACATTCGCGAACTCGGGCCAACTAATGGGGTAAAGTTCCGCTACGGCATTGAGTTTCATCGTACAGGAACCGAGCGGGATCATCCCGTGCGTCAGAGAAAAATCTTTGTTCTCAAGGGTCTTGATGTAGCGCATCAACTCGGTCTCGGAGTGATAGCTATTGAAGACGGGATGCTCCAAGTAAGGGGTTTTTCGATGATGCCCATCGGGGATCCTTTCACTCGCCTCCATGACAGTACCCTCTTCAGGGACCTGATCCGGACCTTTTTTGCCCGCAGCGGATGCAAAGACCTCGACCAGGTCCCTCAGGTCTTCCGTGCGAACGGTCTCATCCAGGCTCAGCCCCACCGTCTCTCCATCTTCGAAATAACGGAGATTGATCGCCCGCTCCTCAGCAGCGGAACGGAGCCGATCGACACTTACCCCTTCCGGAAGCCGAAAACGCAGAGTATCGAAGAAATAGCGGTTCAGGTCTTCATAGCCCAACCCCTCAAGCTTATCCGCAAGGAAAGCGGCCTTTTTGTGGACCGTAGCGGCGATCCGCTTAATGCCTTCGGGTCCGTGATAGACGGCGTACATGCCGGCCATCACGGCCAATAGGGCCTGGGCCGTACAGATATTGGAGGTCGCCTTGTCTTTCCGAATGTGTTGCTCGCGGGTCTGAAGGGCCATTCTTGCGGCCCATCTACCTTCAGTGTCAACAGAGACCCCAATGATGCGGCCCGGAATGTTGCGTTTGTTCTCATTCTTCGTGGCAAAATAAGCCGCATGCGGACCACCGTAACCGAGGGGGATGCCAAACCTTTGCGTGGTCCCCACAACACAATCCGCCCCCCATTCTCCGGGAGGATCGAGCAAAACGAGACTAAGGAGATCGGCAGCAACCGCCACGGGAATCCCTTTCTCCTTGCTCTTCTCTACGAAGGATCGGACATTATCCAACTTTCCGTCCGCTGTGGGATATTGGACCAGTGCACCGAAAAAGGAGTCATCCACGATGTTTTCGGCCCGGTCCCCGACCACGAGCTCGACCCCGAGCGGACCGGCACGACCCTTTAAGACCTCAATGGTCTGGGGAAAACAGTCCTGAGCCACAAAGAACTTATTCACACCCGCCTTTGCAGCTTTCCGCGATCGTTTGGCAAGGAACATGGACATGGCCTCAGCCGCTGCTGTGGATTCATCCAGCAAGGAGGCATTGGCGAGCTCCATTCCCGTAAGGTCCATGACCATGGTCTGGAAATTCAGGAGCGCTTCGAGGCGACCCTGGGCGATCTCCGACTGATAGGGTGTATATGGCGTGTACCAACCGGGGTTTTCCAGGATGTTCCGCTGGATGGCCGGTGGAACAAAAGTGTTGTAATAACCCATCCCCATATAGGAACGGAAACTTTTGTTCTTCCCGGCCAGTTCCTTCATGTGTTGAAGGAAACCCTGTTCCCCAAGGGGTTCAGGGAGCCCCATGGGGTCTGCACGCCGAATGTCGGCCGGAACGGTCTTATCAATCAGTTCATTTATACTGGCGACCCCAACGGTGTCGAGCATGGTCTTTTCATCCTCCTTCCGGGGGCCTATATGGCGGTCTTCAAAAGCATCTTCGAACATCGCTTGCGTGAGATTTCAGATAAAGGGATGCAAAGATAAAAAGGATCGCCTGTCCCGGAAGGACAATGATACGCCCTTCAAAAAGAAAGAAAAGGACCTTATCAGGCAGTTTTTACGCTCCGCTTGATCTCATCGACGACATCGGGATCCACAAGGGTGGAAGTATCGCCAAGCTCATCGGTCTTGCCTTCTGCTAATTTTCGAAGGATCCGCCGCATGATCTTCCCGGAACGGGTCTTGGGCAATCCCTTGACGACCTGGATCTGGTCGGGCTTGGCAATGGGCCCGATCTCTTTCTTTACTTTTTCCAGGACCTCCTTTTCAAACTCGGATCGGGTCTTGTCCCCATTTTCGCAGATAATGAAAGCATAGATACCCTCCCCCTTGATCTCGTGTGGATATCCGACGACAGCAGTCTCCACAACATCCTCGTGAAGATCGATCGCATCCTCGATCTCGGCCGTGCCCAAGCGGTGACCGGATACATTGATCACGTCATCGACCCGGCCGGTGATGCGATAAAGGCCATCCTTGTCCCGCTTGCAGGAATCCTCCGTGAAATAGTATCCCTTGTAAGTAGAGAAATATGTTCGCCGGCATCGGTCATGGTCCCCATAAACGGTCCTCAACATGGAAGGCCAGGGAAATTTGATGCAGAGATTTCCCTCCACTTCATTTTCCTCGATCTCATTGCCATCCGCATCCAAAAGGGCCGGCTGGACCCCGGGTAACGGCAACGTGGCAAAAGTGGCTTTTTGTGGCGTCTTGTCCCCGAGCGCAGAGATCATGATCCCCCCGGTCTCGGTCTGCCACCACGTATCAACGATGGGACAACGTTCCTTTCCGACCTGTCTGTAATACCAGTTCCAGGCTTCCTCGTTAATGGGCTCCCCGACCGAACCCAATACCTTCAGGGAGCTCATATCATGACGCTCCGTATATTCTTTCCCATATGACATAAGGGCCCGAATGGCCGTGGGTGCGGTATAGAACTGATTCACCCCGTGTTTTTCCACGATCTGCCAGAAACGGGACGGATCGGGCCAGGTCGGGACGCCTTCGTAGACCATGGTCGTGGCCCCCGCCAAAAGGGGCCCGTAAACGATGTAGGAATGCCCCGTGATCCATCCGATATCAGCCGTACACCAATAGACATCAGGGGCCTCATACTGAAATACGTTCCTGAAAGAGTATTCTGTATAGACCATGTACCCCCCCGTGGTATGAACAATGCCTTTGGGTTTCCCCGTGGAACCTGAGGTATAAAGGATGAAAAGCGGGTCCTCAGCGTCCATGATCTCAGGTTCACATTCATTGGAAACCCCTTTCAGTTCCTCATTCCACCATAGATCCCGGCCTTCCTTCATCTCCACGGATTCCCCGGAATGTTTTAACACGATGCAGGTCTCAACGGAACTGGACTGTTCGAGGGCCTCGTCCACAATAGATTTGACATCCAGATACTTATCACCTCGATGGCCTCCATCGGCCGTCAACAGGACCTTGCAATTCGCATCATCGATGCGGTCAGCCAGGGCCTTTGCGGAAAAGCCAGCGAATACCACCGAATGGATGGCCCCGATCCTGGCACAAGCGAGGAGGGCAATGGGTAGCTCCGGGACCATATGCATATAAATGCAAACCCGGTCACCTTTTCCTACGCCATTATTTTTCAGAACATTGGCGAAACGACAAACGGCATCGTGAAGTTCCGTATAGGTATACTTGCGGACCTCTTCCTGCGGATCATTGGGTTCCCAGAGAATAGCGGTCTGGTCGCCCCGGTCCTTGACGTTTTGTTCGAGGATGTTCTCGGTGATGTTCAGTTTGCCCCCCTCGAACCATTTCACATTGGGCTCTTCAAAGTTCCAGTTCAGAACATCGTCCCATTTCTGACGCCATATAAAGCGTTCTGCTTTTTCTTCCCAAAAACCCTCGGGATCCTTTACACTTTTTTCGTATTCCTTTTGGTAAGCTTCGTAGCTGTCGATCCTTTCGGACATGTTCCGGCCTTTTTCTATTTATTCATAAATGCTTTGCCAAACCTAAATTATGAAAAAAGGAAAGACCGGGGAATGATTCCGCTCAGTTATTGAAGAGCGTGGGACAAAAGCCTACTCGCTGGCGGCTTGTCCGCTTTTTTCCAACACCATTTCTTCCAGACAGGCCACCCACGTATCGCTTGCATTGAGGCTTTCAACAAGCTGTACTTCTTTTCCCCCATGTTCTTCGAAAAGTTCCTGGTATTCGACCCCGATCTCGATGGTGGTCTCGAGGCAATCGGCAACAAAGGCGGGACTGAAGACCAGCAGTCGTTCACAGCCTTCGCGGGCCTTTTCCCTGACCAGTTCATCGGAAAAAGGTTTGAGCCACTTGTCGTTCAGCCTCGACTGAAAACCGACGGAGTATTTTTCCTCAGGGATCCCCAAGCGCTGCGCGATAAAACGGGTGGTCTCGTAGCAAACGGGCAGGTAACAGCGTTTTCCATAGGAGGGAACGCAATTCCTGCATTGTTCCCGATCACAGTTCACCTGGGGATGTACCTTGTCGACCTGACGTTCGGGAAGGCCGTGATAGCTGAACAGAACATGATCATAGGCATCGATGTCGTATTGCCTCCCTTTTTCTACAATGGCTTCGATAAATTTTTCCCGGTCGTAGAACTGATCGATCACGGTGGTCTCGGGGATCGTCCACCATTCCCCCATGACCCGCAATACCTCCTCGATGGTCGAACCGGTGGAAGAAGACGCATATTGGGGATAGAGCGGAACGATCAGAAAACGGTCCACCTGCTCGCGCATGCTTTCCAGAACGGAGCGGATCGAAGGATTTTGATAGCGCATGGCAAGATCGACATAAAAGTCCGGGCCAAGCCGCTCCTGAAGTTTATTGGCCAGTTCATACCCGTACACTTTGAGGGGTGATCCATCCCCTGTCCAAAGTTGACGGTAGACCTTGGCGGATTTTGGCGCCCGAAAGGGCACAATGAAAGCGTTCACCAACAATTTGCGCCAGAGCCAAGGCACATCAATGACCCGGGGATCGTTCAGAAACTGGGAGAGATATTTCCTTACGTCCTGAACGGACGGGGAATCGGGCGTGCCGAGATTGATCAGCACCACTCCGGTCCTGGGAGTACACTCCTCCATAGGCTTTTTTTGATGGGAATGCTCGGCCAATCCTTAAATATGAAGGGCGCGATTCCCTGTTGCATCGAGAGCGGCCTCCCGCACTGATTCTGAATAGGTGGGGTGGGGATGGCACATCCGTGCGATATCCTCGGCCGAAGCCCTGTACTCCATGGCCGCGACAGCTTCCATGATCAGGTCAGCCGCCCGGGGGGCCAGCATATGGACCCCGAGGACCTCATCGGTCTCTTGATCCGTGAGGACCTTGATGAACCCTTCGAGATCGCCACTCGCCCGCGCCCTTCCACTGGCTTTGAAGGGGAAACGACCAACGGCATAGGACCGTCCCGCCGCTTTCAACGCATTTTCCTGGGCACCCACAGAAGCGACCTCGGGCCAGGTATAGACAACTCCCGGGATCAGGTTATAGTCAATATGGGGTTGCTGGCCGGCCATTCGCTCCGCCACGTACATGCCTTCATCCTCCGCTTTATGAGCCAGCATTTTACCACCGACCACATCCCCGATGGCGTAGATCCCCGAATTGGAGGTCTGCAGGTCTTCATTGACCGGAATGAAGCCCTTCTCATCGGTCTCAACCCCGGCCTTGTGGAGATCGAGGGAATCGGTATAGGGCTGCCGCCCAACAGCGACCAGGCAGTAATCCCCTTTGAAGGATTGTTCCTGACCCTTTTTGTCCTTGGCCTTTAAAGTGACCTCCTTTTTCTTTTTGTCCGTGCTGACGCCGGTCACCTGATGCCCGAGCTTGAAGGAGATCCCCTCTTTCTTGAGCACCTTCTGGAGGTCACGGCCAAGATCGGGGTCCATTCCGGGAATGATGGAATTCATGTATTCCACGACCGTGACCTCCGTGCCGAGACGCGCATAGACAGATCCCATCTCGAGCCCGATATAGCCCGCTCCGATCACGACCATGCGGTCCGGGACCCCGGTCAGGTTCAATGCCTCCGTGGAGGAAATGACCCGCTCTTTATCGATCTCGATCCCCGGAAGGGAAGCAGGTTTCGAACCGGTAGCGATTATGGTCTTGTCCGCTTCGATATCGAGTTTCTTCTTCCCACGCCCCCGACTCACCGCGATCCGGTTCTTGTCAGTGAAGCTGGCGTGACCGTGGATCTCTTCGATATTGTGCTTTTTCATCAGATAGCCGATCCCCCCGACCGTGTCCTCCACGACCTTTTCCTTACGGGCGACCATCTTTTTCATGTCCACCCGGGGCTCCCCCACCTCGATCCCGTGGGAGCTGAATTCCTTTTTGGCCTTCTGCAAATGCTCGGTCGAATCGAGCAAGGCTTTGGAAGGGATACATCCTACGTTCAAACAAGTTCCCCCGAGGGAATCGTAGCGTTCGATGATCGCGGTCCTCATACCCAACTGGGCACACCGGATGGCGGCCACATAACCGCCGGGCCCGGAACCGATCACCACAACATCATATTTGGCCATTTCTTGGGACTTTAATGAATCGATAACGAGGGGTTCGCAGCTCTTCGGATTCCCCTCGACCACGAAATTAAGAATGTTTCCCGGAAGCTGCCCGGAAGCTTAACAGGTCCGTCCGGGTTCCTTCAACGGACCTGCAGGTCCTTCTTGTCCCGTATCCTTTTGGTGAACGCAAAGACCAAGAGAAAAAAGCTGACGAATGCCGCGATCCGACCCAATGAATCGCCGTATCGCATGTAAAAGGTCACCTCATCGTTCCGTTTCACCCTTCCTTTGAGGGTGCTTTTTTTCCACCATTGGGTACGGGCCTCGATCCGACCCCGTTGATCGATCAGGCAGGAGATCCCTGTATTGGCCGAACGAGCGATGGGGCGTCGGGTCTCGATCGCCCGCAGGCGACCAAGCGCAAGGTGTTGTTGATAACCCGGTGTATCCGACCACCAACCATCATTGGTGATATTCACCAGAAGATTCGCACCCCGGTTGGTGAATTCCGTCACATAGGCCCCGAAGATGGATTCGTAACAAATGAGCGGGGCCGTCTTTAATGGCGCATTACCGACCTGTCCGTGATCAAAGACGGTCGGTTCTTCCTGAACCCCGAGGCTTCCGGTCGTGCCTCCCAGATCGAAGATCTCCTCCACGGGAGCCAGTAACCAGGGAAAGGGCAACTTCTCCACACCAAGGACCAAACGGCTTTTGTGATAGAGCTCAAGGGAATCCTCTCCGGGTCCTACTTTTAAAGCGGTGTTGAAGGCATCGTAGTATTCACCGGATTCCTCCAATCGCCGGGCCGTTGGGGTCGGTTTTTCAGCGGAACTCCCATAATTGCGATACGAGGAAAGGCCTACGATGAAGTCCGGTTGAGGCGATCGCTGCGTTAGCTTCCTTAAGGCATTGAACGCTTCGGAGGACGGCAAGGCCCCCTCCCAATAACCGCCAGGCAGTGCCGTCTCCGGGCCGATGATCAGATCGGTACCGGCCCCCCTATTTGCACGGGCCGCATCGACCAATCGTTGAAATTGTTCATCGTAAGGGATAAAGGCTTCCCCCCTGGGAAATTTCTCTTTATAGGGGTCGATGTTGGGTTGAAGCAACAGCAGATCGACCGGTTCCCCTTTTTCCTCGTAATCGGACCCGATATCGTAGGAGACCCAAAGTGGCACCACGATCACGCCGATTATCATCACACCACGGGCCACCGTAGCGACAACCGAGGCGGTGCGGTCCACCAGGGCCCGTTTTACAAGGACCCATATCAGAATATTCAACAGAAGGATCCACACGGTTCCTCCCAATACCCCCGTATACTCGTACCATTGGACCCAGGTGGGCCGAGCGGCGAAAATATTCCCGAAATTCAACCAGGGCCAGGCCAGGTCCCAATTGTAATGAACCCACTCAAAGGCGGGCCAGAAAAAGAGAAGGCCGGCCATGCCCCGCTGACCCCCCAAACTCCGTTTCGTATAGTGAAAGGCCTGAGCGACCAGGGTCATCAACAAAGCATTCGCAACCACGGCCATGACCATCCCCATGACCGTTGCATATAGGATCCACCAGGTCGTGTAGAGATTGTAGGTCAGAAACCCCAGGAAAGCACACAAAAAGAAAGTCCCATCACCCTGGTGTCGACTATTGGCGATCCGGTCCTCTACATAGAGAAAAGGGAGGAGGGCCACAAAGGCCAGCGGGGTGAGCGACCCCGTACCCGGAAAAGAGACCCCAAGCAAAAACCCGCTGAAAATGCAGAGAAAAAGGAGGAGCGATCTGGGAGGGGACGGCTTCACGGGGGTAAAATTAAAGGTTCCCGCGACTTTTTCGAACCCTTTTAACGCATAAGGTACATCTTTCCGAACCCTTCCTCGAATAGCCAATCAGCCCCGGTCTCCCGCTTATCCACCGCCTTGCCGTTGTCCTTCACGATCACCTGGTAAAGGTATATGCCATTGCCCAGGGGATCCCCGTGTTCATCCCGGCCATCCCACCAGTAATCCGTTCGGTTCACCCCGATGTTCAGGGGGCCGAGCTCATCCTTGGTGATCTCGCGGACCACCTTCCCACTCACGGTCATGATCCGGATCTTGAAGCGATCGGGCGGCTCGGTCCCGGTAAGGGTAAAGACGAACTGGGTCCGGGTGGAAAAGGGGTTGGGATAGTTCAGGACATTGGTCACGGTCTGCTCGTGCTCTACCTCGAACGCCACCTTGTAACTGTGATCACCGGACGCATTCCCCGATTTGTCCTGGGCCTGGACCAAAAGCTCGTACTGGCCGTCCTTTTCCAGTTCAGGATTATAGCGGATCTTGAAATGATTCTCCGGGGGATCGGCCGGTGTCCATTCCATAATGGGTTTTCCGCTCCCATCCCGGAAATGGACCCTTTTCTGGTTCCCGTCCGGATCGGTGAGCCAGACATTGAAATTGGCGGTATCTTCCGGCTCATCCATATAAAGAAAGCGGTTCTCATCGTTCAGGGTGATCCGAATATCCGGGTTCGTAGACACGATGTCCCCGTCCATAATGTGTCGCCCATCCACCGTAACATCAAGGATGGGGTTGATGCGGTCCTTTTTGGAATGGAAATTCAGGGAAGCAATATTGTTGAAATGGAACTTCTCGAGCTGGTCGTAAGTTCCCGTGGTCGAATCCAGGGGATTGACCTCCATCCAGAGACGATTGTCACCGGTCAGCCCAGCAGTACCGGTACGGATCGTATCCTTGAGCACTTCTCCGGGGAGTAGAGAATCCTGCCTGGGGTATTTCAGATCTTCTCTGCCTCCCTGGCCATTCTCTATCCAATAGGAGACCAGGAGACTATCCATGGGGTAAGGGCTGATGTTCTCAACGGGCACAGAGAACGCCATTTCCTGACCTTCCCGCAGGGTATCCGATTGAAATACGTGCCCCCTGGAGGGGTTTAGAGCTGCTTCCGGCTTCGGCTGATGAAGAAGCTGCCAGCGATCGATCTGAGCCGGGGTCTGATCCACCGAATCCCGCAAGTCGGCCCGTAACCGAACAAAGGGATAGACCGAGGCATCCACATGCTTTTCAAGATCGGGCACGCTGTCCCTTGAAGCGGGAAAATCGGCAACAACATCGGCATCGCCGTTCTCCTTGATGCCGATCACCTCAATGTCGGTGGCATCGCTCGTATTCTGTTCCAGGGAACGGGTATCCCAGTAAAGGGCATCCCATTTTCCCGAAGGTCCGGCCATTTCGGATGTAAGGAACCCCTGATTCTCTTTTCCATTGATTAAAGCGCTCAAGGTAATGAAGTCATCCTTCTTCTCTCCGTAGACCTCTTTGGCCGTTGCGGGCTCGCCCTTTTTCACGAAAAAGATGAAAGGCACCTTGTCCTGACCCGCCCCAACGCTGTCAGCACCCTGGGACTGGAACCAGGCGGGCAGGTCCGTAGCGGACCAGCCATCTCCGTAATCGGCATAGATCCAACTGTAGACGAGAATGTAGTGGCCATCGGGCACCGAATCCCGGAGCATGCGCTCCATGTTCTTCATGCTCTGTTCGTTGTTCTGCCGAAAGATAAAATACTTCTCCACCCGCGAACGGCACCCATTGCCATTGTTCGCATTCCCGAATTGATGGTCCTCGTTCACCCAGTTCCCCTGGTCATCCTTGCCATAAGACCCCCAGGATTCAAGGGTGACCGGGTCGATGACCCCCACGTGAATGGAGGGGGAAAAGGTGCATCCGCCGTATTCCTGTTGTTCAAACCCCTTTCTCCAAAGGGTTCCATCTATTTCTCCACCATTGCTGGGGTTTCCATAAACTCTACAGGAGACCTCCTCACTTCCGGACTGAAATCTGACCCGCCGGTCATCCCGGTCGTATTGGAGCTGATTGAAACGGTCCTTTTTGAATTGAAAGAAATGGGCCTGACCCCATCCCCTTTCACCAGGGATGTACTGGAACGAGCTCTCGGCCCAATTGAGATCCGGGTTTCCAGAACCCTTCGGAGCGACCCGCCAGAAATACACAGTGCTGTCGGTAAAGGTCATATCGGGTTTCCAGGATAGCACTCCACCCTCGTGCATGATCGTTGTACGCCTTTTCAGGGGGCTGTTGAAGCGATCGGTGGTGTCGATCTCAAAAACATATTCCCTTTTATCAGCAAAAGGATCTCCCGTGGACGCCTTCAGGCTCACTTCTTCGTTCGGTATGATGGCATATTCGTAAGGATGGACCGGAACAATTCCATCGGTCCGGATCAGAAGCGTTTTATTAAACACCGTGTTGTTGTTGAACTCGTCTACGGCCTCTTCGATACGGTCCTCGGGATGGTCCACGGAAAGATCGAACTCGTTCAGGCCATTGGCAATATCCGGCTGTACCGGCAACCGAAAGCGAACGGTATCCCGGTAGAGAAGACCCGGCAAATCCTTTTGATAAAGGGAGTCATCCTGCGTACCAGGGAAATTTCTCGTCAATTCCACCCGGAAGGTATCGGTCGTGGCCCTTCCGATATTCGCCACCGGAACATGGACCGTAAAAGAATCGACCCGCGGGGTGATCTCCTTCGGCTCAAAGAAGAGTTCGGGTTCGCTGACCTTGAGTTCGGGTTTATCGCGGGTATGCAATTTTAGCGCAGGATCCCCGTGCAGCGTCATTTCGAGGGCCGTCAATTCAGGGAGAAATCCATTCCCGGCAACATCCTCGAAATCCGCGAGCGCTCCCTGAAAGACCTTCCCGAGGGGTTCACCGTAATTCCGGTACCCGAGGTTCTTATAAAACTGTGTGCTGAAACGGTTCAAGGTCCCGACGTAGCCCAGCTTCACGGAAGCGATAAAGCCGATCATACCGCGGTCCCCGATCAACACGAACTCCTCGCTCGTACTGTTCGTGCTTGGTTGGTGAATGTCCCCGGTATAACAGGCATTCGCCAAGACCAGGGGATAACGGTTTTGATTGTCGTAATTGGAAGGGTGATCGATGTTCTGATCGAAACCGCTCCCGCTGGCATGGCCAAAGAAGGTCATCAGGGAGACCCCATTTTCGATGAGGTCCGTAACGGAATCCGATATACTGATCTGAATGGGATCCGAGCTTTCCTTGAGAAAGGTATGAACGCGCCCGCCAAAACTGGTATCCTCGATAATGGACTCGTAATTCCGCAAAAAACCGGCAAAGGTCTCCTGTTCGTTAGCGGTTCCCCCGCCACCGAAGTGCAACGCCCGCTTCATCCATTCCCTTGGACCTTTTCCGTTCTTTCCCTGCCATGCCTCATGCTCCTTCATCTTCTCGAGGTATTCCAACACCTCCTTTTCATCGTTCGCAGCCAAGCGCCCCACAGGGATCCGCGGTTCCAGCGAGGAGGCCCCGTCCAATCCGGCAGTGATCAGGTTGTCACTCGGAGGGAATCCGAACGAGGGCACAAGAAGTTTGGAATAATGAGCCCCGTTATTCCGGGCCCCGTATTCCATGGCCACGTTCTTGCCGATGAGAAACATGGATTGCGGTGGCATCGACCATTCATCTACCAGGAAGCGGGCAAAACGACGGAGTGCGAGGCCGCTTTTCCGAATACCTCCGCCAAACTGATGATAAAGCTCCTCAACACCGACCACCATCGTGTTGTCGAAGCGTTGCTTTCGGAAATCGGCATAATCCTGAGCAGCACCCGCCAATTTCTCATGCGTGATGATCAGAAAGGTGGAATCTGCCGCTTTGGCGCCGTAGTCGGTGAAAAAACCATCGTTATCCCTGCTAACCGGGGTAAGTTCCCCGACTTCACGGATCTCTGAAAGAGCTGAAATATGGCAACGGGCGTTCTCACCGGATGAGAGGTGAGGCACGAGGGCCTCCTTCACATTTCCATTGTTCACCACCTTGATCCTTTTAACCTTTCCGTTCAGCCGATACATGACCGCCTCATTGGCATCGAGGCTGGAGATGCGAACATGGGCCTTGGAAGTGGAAGGATCGTGCGGAACACGAAAGTCGAAAGCGCTCTTTTGACCAGCGTTCCCCGTATGGGGATACGCGATCGTGATGTAGGAAGTGGTCTGAAAATCGGTCTTGACCCCGAGGTCATCCACGGATCGGTGTTGAACGGGCGTAGTGGGATCATCCAATTGACTGTTGGAGAAGGTGACGGAATAATTGATAAGGTCATACCCACTATAGGTGCTGTCAAATACCACATTATCCTTGGGCGTAAGGACCTGCAAATGGTGGTTGGGCGACCCCTTGGCGTCCGAAACACTGGCAACAGCACCCTCTACCCGTGCATCGGGAGCTCCCGGGGCCTGATAAGGATGGGGCGTTTCAATGTCCCGTTCTTCCGTGCTCCCTTTGGAAAATTTCCCGCTGACCCAACCCTCACCGGCCGTATACCGCGGAGAAGTACCACCAAAACGGTCCTTGAAACCGAACTCGTAATTGGCATGGTAGGATTTGATCGTTTTCTTCCAAAGGTGATCGGGGCTGGGATAGGAACCCAGATCGGTGTCCGTCACCCGGTCCACCCGCTTGTTGGCCAGGTTGCCGTTCCAGGTAAGATAGTACGTGGCGGTATCGTTATACAGGCTGTAGTAAGGATCCGTGTGGGCGGCTTGAGATGGATATACCAGAGAGTCCAGCCAACCGTCATTGCTCCGTCCGTAGAATTCGATGTAGTCGCCCGGGTCTAAGGACCCGTCAGCTCCTCCTTCAACGTGGATCGACACTTCCCGTTCCCGTCCATATATCTGAAAATTACCGGGCTTCAGGGATGAGACCGGCACCCCACTACCCGAAAGGGTCGCGTGATCGATCCGATAGATCCCGTCCGCCGGGACCGGGAATCGGAAATACTGCTGATCGTAACGGATCCATTCGTTCCCATGTGGTTGAGCCACCCCTTGAAACACAGGACCGAGCAGAAAGAGGAGCAATATGGCCAGGGATCGTTTCATCACCCTTCATCCTTGTAAATGTCGTATTTCAAGGAAAAGACATCGGAGATGGAGGCAACGGAGTGGTCGGCGATATCGCTCGGGGCGTAATCGAGCGTGACGCGGTCGAAAAGGGTCACACCCACCCCCATGTTCGGCTGATAGATCATCTTCTCGCTGTAACGGTCTTCTTTGACCCGTTGGAAATTCCCGACCCCGGCACGGAGATGCACGATTCCCTTGTAACTGGTCTCGATGCCAACACGTGGTGCAGCACTGACCGGGTCGCCCCTGTACCAGGTATTCCGTTTGCCATCAAAAGTGAACTCCATGTTGCCCTCGGCCAGGATCGAGAAATTCTTCCCGATCGGGAATGACCGTGCCATACCCAGGGTCAGGGTCGGCAGGGTGATCTCCAGGGAATTTTTCGGAATGGTGTTCCCCGTAAGCTCAAAGACCTCCTTGGTACGTTCATCCAGCGAAAAGGACCAGGCATTGTAAGTGGATGTAACATCCCTTGCCACGGCGGATAAACGCCAACCCTGGTAGCGATAGTTCGCACTCGCGTCCAGCCCAAAGCCCCAGGCCGAGGCCATGTTCCCGACAATGCGATGAATGATCTTAATGTTCCCACCAACGGTCAGACCCGGAACATCCAGTTTTCTGGCATAGGAAATGAGCCCGGCGTAATCTCGTGACCCGATCGTAGTTCACATTGCCCTGCCCGTCGATCAGGCGCGTAGTATTGGGAATGTCGTCCACACCAAAGCGGATCATCGAGAAAGCGATGGTGCTCACACTGTCGATCGGCTTGGCAAGTGCGCCATAGTCATATTTGGCAATACCGGCAAAATATTCCGAATGCATAGCGCCCAACTGAAGGTCGCTCTGGATGTTGGTAAGGCCGGCCGGATTCCAATAACCCGCCGTTACGTCCTGAACAGAGCTTATATAGGCATTGGACATGCCAAGGGCCCGAGCCCCAACGCCGATCTTGAGGAACTCGTTGCTGTACTTCCGGACCTGGGCCCGGCTCTCTTCTGCGGTCATACCCCCGAGGAAGAACCCGATCGCGATCGCTATGATGCCATTTCTTAAACCCATTCGACCTATAAATTTAATCGATCCGGATCGTATTTGCGAAGGGAGCTCGGGAAATATACGAGTTTGGTCGTATAAACTACGATCATGGCCTTAATTTTGGAAGCGCCCATTCAGAACGAAACGAGGTTAAAGACCCAATATTGCTCGTATGAAGGATTTACGGAGCAAAATTCCAGACCTTTTAACGATCGGCAACCTTTTGATGGGATGCCTGGCCATTGTGAAATTCTCGGAAGAGGCATTTATCGTAGGCTCTTTCCTGATCGGTCTGGCAGCGTTCCTGGACCTTTTGGATGGGGCCGTGGCCCGGTTGCTGAAGACTTCATCCAGGATCGGCGCGGAACTGGACTCCCTGGCGGATATTGTATCCTTCGGTGTGGCTCCCGCATTCCTTGTAAAGGGGGTCTATTTCGTTCTGAACGAGCGGACTGCCGTGTTGACTGGCTCCTCATTTCCGGAATGGCCCGGATACATAGCGTTTGTGATTCCCCTTTTATCAGCCATTAGATTGGCCCGATTCAATGTCGATGAGGGGGGAAAAGCGGGCTTCACGGGGTTGCCCACACCAGCTCACGCCATTCTCTGGGCCGGCCTGCCCCTCCTCTTTCTTCAGGTCTTCACCGAAGAAGGGTTCAGGATCTCTGACACGATAAAAGGCCTGGAAATGGGAACAAGCGGTGTCATCCTCGAGAACACCCTTTTGTTCCCCCCTTTTTACGCCATTGCTCCCGTCTTGACCGCCCTCCTCATGATCGCCCCTTTTTCCATGTTCAAGCTCAAATTTTCAGGCATCGATCAACAAAGCGGGAAGGCCCAATGGATCTTTCTCGGGATCGCCGTCCTCTCTTTGCCGATCCTCCGGTTGGCCTCTTTCTCTCCCCTTGTCCTGGTCTATATCCTTATTTCCCTGCTTACCCGATCAAAATGGACCGATCGTTCTTAACAATTCATTTACTTTCGTGTTCGGTCCGCTTTTCTTTTTTCGGGACGCGAAACGATCACTGCAAGCAGCTCATATTTTTATGGCATCCGAAGCAGTCACAAGCGAACCCGGGGAACCCAAAGGCGCTGACATGAAGGCCACCAACCCCGGCACGAAAGAGATCAAACTGGAGACAAGCAGTGTGGATGTGTTCTATGGCGATTTCCACGCGATCAAGGACGTGGACATGCAGATCGTCGCCAATTCGGTGACCGCTTTCATCGGTCCGTCCGGATGCGGAAAATCCACCTTTCTGCGACTCTTCAACCGCATGAACGATTACATCGAAGGGTTCACGATGCGGGGGGAGGTCCTGGTGGACCAGGAAAAGATCTACTGGAAATCGGTCAGTGTGGAGGAGCTCAGAAAAAAAGTGGGGATGGTCTTTCAAAAGCCAAATCCCTTCCCCAAGAGCATTTTCGAGAACGTGGCCTACGGCCTCAAGATTCAGGGCATCAAAGACAAGGACTTCCTGGAAGGCCGCGTTGAACACGCTTTGAAGCAGGTCGGGCTATGGGAGGAGGTCAAGGACACCCTCCGGAACAATGCCCTTGCACTCTCTGGGGGTCAACAACAGCGCCTTTGCATAGCGCGGGCCCTGGCCGTCGAGCCCTCGGTCATTCTCATGGACGAACCGACATCGGCCCTTGACCCCGTTTCCTCGGCGAGGATCGAAGATCTTGCCGGCCAGCTCAAAGAGAAGTACACCATCGTGATCGTGACCCACAACATGCAGCAAGCCGGACGTGTCAGCGACAAGACCGCCTTCTTCTACATGGGGGAACTGATCGAATACGACGATACCGAGATCATTTTCACCGAACCCAGGAAGGAACGTACACAGAATTACATAACAGGCCGATTCGGATAAAATGAACCAACTCGAAAGAGAGATCGAGCTTCTCAAGGGGAATGTGCAGGAAATGATGCGCATGGTGCGCACCCAGTTCGAAAAGAGCGAGGAGTCCTTTTCCACCCAAGACAACGCGCTCGCCGAGGAGGTCCGCTCGAACGAACGCCGGATCAACGCCATGGAACTCAAGATCGACCGGGATTGCGAGAACATCCTCGCCCTCTTTACGCCGGTCGCGATCGATCTCCGCTTCGTAATGGCCTGTTTCAAGATCAACTCGGACCTGGAACGGCTCGGGGACAATGCCGACGGGGTGGCAAAATACATCCTCACCAAGGAGGGGGCCGTTGAGGACGAGCTCCTGGAAGAGCTCCGCTTTCACGAGATGTTCAATGCAGCCCTCACCATGCTGAGCAACGTGGAAGAAGCTTTTACGAAGGAGGATACCAAACTGGCCCGAAAGATATTCCAGGAGGACAAGGTCGTGAACGAGATCAACGAAGCCGCGCCGGTCATCGTGGAAAAATACCTGAAGGCCGCTCCCGAGAACGTCCACAATTACCTCTATCTCCTTTCCATTATCCGTAAACTGGAACGCGTTGGCGACCTCGCCAAGAACATCGCCGAGGAGACCATTTTCTATATTGAGGCCAAGGTACTGAAGCACAGCAAAAAACCCAAAAAGAACAGCGGGTCCGAACGCTGATCTCCCCCCATGGACCTTTTCGGGGCTCGTCCCGAGCGGGCTGCCAGCCAGATGTTCATTTTTTACAACATACTGACCCTTATCGGTGCCCTCGGCCTTTTTATTTACGGCCTAAAGGTGATGAGCGAGGGATTACAACGGATTTCCGGGGAACGCATGCGGCGTTTCCTCGGCCGGGCGACCTCCGGCCCCTTGTCGGGCGTCTTTACCGGTTTCTCGACCACGGCTCTGGTCCAATCCTCTTCAGCCACTACGGCCATGGTCGTGAGCTTTGTCAACTCGAGCGTATTGGATCTGCGTCAGGGGCTCGGTGTGATCATGGGGGCCAATATCGGGACGACCTTCACGGCCGTTCTGATCATGGTACTGGGATTCTCGAGCTTCGGGATTGCACCCTATACCCTTCCCGTCATCGCGATCGGATTTCCCTTTCTCCTGACGCGCGACCCCCTTTTGAAATACATCGGAGAGATCCTGGTGGGCTTCGGGCTCCTCTTTTTTGGGCTCGACACCCTACGGGAGTCGGTTCTCCCGCTAATCGAACGCTTCCACGAGGGTGTTCCGCTGCTATCCCACCTTGGAGGAACTTCTGTTCTTGTCTTCCTGATCATTGGTT
This sequence comes from uncultured Weeksellaceae bacterium, assembly GCA_964453635.1. Lineage (GTDB taxonomy): Bacteria > Bacteroidota > Bacteroidia > Flavobacteriales_D > CAYVSK01 > CAYVSK01. The sequence goes on along the minus strand of CAYVSK010000035.1, from coordinate 6,673 downwards.
TCGGGATCACCTTCCTGATCGGTTCCTCCAGTGCCCTCTTTGCACTGGGACTGATCGCCTGTGACCATGAGCTTCTTTCCCTCGGGTCGGCCATGGCCCTCATGCTGGGGGGGAACATTGGAACAACGATCACGGCCAGCCTCCTGGTGGGGATCGTGAATGCGGACGCCAAACGATCGGCCCTGAGCCACGTGCTTTTCAACCTGATCGGCGCGGTCTGGGTTCTCATTCTCTTTCAACCCCTGGTGGGCGGGATCGGATTGCTGACGGAAAATTTTGCCCCGATGGCGGACACCCAACGGGTCCTTTGGGGCGTAACGGTATTCCACGTAGGCTTCAACGTGGTCAACACCCTCCTTCTGCTCGGGCCCGTGAAACCCCTCAGTAAATTCCTGGAAAAGCTCGTTCCCGCTTCCGTTACCAAGGAATCCCGCAACCTGGAGTTCATTCAGACAGGCATCGTGGGAACCCCGGAGCTCTCCATGATCGAAGCCCGAAAAGAGGTCCGCAAAATGGCGGACCTGGACCAAAGGATCCTCGATATGGTCCGCCAACAGCTCTTCGAAACGGATCAAAAGAAGGGCGGCAACTTCATCAAACGGATCCGCAAAAAAGAAGAGACGACCGACCGGATCGAAGTAGAGATAGCGGATTACCTCTCCAAAGTCTCCGAGGATGAACTGAGCTCGAGGACATCACTGCGGGTGCGCGCCATGCTGAACGTGATCAAGGACCTCGAAAAGATCGGCGACATCCTCTATGAGATGGCGCGCAACATCCGGAGCAAACACGAACAGAAGATCTGGTTCACCCAGGAACAAAGGGCGGATATCCAAAAAATGATCGAGCTCCTCAACGAGGCCTTCGATATCATGCTGAGCAACCTCGGGCGCGAAGAATGGGAGGTTGACCTCGAGAAGGCCCGCGACCAGGAGGAAAGGATCGATCAATACGCGAGCGAACTCCACGGGAAATACCTCGAGCACGTACAATCCGGCGAAAAGAACATCATGGGATGGCTGATCTACAACGATCTGCTTTCCTCATGCGAGACCGTTGGGAATCACGTGCTCAACGTTTCGGAACGGATGATGGGAAGGGTTTGAGGGCGATGGGAAAGTGAGCGGGTGCGCAGGTGCAATGGATCCATGCCAAAGGACCATTGCGTTGATGTGAGCCCATGAAAGGCTCCCTTCGTTCAAAGGAAGTCAATCTTTGATAACCCATCGTGCAACAATTTTAATGCGTGTTGCACTGGATCTTTGAATCTGCCATTTCGAAAGAAATATATATTTTTCACAATGAAATCACAGTGATAAATATATATTTTTTCCTCGAGGGAAAAAGGACGAAAGATAGTACCTTAGTGCCATGAGCTCGGAAAAGAAACAAGAACAGGTCGCCACCCTGCTCAAGGAGAATCTCGGCAGGATATTTCAGGAACAGAGCACGGCCATGTTCAATGGAGCGTTCATCACCGTGACCTTCGTAGAGGTCGCTCCCGATCTCTCACACGCGAAGATCTATTTGAGCATTTTCGTGCCGAAGGATAAAGAACGGATCTTCCGGATGGTCGAGGAACAGATGAACGAGATCCGCAGGCTCCTGGGCCAGCGGGTGCGGAACAAGCTCCGTAAGATGCCCGATTTCACTTTTGTTCTGGATGATTCCCCGGAAAGGGCGGAAAGGATCGATGAGCTTTTGAAAAAGGACCGGAACAAAGGGAAGAACGAATAAAACCCGATCGTTGGGTTCATGGGGGCTATAACGGGAAAGTTCCCGCGATTCCGCCAATACACTGACAATGCAGTACGATCCCATCAAACGGACCCTCGGGCGCGTATTCAATGTTTCCCCCTACGCCCGTATTCTATTCTATAAACTGCTCGACCTCCTCCTTCTGCGGGCCTGGCACGTAAAAAGGGAATTCAAAAAGTGGCAGCGGGAGCAAGGGGATCGGACACCCCAAATTCTCGATGCCGGTGCCGGTTTCGGCCAGTACACCTATTACATGAGCACCCGCTCCAAAGGCGCACCAATCCTGAGCCTAGACATCAAGGAGGAGCAGGTGGCGGACTGCAATGCCTTCTTCGAGCGCATGGGGATGGAAAATGTGCGCTTTGAAGTGGCTGACCTGACCGAATTCCAGCGGCCAGAAAGCTTCGACCTCATCCTCTGCGTGGACGTCATGGAGCACATAGAAGCGGACGAGCAAGTGTTCCGGAATTTCGTGACCTCCCTCAGACCGGGCGGCACCCTCCTGATCTCCACGCCATCCGACCAGGGCGGATCAGACGTCCATGACCCGGATGAAGAGGGGTCTTTCATCGAGGAACACGTGCGGGATGGATACAACAAGGAAGACATCGAACAGAAACTATACAGGGCCGGTTTCAGTGAGGTCCATGCCCGCTATGCTTATGGACCGCCGGGGAAGAAGGCCTGGAAGATCTCCATGAAGACCCCCCTCCTCATGCTGAACAGCTCAAAGGCGTTCTTTATCCTCCTGCCCTTCTATTACCTCATCGCTTACCCGATCGCCTTTGTTCTCAATTCGATCGACGTAAGGAAAAACCACGCGACTGGCACAGGTCTCATCGTTAAGGCCCGGAAATGATCATGCATTCCAGGACAGCAGCGTGACCAACTGATCAATAGACCGCTCCTTGCGATTTCCATTTTACATAGCTCGTCGCTACCTCTTCTCCAGGAAATCCCACAACGTGATCAATGTCGTTTCGGGGATCTCCGTGGTCGGCGTCGGGTTCGCCACCCTGGCCATGGTCGTCGTGCTTTCCGCCTTTAACGGCATCGAATCGCTGGTGGATAACCTCTACAGCACCTTTACCCCCGATGTGACCGTCCGGCCCGAACGGGGCAAGACCATGCGCATGGACACGGTCCCCGTGAACACCCTGGAAGAGATGCGGGGAATAGCACACGTATCAGAAGTGATCGAGGAGAACGCGGTCCTTCATTACGACGATCAATACCGGATCGTTACCATGAAAGGGGTTGATTCTTCCTTTCCCGCCATGACAGGCCTGGATACAATGATTTACAAAGGGAAGGGGATCCGTATTCGTTCCGGTGAGGGGGAAGAACGGCTCTACGTGGGTTTGGGGATCCGTTACGAAATGAACATTCCCCTTCACAAACCGAAACCCGTTTCTGTGGAGCTTTCCTCCCCGATCCGGGGCAAAGAGCTCATGAAATACAGGGAACGGGCCTTTAACCGGGAAAGGGTCCTCGTGGGTGGAGCTTTTCGCGTCAATGCCGAACTGGATTCCCGTTACGTGATCGGCCCCGTGGAGTTCGCGGCAAAAGTCCTTAAATACGGGAAGGAACGCTCAGGCATGGGGATCGATGTGGTGCAGGGTGCCGATATTCGGGATGTCCGGCACCGGGTCGAACGCGCACTGGGCCCCGGCTTTTCCGTGGAAAACCTCTACGAGAAAAACGCCAGTATTTACCGGATCAACCGGACAGAAAAATGGATCACCTTCATGATCCTCACCTTCATTCTCGTGATCGCCACCTTCAACATGATCGCTTCTCTTTCCATGCTGATCCTGGAGAAAAAAGGCGACATTTTTATTCTCAAAAGCATGGGCACTTCCCTGGCCGGGATCCGAAGGATCTTTCTTTACGAAGGCCTTATGATCACCCTGATCGGGGCCGCTTCCGGGATCGTGACCGGCTTGCTTCTGTGCTGGGCCCAGAACACTTTTGGCCTCCTGCGGATGGCCAATACCACGATCGTGAATTATTACCCTGTAGAAGTCCATGGAGGAGATATGGCCGCGATTCTCGGCATCGTCCTGTTGACGGGCTTTGTATCGACCTGGTTCCCGATTCGCGTCCTTACCAGGCGTTACTATCCGGGAGCGGCGAATTAGAGCCCTTTGGGCCGGATATGGACAGGCCCCTTACGCTTAAAGCTGGAAAGCAATACCCCATTAAGCGGAGAAGAATGGAAAAGGGAAGTCCGGAAAATTTTTTTGTTCGCGAAAAGGCGATGGAAAATAAAAGCGGACGTCACTCAGCCAGGACCATCACCTTGTTGTTGAGCACTTCGACGACTCCCCCTTTAACATCGAGGGTGGTCTTTTCTTTGCCCGCCTGTTCAATGCCAATGGGGCCGGCCTGAAGCGAGGAGATCAGCGGGGCGTGATCGTTCAGTACCCCGAAGCGCCCATCCTTTCCAGGGAAAGTGACCGCATTCACTTCTCCTTTGAAGAGCTGCTCATCCGGTGAAATGATCTCGAGCTGCATGATGGCTTATTTATTAGCTGCCCTCTTCAGCAGCTGCTTCCTCCGCTTCTTTCTTGTCCTGCTCTTCGGATTCGGCAAGCAATTGCTTTCCTTTCTCGATGGCCTCATCGATGGTACCGACGAGGTTGAAGGCCGCTTCAGGATATTGATCGACCTCCCCGTCCAGGATCATGTTGAAGCCTTTGACCGTGTCCTCGATGCTCACCATTTTCCCTTCGAGGCCCGTGAACTGCTCGGCCACAGAGAACGGCTGCGAGAGGAAGCGCTGAACCCTTCTTGCCCGGTGAACGACCATTTTGTCCTCTTCCGAGAGTTCCTCCATACCGAGGATCGCGATAATGTCCTGCAATTCCTTGTAGCGCTGGAGGATCTCCTTGACCCGCTGGGCCGTATTGTAGTGGTCCTCACCAACGACGTCGGGTTCCAGGATCCTCGAGGTCGAATCCAGAGGATCGACCGCTGGATAAATACCAAGTTCGGCGATCTTCCGCGAAAGGACGGTGGTCGCATCGAGGTGCGCAAAAGTGGTCGCCGGTGCCGGGTCCGTAAGGTCGTCCGCCGGCACATAAACAGCTTGAACAGAGGTGATCGAACCCCGTTTGGTCGAGGTAATGCGCTCCTGCATCAAGCCCATTTCCGTGGCCAAGGTCGGCTGATAGCCAACAGCCGAGGGCATCCGGCCCAGAAGGGCGGAAACCTCCGCACCCGCCTGCGTAAAGCGGAAAATGTTGTCGATAAAGAAGAGAATGTCCCGACCGCCGGATTCCTCATCACCGTCGCGGAAATATTCGGCGAGGGTCAGCCCGGAAAGCGCCACGCGGGCACGGGCTCCCGGGGGCTCGTTCATTTGGCCGAATACGAGGGTGGCCTGGGAACCCTCAAGGGTCTTCTTATCGACCTTGGAAAGGTCCCATCCCCCTTCTTCCATGGATTTGGTGAACGCATCGCCGTAACGGATCACCCCGGATTCGATCATCTCCCGGAGGAGGTCGTTCCCTTCACGGGTCCTTTCACCAACCCCGGCGAATACGGAGAGGCCTGCGTAACCTTTGGCAATGTTGTTGATCAGCTCCATGATCAGGACCGTCTTGCCGACCCCGGCCCCACCGAACAAGCCGATCTTACCCCCTTTGGCGTAAGGTTCGATGAGATCGATCACCTTGATCCCTGTGTAGAGGATCTCCGTAGCCGTGGTGATCTGGTCGAAATCCGGCGCCTTAGCGTGGATGGAACGGCTTTCCTTGCCCTCGAGCTGGCCGATCCCGTCGATGGCATCACCAACAACGTTCAACACTCGACCACGGATCTCCTCACCGGTGGGCATCTGGATGGGAGCCTGGGTATTGACGACCTCCATACCGCGTTTCATACCATCGGTGGAATCCATCGCGATCGTGCGTACCGAATTCTCGCCGATATGCTGCTGGCACTCGATGACCACCTTCTCTCCGTTCTCTTTAAGAATGTGAAGGGCGTCCTGTATCTCGGGCAGATCCTCTTCATTTTCAAAGGTGACGTCCACGACCGGGCCGATCACCTGCAATATGCGGCCTTTTTTCTGATCTTCAGCCATAGGGCTCGGAAAGTATTGTTCCTGGATTGGATTATCAGTCTCCTGTTCGCGGCCGCGAAAATAGTATTATTTCTCCATATGACGTACCCAAGCGGAACCTTTATCAAGCGCGGAACCGACGGATTTTTCCGGGGCCTGCCAGGTCGGTCACCGTTTTTGGATACCTTTGGGGGTTCCCGAATGCCCGGAAACACAAGCAAAACAGGCACATGCACCGGTATTCGAACATCGAGGAATTCCCCCGGGCGGTCGCCCCTGTTCTCACGACCGGTATCTTTGATGGCGTCCATAAGGGCCATCAAGCGATGATCGCCGGGCTCAGGGAGCGGGCCCGGGAAATGGGGCGGGAAAGCGCCCTCCTGACCTTTCATCCCCACCCTAAGACGATCCTCGCCCCTGATAAACCCCTCCAGCTGATCAACACGATCGAAGAACGGGCCGAACTGCTGGCGGAAGAAGGGATCGATCACCTCATCATCCACCCCTTTAGCCAGGAATTCGCCTCCCTTTCAGCAAAGGACTATATAGAACGGGTCCTTGTCGAAGAATTGAACATCGCCCATTTGGTGGTGGGCACGGACCACCGTTTCGGCAAGGGCCGGGAAGGGGACAATCACTTCCTGGCTCGGGAAGCACCGAAATACGGCTTTTCCATAGAGGAAGTACAGCCCGTCCGGATAGAAGGCCAGGAAGTGGGTTCCTCCCTGGTGCGGAAAGCGCTGCAAAAAGGAGAGGTCGCCTGGGCCAAACAGCTCATGGGGCATTCATTCGAGCTTACGGGCCGGGTGATCAGCGGCGAACAAAAAGGTCGGGACATCGGGTTCC
>CAYVSK010000034.1:22932-26878 GCA_964453635.1 uncultured Weeksellaceae bacterium | reverse complement strand
GTCATCCTTCCTCTCTATGATAGTGGCACCGGCTCCGTCGCCGTAAAGCATGCTGTCCCGGTCGTGAGGATCGGATACCCGAGATAGGATCTCGGCCCCGATCACCATGATCTTTTTCGCTCCGCCGCAACGGATGAAATGAGACCCCTGAATGAGGGCCTGTAGCCATCCCGGACAGCCAAACGTGATGTCGTAGGCCACCGTATCTGGATTCTCGATCCCCAGTTTTTCTTTTACCCTTGCGCCCAGACTTGGGACCATATCTGTGCGTCGGTTATCGCTTCGCACGTCCCCGAAATTGTGGGCCACAATGATGTAGTCCAGTTCTTCTTTGTCCATGTCCCTCTCATCGAGGGCATTTCTCGCTGCATAATAAGCGATGTCCGAAGTTACCAAGTCCTCCGAAACGTAACGCCTTTCGGCGATCGTGGTGATCTTGTGGAACTTGTCGATGATCTCCTGGTTGGATCGTTCGAGTTTTTGTCCATCCACATCGTAGAAGTCGGTGGAGAGAAAATCCTCGTTCCTGACCCTTTTCGGTGGGATATAACTGCCTGTTCCTGTGATCACACAGTTGGTCATAGGATTCATGTGCTCGTTTTGCGAAAGGTGGTCAATTGGTCTGTTAATCCAGCTCTATACAAAGATAGCGTCCCGAAGGTAGGAGTTTTGGGAGACCCTATAGTACTGATCGTGCTCATACGATCGCCTCCTCCATGCTTGGCCTCCCGTACCGTTTTAGGAGGGCAATATGGGATCGAACGGCATCCGTGATGGAGGGGTGCTCCAAATAGGGGATGTTGTACTCCTCGGCGGTCCTTTTGACGATCGGGGCCAACTTCGGGTAATGGACGTGACAAATGGACGGGAAGAGATGATGCTCCACCTGGAAGTTCAATCCGCCCACGCACCAATTGAGAAAGCGGTTTCGGCGGGCGAAATTGACGGTCGTTCGCATTTGGTGGACCGCCCAGGCTTCATGGACCCTTCCTTGAGAATCGGGTTCGGGATGGTCCGTCTCATTTACGCTATGGGCCAATTGGAACACGATACTCAGGATAACACCCGCGATGAAATGCATCACAAGGAAACCCGTTAGTACTTGAAGGAAAGGGATCCCGACCAAGAATACGGGCAAACCAATGATCATACCGAAGTAAAGGACCTTGTTAAGGATGATCCCGCCCAATAAGGTGGAGCGGCCACCATCCGAATCCTGGTATTCTCCTTTGCTCCCGTAGCGGGCCCATTGGATAAAATCCTTGGGAACGGCCCAGAAAAGGGTTTGGAGACCGTAAAGGAAAATGGCGTAGATCCATTGAAATCGATGAAAGGATTTTACCTCATTCTGTGGAGAGAAGCGCATGATCGTCCCCAACTGGATGTCCTCATCCTTCTCCGGGATATTGGTGTAGTTGTGGTGGAGTTTGTTGTGTTGGATCTTCCAATTGCTCGTGCTGCCGCCAACGAGGTTGAGGGAATGGCCCAGGACCTTGTTCACCTTGGGGTTCGATGAAACGGCTCCGTGACAGGAATCGTGCATGATGCCCATGCCGACCCCGGTCATTCCGATCCCCATGGTCGCCCAAAGAAGGAGTGCAATCCAAAATGGGGGGGTCAAAAGGAGGATGAAGAGAAAGGGAAGAATGTAGATGCTGAACATGACCACGATCTTGGTGATCATTTCCGTATTTGCGTGCCTGGAGATTCCCCTGTCCCGGAAATAAGCGTCCACCCTTTTCTTCAGGGTGCGGAAGAACATTTGGTCCTCCCGGTTCTTTGATATGAATTGGATCGGTGTTTCGGTCATATGCTTGAATTAGGGCGGGTCAAAGGCCTAGCCCCGACATTGGCACAGAACCCCGTTCTGCCATTTGCGGGCAATGGTCGTTTTCCAGGTAAATACGGGTGGGATTTCAAAAGATATCCGTTGTGTGTCTGATGCACACGACGGGTGTTCTGTTACTGCCTGTGATAGAACCCTTTGAAAGGGGTGCCGTCCCTGAAAGGCTTTGATCAGCCGTTGTTATATGTCCCTAAGATAGGCCTTTTTTCAGGATAATACAACAAATATCCAACAATGGGCAATTACGAACGCTTTCTATCCATTTAAGCGTTATGCCATTTTGGATGAACGAACAAAAAAACCAGGGTAAAGAAAACCCTGGTTTTTTAGGAAATACTACAATGGACGGTGAGGGATCAGCGACCCCCGCCACCCTGGGGTGAACCCTGCTTTTGGCGTTTCTGAGGAGCACCGCCCCCGCCCTTGGGCTGCATCATCTTCATGGCCTTTTGTTTGAGCTTGGGGTCCTGGCGAATGGCCTGGCTGATCTTCATGAAGCGGTCCCATTTCAGCCCCTCCTCTTCCACTTTTTTGCGGATCTTTTCCTGGTTGGCCTTTTGAACCTTTTGGTTCTTCTTTTGAAGCTCGTCCAGTTGCTTTTGTTCTTTGTCGCTTACATCGGCCTTTGACCCCTGCTGACGGGCCCTTGATATCTCCTGATAGCGTTTCATGCCGAGTTCGGAGTTCTCCACGTTCTTACGCATCTCTTGGCGGGCCTCGTTTTGAAGAGGGCGCAGCTTCTTGTTGATCTCGACGAATTTCTTGAGCTCCTCGTCGCTCACATCGATATCGGTCTGGCCACCACCCATTTGGGGTGCGCCCTGAGGGGATCCTTGCGGGGAGCCTGACTGACTACCGCCTCGCTCTTTCGCTTGTTGATCCTGCGGCTTGGAGGACTGCTCTTTCGCTTCTTTTTCCTGGTCGTTCCCGGACCCTCCGCCTTGTTGGGAGCAGCTTACCTGAGCAAAGAGGAACATCCCACCGATCATCCCCGTGGTCAAGATCTTGGTTATACGCATTTAATTGGGATTTTGAGTTTGAAAGGGCGAATATAAGTAACGAAGGACAGGTGCAAGCAGATATTGAGTTAATGGCTTGATGCTTTTTTGTTAGATCTTGTTAGATCCCGAAAAAGGTCATACATTCGGGGCTACAACATGAACAGATAGACAGAACTTTTTCCGCCTGCGTTTTGAGCCCTCATCGACCCTTATATTCACGGTATACGAATAGCCCGTCCTTGAGATTCGGGTCACGGCCAGTGCTACGGTCGATGCTCGCCTGAAGGTCCCGAAACCTTGCCAAAAATTCAGATCATGCAGGAACAGGAAGCGGCCATCCGATTCGAGAGCCCCGATAAGCAGAAGGAATTTTTCCTTCGGACCCTGAGTAAACGGGTCAACCGTTATTTCCGCGATAATGGGCTGAGTCAGTACGCCGACCGGGAAATGGTGATCAAGACCATTTTCATGATCGCTATCTACGGGATTCCTTATATTTTTTTAGTGGCCATGGGACCTTCTTTTGGAGTGGCCCTGGGCTTATGGGGTCTCATGGGGATCGGGATTGCCGGGATCGGTATGTGTATTATGCACGATGCTTGTCACGGTGCTTATTCGAAAGATCCCCGGATCAACCGCCTCCTCGGTTATTCCCTGAACCTAGCAGGGGGGGCTACTTTCAATTGGCGGATCCAGCACAACAAACTCCATCACGTTTATCCCAATATCCTTGAAAAGGACGAGGACGTGGGTGACAAATTGCTCATGACCTTTTCCCCGCACACGGAATCCAAAGGGTACCACAAATTCCAGCCGGTGTATGCGTTCCTCTTTTATGGGATCCTTACCCTGTATTGGGTCCTTTTGAAAGACATCGTGCAGTGGGTCAAATACACCCGGAACGGAGAAAATCCTTACAAGGGTTGGAGAAATGCCTGGCTTTTCGGGACCATTTTGATGAACAAAGGGGTCTATTTCTACATGATCCTCGCCTTACCGGTGATCGTCGGTGGGATCCCCTTTTATCAGGTGCTCCTGGGCTTCCTCCTTATGCACTTTATCGCGGGCAATATCCTGAGCATCGTTTTCCAATTGGCCC
>CAYVSK010000034.1:922-22922 GCA_964453635.1 uncultured Weeksellaceae bacterium | reverse complement strand
TGGACGGGGCGGAACATCCCCGGCCCGACGCGGACGGGAAAGTTCGGGAGAATTGGGCGGTCCACCAGATGCGCACAACGGCCAATTTTGCCACCGATAACCGCTTCATCAATTGGTGGACCGGCGGTTTGAACTTTCAGGTCGAGCATCACCTCTTTCCCTCCATCTGCCATGTCCATTACCCAAAGATCGCGCCCATCGTTCGAGAGACTGCCCGGGAATACGGCATTCCCTACATGGAGAACAAGACCTTCTCCGATGCACTTGGTTCCCATGTACGGGCGCTGAAAAAGTTCGGCGCTCCGGATCTGGAAGAGGTGGTCGGGTGATTCGATATTGAGTGGTCGATGGCGAAGTAGCGAAATGGAAAAGTGGTTCTAATCCCCAATGAGCCTATCGCCCATTGCCAATTGCCTATAGCCAATTGCCGAGACTATAGATATTTTTCCATCGCGGTCTCTTGACCCTTCAGCAGTCTTTGTATGAGCCTTCTGCGCGATCTATAAGAACTCCACCCGCCCGCTTCCGACGTCGTACATGGCGCCCTTGATGGCGATCCTTTCCTGGTCCTGAAGAGCTTTCAGAACGGGGCTTTTTTCCGGTATGGCCCGCACCACCTCTTTCACATTGTTGCGTGCCACCATGTCCGGGAACACGAGCTCGGTCGGGTCGATCTGTTCCCGGGTCTTTTCGATGGCAGGATGGATCTTTTGGAGGATGCCGGTGAGATGACCGAGTTCAACGCCGTCCAGCGCCCCTCTCACGGCTCCGCAACCGGTGTGGCCCATGATCAGAATGAGCGGAGTACCCACGACCTGTGAAGCGAACTCCATGCTCCCTAAAGTGTCGTCGTCAAGTACGTTCCCTGCCACGCGGGTATGGAATAGATCGCCGATCCCCTGGTCGAAAATGGTCTCTGCCGGGGTGCGGGAATCGATGCAGCCGTGCACCAGGGCGAAGGGGTTTTGACCCTTTGCGGTACTTGATATTTCCTGAGCATGGTCCCGTTGGGTCGATTCCCCTTCAATGAAGCGTTCATTGCCCGCTTTGAGAAAGTCGAGGGCTTTTTCGGGGGTGAGCCCCTTAAAGGTCTCAGCGCTTGTCATGGTGTTGCACTTTTTTCCAGTTCTTCCCGAATGGTCGGCCCCCATCGGCCGAGTGACAGCGTCAGCCATTCGATCTCTAATTCGGTTCGCTCCGGCTCCGGTAATCGCCACTCGATATCGCTTTGGCGGAGCTTTTGGACCAGTTCCTGCAGGATCAGGGCGGCGGATACGGAGACATTGAAGCTCTGGGTGAAACCGAAAATGGGGATCCGCAATCGAAGGTCGGCCCGATCCAGGATCTCCTCAGAAAGCCCCTCCTCTTCCGTTCCGAGGATGATGGCCGTTTTTTCGCGGACCTCGTGGTCCGGGAGTTCAATATCAGGAGCCCGGGGTGTGGCCGCAACGATCCGGTAACCCGCGCTTTTAAGATGATCGATGCAGGCCACTGAATTGTTCCGCTCCGCTTCATTGAAGCGGTCGATCGTTAACCACTTGTCGGAACCTTTGGATATGTTGCTCTCCACCTGTGCTTCATAAGCATTTTCGATGACCGCGGCCCGTTGGATCCCGAAACAGTCACAGGTCCGAAAAACCGCCCCGGCATTGCGGTCCTGGTAGATATCCTCGATGGCCACCCGGATCATTCCGGTCCGGTTATCCGCGACCGTCCGGATGCGCTCCGCCCGTTCTGCGGTGACGTGCTCGCGCAGACCCAGGAGGATCCTTTCCCGGCTCTTCATGGTCATCTCAACCGAACGCGTTCACTTTTTGGACCTGCATAGCAAAGGGGACCTCGGTGGATTCGAAGCTGTAGTTCAGTTTATTCTCGCTTTCACCCTTGAACGTTGCATCCACCGGCAAACGCTCGACCGCGATATCGATGTCGCCCCCGAGCCCTTTCTCTGCATGTAGCTCGACCCGGGCATAGACCAGCTTGGTAACAATGGAGATCCATCCCAGGTTCAGGAACCCCCGCCGGAATTCATCCTTGTAGCTGCTTTGGTCCGTCTCCCGGAATTCATTGAGCTTCTGTTCGAGGGCGAGGGCCAAACCCTCCCCAAAGTGTTCGGAACGGGTCTGGTTGTCGAGGGTCCGCACCTCGACGTTCGTGAAGTCGTAGCGAATATCCTTTGAGTGGTCGATCTGGCCGCTGAGGTCCCCGATCCCCGGGATCTTTAGGTCCACCTTGTCGTTCACATGCGCTTCGATGGATACCTGCGCAAATTCTCCGGGGTCCTTTTCCTTGTTCCTCAAAAGGCCGATCAGTTCCTTTTCTTCCGTTGTAGCGAGGAGCCCGTGTTGCTTGAGGTCGTAGACGATGTTCTTCCCCGGCATATTGGGTTCCCCGAATCGGGGGTCATGCACCTTGTCACCGAGGTGAATACCAGCATCCCCGAAGGGGAGTAGATGAAAGCCGTAGCGGCTCTGAAAGTCGTGGAAGTTCATGGTCGTTCCTTTTTGAAAAAAGCCCAAAAGGATGAAGGTCAAGGGCAAATGAAAGGATCTTAAGGCTTTTTTCAAAAGGGGAGAAGCATTTTCTGGCTGTAGGTCTTTTAAAGAACAATCATTCCATTTAAACATCTAGTGCAACAGATCTCCAAACCCATGCCATTCTCTTTTGGGTTTACCGAGAAGAGATGGAAAGGACCGCTGCCCCTGTCAGTTCCCCTTCCCGGAGGTGGTTCAGGGCCTCGTTGGCCCTTTCCAGTGGATACCTACGGACAGTAGGCTTGACCGGGACTTCCGGTGCTTTTTGCAGGTATTCCCGCCCGTCCCTCCGTTCGAGATTGGCTACGGAGCGGACGCTTCTTTCTTCCCACAGGATCCGATAGGGAAAGCTGGGAACATCGCTCATGTGGATCCCGCCGCAAACCACCACACCCCCCTTGTCCAGGTCCCTCAGGGCCTTCGGTACCAAACTGCCGACTGGGGCGAAGATGATCGCCGCGTCGAGGATCTCCGGGGGTGTTTCGTCGGAACTGCCGGCCCAGGCCGCTCCCTTTTCCCTGGCAAAATCCTGGGTCTTGCGGTCGCCGGGCTTGGTAAAGGCAAAGACCCTTTTTCCCTCGTGAACGGCCAATTGGTGAAGCAGATGGGCCGCAGCCCCGAAGCCGTAAAGGCCCAGCTTTTCGATCCCCCGGCCGCTCATCCGGTAGGAACGATAGCCGATAAGGCCCGCACATAGAAGGGGAGCGGCTTCCACCGGGTCGTATTCCGGGTCCACAGCGAAACAAAATGCGGCCTTTGCGACCGTGTATTCCGCATAACCCCCATCCCTTGTGTATCCGGTGAACTCGGCCCTTTCACAGAGGTTTTCCCGCTCCTTTCTACAATAAGGACATACCCCACATGTATTGCCCAGCCAGGGGATCCCTACCCGCTCTCCTTCTCTGCGTTCCTGGACCTGGGCGCCACAGCGCTCGACTGTACCCACGATCTCGTGTCCGGGGATAAGATCGGCTTTGGGGTTTTCGAGTTCACCATCCAGGATGTGCAGGTCCGTCCGGCATACGCCGCAGGCATGGACCCGCACCAGGACCTCGTCTTCGCCGGGATCCGGTACGGGAACATTCTCCTGTTCGAGGACGCCCTTCTCCCGGTTCAGGACCATTGCTCGCATAGGGGAAGGGTCGGTTTAGACAAAAGTGGCCGCGTTTAAAGGAAAACAGGGACCCCGAAAAGCATCCCGATCCTTCAATTGAAGTAATCCAGTGTACTTTTCCCTTTGAATTCCAAGAGCGAAGCACTTAGGAGCTCGATCACCTGGGCCACGTCCTTTTGGTGGGCCATCTCCACCGTTGTGTGCATGTACCGTATGGCGAGGGATATAAGGGTCGAGGGTACACCGCCCACAGAATAGGCGAACGCGTCCGTGTCCGTCCCGGTTGACCGCCCCACGGCTCGCCGCTGGAAAGGAATATCGTGGGCCTTTGCCGTACTTGCGATATGCTCACGGAGTTTGTTCTGGACGGCCGGGCCGTAGGCGAGGACGGGTCCATTGCCGGCTTTGAAATCCCCCTCTTTCTTAGGGTCGATCATGGGGGTCTTGGTATCGTGGGAAACATCGGTGACAATGGCCACGTCCGGCCGGATCCGTTCGGTGATCATGGAAGCTCCCCGAAACCCGACCTCCTCCTGAACGGCATTCACGAAATAGATCCCGAAAGGGAGCTCCTTTCCGCTCTCGCGAATCCTTTTGGCAGTTTCGGCGATCATGAAGCCCCCGATTCGGTTGTCCAGGGCTCTTCCGACGAAAAAGCGGTCGTTGAGGGTCGTGAAGGGGTCCTCGTAGGTCACCACGCAACCCACGTGGACCCCGAGCTCCTCCACTTCTTCCCGCGATTCGCATCCGCAGTCGAGAAAGATGTTCGTGGCTTTGGGGGCCGTCTCGTTCTGGCGGTCCCGCGTATGGATCGCCGGCCAACCGAAAACGGCCTTGACGGGTCCGTTCTCGGTGTGGATATCGACCCGCTTGGACGGGGCGATCTGGTGGTCCGAACCGCCGTTCCTTTGCACGTAAATGAAGCCGTCCTCGGAAATGTAGTGGATGCGCCAGCCGATCTCGTCGGCATGGGCCTCGATGACGACCTTCTCTTCCTTATCGGGACCGATCACGCCGGCGGCACTTCCGTAATCGTCCGTTATGATCCGGTCCACCTCGGGACGGATCCGTTCCATCCATACGTGTTGGCCTTCGGTCTCATGACCGGTCGGGGAAGGGGTATTGATGTACTTTTCCAGGAAATCCAGGGCTTCCTCGTCAAAATCCGTATTGTCGCCCATTTTGAGTTTCTTTTTCAGGTGAAGTGCCCAAAGGTAAAGGACTTGAATACAGTCTTCGACCGGTCCGGTCTTTTTTATTATAAATTCGGAGCAGCATGGAACGAGTGGTCCCTTTTTTATCGGTCGTTGCTTTCCTGGCTTTGTTCATCCCTTCCCCGGGCTTGCAGGCTCAGGATAAGGAATCGGGGTCCGATAGTGCCGCCGTGGCCAAGGACCAGGAAGTTATGGAAAAGCTGGATTCCCTGAGCGAGGAGGATTCAGTGGATTTCGTGAATCCGGAGGCGGACAAGCAATACAACAAAGGGGTGGGAAAGATGAACGCGGAGCGCTACGAAGCGGCGATCGACCATTTCGATAAGGCCATCGAGCTCGAGCCGGGATACACAAAGGCCCTTTTCAACCGGGGTGTGGCCTATCTGGAAAGCCAACGCTATCAGGCCGCGATAGAAGATCTCTCCTCCGTTATAGAAATGCGGGACAGTGCCCACAAGGCCTATTTCAAAAGGGGCAGGGCCAAGCTCGAAAAAGGGGATACTGCCGCTACGATGAAGGATTATGCAAAGGCCATGAACTACGGTCCCGACCGGGCCCTGTACCCCTATCAAAAAGGAGTGCTGCACTTTTTGAAAAAGGATCATGAAGAGGCCATGGAGCACTTTTCCAAAGCCATTGCGGTCGACCCCGGTCATGCCTATGCCTACAATGATCGAGGTAGTGTTAAGATGCGGACGGGCGACCTCAAAGACGCTATCAAGGATTACGAGAAGGCCATTCGCTACGATCCGAAACTTACTTTCGCCTATAACAACCTGGGCACAGCGAAGCGCAAGCAAGGGGATTACCAAGGTGCGATCGCGGAGTATGACCAGGCCATCAGGTTCGACGACAAATATCATATCGCCCTGAACAACCGGGGCCGTGCTCGCTATCTGGCGGGTGAATACGAAAAGGCCGTTCAGGATTTTACCCGTGTGCTCAAGATCGAAGGGGATTATATGTTCGCCTATTTGAACCGGGCAGCGGCCAGGATCAAGCAAAAGGCGTTCGAAAAGGCCGTAGAGGATTGCAACAAAGCGATCGAGTTGGCCCCGGAGAACGGTTATATCTACCTGAACCGGGGGATCGCAAGGGAAATGTTGCGTGAAGTGGACGCTGCCTGCAAGGATTGGAAGAAAGCGATGGAACTCGGGGTGAAGAATGCGGAAACCTATTATAACAGAACCTGCAAGGAACGGGACAAGGAATGGGGCTCGGCAGACAAATAACCCAAGGGGTGCTATTGACCGTTTGGGTCCTTGGTGGAGCTTTTGCCCTAAAGGCTCAGGAACAGGAGAACATCCCTTTTGAGAAGGACCTTTTCAAGGACAGCCTCGATAACTGGCGCGGGCCTTTCAAGGATGCGGAGGATCACCTGGAGGAGGGGAATGAGATCGTTGAGGAATACGGGTTCACTTTGTGGCGCAGGGCCCTGGACCACTATTTGAAAGCGTATGATTTCAACCCCAACAGTGCATGGTTGAACTTCCGGATCGGCCAATGCTATATCCATGGTTCAACCGACAAGTTCAAGTCTCTCCAGTATTTCCAAAAAGCCTACCAGTTGAAGCCCGGGTTGGACCCCCGGATCCATTTCTTTTTGGGTTGGAGTTGGCACCTGCGGGAAAAGTGGGATAAAGCCATCTATCATTACGAGCTATACCGGAAGACCCTCGATCAGCAAAAGCAAAGCGGAGCGTTCTTGAAAGTGAACAAGAGGATGCGCGAATGCCGCAATGGCAAGGAATTGAAAAAGGACTCCGTGCGGGTCTGGATCGATAACCTCGGCGACTCGGTCAATACGGAATATCCTGAATATGGCCCGGTGATCAACGCAGATGGCTCCCTTTTGCTGTTCACCTCCCGCCGACCCGGCACAACGGGTGGTGAAAAAGATGAGCGATTGGGCGAGTACTTCGAGGACATCTATTATGTTAAGCGGAAAGGGGAGAATGCTTGGACAGAAGCGAAAAATTTCGGAGAACCGATCAACACGGACGAACACGATGCGACGGTCTGTATTGCCCCGGATGGCCGTCGAATGATGGTTTATCGGGGAGACGATCAGACCATTTACGAGAGCCGTTTAAAGAAAGGGAAGTGGAAAGAGCCGGACGACGAGACCACCGACGATCACATCAATTCGGATTTCAAGGAGAATTCTGCTTGGTATTCCTATAACGGAAAGCGCCTCTATTTCGTCAGCACCCGGACCGATCTGGACACGAACCTCGGGGGCAAGGATATTTTTGTGAGTGATTGGGACCCTGATGATGAGGAGTGGGGCCCCGCCCGGAATGTCGGTGTGACCGTGAACACGCAGTACAATGAGGATGGGGTCTTCATGCACCCGGACGGGAAGACCATGTACTTTTCGTCCGAGGGTCACAGGACCATGGGAGGCTACGATATCTTCCGCACGGAAAAGCTCGACAACGGAAACTGGAGTGAACCCGAGAACATCGGATACCCGATCAATACTCCGGATAACGATGTCTTCTTCGTGGTCGGATCAAGCGGGCGGAAGGCCTACTATTCCTCCATCCGCAAAGGCGGTCACGGAGAAAAGGACCTCTACCAGATCACTTTCCTCGGACCGGAAAAGGAGCCCGTGCTCAACAGCGAGGACAACCTTGTTGCCAGCATCGCCGATCCCCTTAAGAAGAAAGTAGTGGAACCCCAGGTGGAGGTAAGGGAAAGCAACCTGACGCTCGTGAAAGGGAAAGTCCGCGATAGTGAGACCAAAGACCCGTTGAAGGCTTCCCTCGAGATCGTGGACAACGAGAAAAATGAAGTGGTATCCCGGACCAAGTCGAAAAAGGGGTCCGGCAAATACCTGGTCTCCCTGCCAGCTGGGAAGAACTACGGGATCGCCGTCAAAAAGGACGGATACCTCTTCCATTCGGAGCATTTCAATATCCCGGATACCGCCGCTTACCAGGAGTATGTAAAGAACATAGACCTGATGCGGATCGAAGTGGGGAACAAAGTGATCCTCAAGAACATCTTCTTTGATTACGATGAACACACTTTGCGGGATGCGTCCATCCCGGAATTGGAACGGCTGATCCGTTTACTCGAGGAGAACGATGACATTCGGATCGAGATCTCTGGCCATACCGACAACCGGGGTTCAAAGGCTTATAACCAGAAATTGTCCAAAAAAAGGGCCCGGTCCGTGGTGGAATACCTGACCGAACACGGGGTGGATGGTGAGCGGTTGAGTTACAAAGGCTACGGCCAATCCAAGCCGATCGCTACGAATAAAACAGAAGAGGGTAGGCAGAAGAACCGGCGCACGGAGTTCAAGATCGTGGCAGCGGATTGAGTTCGTTACATCCTTCTTTTTTACCCCGGGCCGTCAGCTCAAAGTTTATAGGTCTTGGATTCCCTTACACAGATCACCTTGGGCGCTGCGGTGGGAGAGTTTGTGCTCGGGAAAAAGGCGGGGAACAGGGCCCCCCTCTGGGGAGGGATCATCGGTACGGTCCCGGACCTCGACGTGGTCACTTTCTGGTTCTTTGATGTTGTTACGGCCACTCGAATGCATCGGGGTTTTACCCATTCCCTTCTTTTCTGTATTCTGCTACCCCCGGTCTTAGCCCCTTATCTCTACAAGGGGTATCGGGGGAAAACGGATGTTTCTCCCTGGGGCTGGGTCAATCTCTTGTTCTGGGTACTCTTTACCCATATCCTGCTGGATTGTATGACCACCTGGGGGACCAAGATCTTTTGGCCCTTCGAGTACAAGGTGGCCTGGCAGAATATTTTTGTGGTCGATCCCCTTTATACCCTTCCTCTGCTTGTATTGCTCATTTTGGCCGTTTCCAAAAGGCCCGGAAGCCGGATCCGCGGCCGTCTGATCAAAAGCGCTCTGATCGTCAGCTCGGCTTATCTGGCTTTTACCCTGGTCATCAAAGGATATATGACCACGGTGTTCAAGGATTCCCTGAATGAACAGGAAAGAGCGGTTGTGCGGTGGAGGGTCCGTCCCACCCCTTTGAATAGTATTTTGTGGAGTGCCATTGTGGAAACGCCGCAAGGTTATATGATCGGTTATCGCTCCTTGTTCGATGATCCCGATCGTTCCATCGATTATCGATTCTTTCCCAAGGGACACGCCTTGCTCAGAACATATCCAAAGGGCCCTGATCTGGTGCGCCTGGTGGATCTTACGGAAGGATGGTTCGTTGTGAAACGAAAAGATGGCGGAGTGGAACTAAGTGACCTCCGTTTTGGCGAATTCTACGATTGGGACCAAGAAAAAGGACGTTTTGTCTTCCGTTACCATATCGGGGAAAAAGCCGGTCAGGTGGTGGTCCGCCGTGAGGAACGGGAGATCCGAATGACCGATCGGAAGTTTCTGGCTTTTTTACGCCGGATCCTCGGGGCCGATCATGTTTGAAGGTTGAAGTGCATCCCCCGACGGGGTATGCCGGGGAAGAAATGCGGATCTTATCCCCGGGGCCCGGACCCCTCAAAAAAAGGGTTTTATTGCTCCTGGGTCTTTTTGAGCAGTGAAATGATCTCTTCCTTGTCCTTCAACTGCTTCATCAGTTGCTCATTCAGGCGCTCGAGGTGTTCCACCCGGTCCTTCAATTGCTCCAACTCCGGATTCCCATAGGCTTCTTCTCCTTCCTGGGCAAGATTGGGTGGCAATTGTTTGGAAACATCCTGTTTGTGAAAGTTGACCAACACATGGGTATCGATCCCGAACAATTCCGCGACCCGCTCGATCAACCTGAAATCGATCTTTTTGGCTTCATTCTCGAATCGGGCGTAGCTCGATTGGGTCAGACCGAGTGATTCAGCCATGTATTCCTGGCTGTATCCGGCAAGTTCCCGCAAGGCTTTTACGTTCTTTAATACCTGGTGCATAGGTTTTGGCGTTGTTCTGAGAAAGAGTGCCGGCAAATGTACCGGCTTCTTCATCACGTTGTTAATCCCTTTCCGAAAAAATATATCCCTGTTATGGGTTTAAAAAAAAACTCTTTGTTAAAAAGAGTTTAAAATGAGCCTTTCCTTTTGGATTTTTTTAGGCTTCTCGCTTTTTGCATTGATCGTGTTTCCTTTTCCTGCAGTCTCAACAAGCAAGAATGGCTAAATGTTTTGTTAAGTAGCTGACATTTAGAAAAAAAATGTTAAAAATCGAAAAGAGACTGATATGGAAGAGGGGTTTTGCCTTAAAGCCGAAGCGTTCATGCTTGAATTTTCCCGGGAGGCTCTGCCTATCGTCCTCCTTGCTCATTACGTTCTTGTTGAGGGCTGCTTCGGAAGAAATGATCTTCCGCTTGCAAAAGTAGAGGATGAACAGGTTTAGCAGAAATGAACGAAGCGCATAATTTTCGGGTACGGTAGGCTTTTACCGTGTGATCCCTCCGGGTCCTCCCAAAGGATCATGGGGAGGCAGGGAGTGGATTCACGGACCATGGTCGATCGCTTTCATTTTGAATTCCGATCCCTTTTCTATGTTGCCTGAATCGATCTCAAGATCGATGATGCGTTTGTGGATCAGGCCGATCCCCTTGGCATAGACCTCCTCTGCCTCTTTTCTTTCCACCAGGTTCACCCGGTCCTTTTGGATCACCGTAACGGTACTGTCGTAGTGGGTCCCTTGAATGGTACGGTCCGCATGGATCCTCCCGAATCGGTATTCATTTCGTTCCCGGGTATTGAGCGCGTTTCCGTCCCAGAATCGGCCCTTCCGGATCGGGAATACCAATTTGAGGAAACGGATGTTCTCTTCGACCTTTTGGGCGTTTCTGGGGGTCCTGTTGGCGGTCCATACATCCTTTAATCGCCACTGAGCGGTGTCGTGCTTGCGTTTAAAACGCTCGACCCGAGCTGTTCTGCGGCCTTCGTTGTCGGTGAAATGGGATTCGATCAGCTCTTTGATCTGGAATTGGAAAGTGTCGTGGATCTCCGCAGGCGCATCGTGAATGATGGAATCCACCTCATAGGTGACCCAATGGCCCTTCTTCATGGGAAAATATTCATAAGCTATATCCGGTCCCTCCTCACTGCTTTTTTTACAGCCAGCAAGGGGAAGAAAAATAAGGAGAAGCCCATTAAAAAAGAGGAAAGTGCTTTTTTTGGACGGGTGAACGTTCATCGTTTTGGTTCCTTGTTGAGGGAAGGCTTTTGAAGGGAATCCTGTTCTTGTTCTTTCCGGTGTTTTTTCTTGACCTCTTCGGCGGTCTCATATTGAACCGTCTCTCCGAAATTGTAATGTTCAATGCCTTTCAGGCTTCCATCGGACTTGTAGTGGATCCATTTCCCGTGCTTTACAGCAGCCTTGTATTTGCCTCTCATGCGGACTTTTGAATTTGGGTGATAATGGATGAACTCACCCACGGGGTTTCCGTCCTTGTATTGGCCTTCCATCTTGAGCGTCCCGTCCTTGAAGAACTTTTTCCACGCTCCGTGTTTAACGGAATCTTTCCAGTGGAGGACTTCTGCCGCCTGGCCATTGAGATAATAACTGATGGATTTGCCGTCCTTGGCCCCTTTATCGTATGATTCTTTGGCGCTGACCACCCCGTCCCCATCGTAAAAGGTCCATATGCTGTCCTTTTTCTGGTTCACGTATCGGCCTTTCGCCATGATCTTCCCATTGGGATAATAGGTGGTGGTGTGGGCCACTTTTCCGTTCCCCGAGAATTCCGAACGGGCCTTGACCTCCCCGTTGCGGTAGTAATAAACAAAGGTCCCCGCGGGTCGTCCGTGATGGAATTGCCCGGAATATCGAATATCGTCCGTCCCTTTGAAAGTCTTCACCCAAGGGCCGTGGCGACGCCCCTGATCGTCATAGCGATTGATCGAATCCGATGATGACGGGCTTTCTCTCCCCCCTTTCTGTACTTGCCCCGGGGAGAAGAATGGAAAAGCCAGCAGCAGGAGGACGATGATGGATGGGTTCGAGGATCTCATTTTGTCAAAAATACGAAGGAAGCCGGGGTATTGTTTTTCATACAACGGGGGAAAACCCGGGAAATTTCCCGGCTTGTCGTTGACCGGGGTCGTTCCGTGGCAATTCCTTAGCTTTGACCACCAAGAAAAGATGACCTCACAAAACAACTCCATGAAAGTGCACCTCGTTTCCGGCGGATGTGGCTTCGTCGGTCGGAATATGGTCAAGCGCCTGGCCAACACGACCGCTGATCGGATCCTCTTTATCGATGATCTCTCCATCGGAATCCATCCCGATGCCTGGTTGTCGGCTGAAAAAAAGGGGGAAGTAGCGGACATGACCCTTTACGGGGAGGATGAGCGCTTGGCCTTTCTCCCCTGGGATTTTCGCAAGTTCTTGAGGTGGATGGCAGACGATCCCCATTTCCTTAACCGGACATACGGCCTCCCGATCGAAGCTTTCAACGATGTGTTCCATTTTGCCGCGATCGTCGGTGGGCGGGCCAAGATCGACCGCGACCCGATGAAAGTGGCCCTGGACCTTTCCATCGATGCGGAGTTCTTTTCGTGGGTTTGTGAACACAAGCCCGAAAGGGTCCTGTACCCCAGTTCGAGCGCTGCCTATCCGGTGGACCTTCAGACCAGTGAAAAGGCCGTTGCCCTCAAGGAATCCGATATCGATCTCAAGAACATCGGTCAGCCCGATATGACCTACGGATGGTCCAAGCTTACGGGCGAGTATCTGGCCTCTGTGGCCGCCGAATACTATGGCATATCAGTTGCTTGTATAAGGCCTTTTTCAGGATACGGGGAAGACCAGGACCTGAGTTATCCCATTCCAGCCATTGCAAGAAGGGCAGCGAAAAAAGAGGATCCCTTCGAGGTATGGGGTAGTGGAAAGCAGGGAAGAGATTTTGTGCACATCGACGATGTGATCGATTGCAGCCTCCTGGCCCTGGACAAGATCTCGGATGGTACGGCCGTGAATATCGGGCAGGGTAAGCTGACGACATTCCTGGAGATCATCGACATCTTTACGGACTTTGCCGGATACGATCCGCGTATCAAGCCTTTGCTGGATAAGCCGGTCGGCGTTCACAGCCGTTATTGTGACCTTACGTATGTGAAAGAAGTGCTTGGCTGGGAACCCCGGATATCCATCCGGGAGGGGATGAGGCGCGTTTATGAGACGGCTTTGGAACAGATCTCATGACCGGGTAAAATTCTTTTCCGAAAAGGGGAAACCTTTTTACCTTCTTTATCGTAATGTCATAAAAGTATAAGGGTCCCATGCGGTTCGGATATCAATTCAAATGGGTGGCTGTGATCTGTCTTTTCTTTGGGCTCGCGGGGTGTAAAAAAGAATTGAACGAGCCGCTCCAGGTAAAAATGGACCTTTCCGTGGAAAGTGAAGAAGAGGACACACCGGAAATGATGCAGGAAGGGACCATGAAAATGGAAGAGATGACCATCGTCGGGAAGCGAAAACAAGGGGAGGAGGTCAGGGTCTCCCTGCAAAAGAAGCGTAACTTCGATCTTGCCATGGAAGATATCGACCCAGCCGTATCCTTTGATCTCCCAGAGGGTATATATACCCGGCTGAGACTCGATTATGAAATGGCTTCAAAAGGCCCTGCCGGATCAGTCGTCTCTATCAAGGGGCTTTATCAGGGGTCCGGCCCGGGCAATCAAAAAAGACCGTTCATACTCGAGCTGGATTCCGCTTTCAGTGGAAGTTTTGATGTCATCCCACCGGGTGAGGAGAGAAGGCTCGCGGGTAAAGGAACCAGGGACCTGGCGGTCCGGATCGGTCTGGATACCTGGTTCGAAAAGGTTGAAGAAGGCCATTGGGAGAACGCCGCTGAACAGAATATCGGCGGGGTCCCCACGGTCGTGATAGACCATGGCAACAACACCCATATTTTTTCCCGGATCGTAAAGAAGATCCCCGAAAGTTTTAAAGGAGATATTTAATGGATCCTCAGGATCAATATCCATCCCCGGAAGAAGCGCTCGACAAGGAGGGTGAAGAAGCCTTGGTCCAGGGTTGTCTAAGGGGTAAGCGCAATGCCCAGAAAGCTTTCTACGAGCGTTTCTCCAAAAAAATGTACGCGGTTTGCAGGGGTTATGCCAATGACACCCAGGAGGCCAAGGACCTTCTGCAGGAAGGCTTTATCAAAGTATTCAAACAATTGCATCGGTACCGGGCGGATGGGTCCCTTGAGGGTTGGGTAAGACGGATCTTCATCAACAGTGCGATCGATCATTACCGCAGCAATAAGAAACGGAAGAGCTACGAGTTCATCGAGAATTACTTCTCGGAGGAAATGGGAAAGGTCGATAATGAAGTGCTCGGGGACCTTTCCAAACAGGAATTTCTTAATATGTTGAAGGGGCTGCCAGAGGGTTATAGACTGGTACTGAACCTGTATTTCGTGGAGAGCTATACCCACAAAGAGATCGCGGATGCCCTCGATATAACAGTCGGCACCTCGAAGTCCCAGTTGGCAAAAGCAAAAAGCTACCTGAAGGAGAACCTCCTTCGCTTTTTTGACAAGGAGACGGTGGAGTCCTTCGTTAGTATGTGAGGATGATGGTGGACGATCAATTAAAGAACTGGTATCAAAAGCATTTCCGGAAGCTTCGGGAAGATCCCCCATCCGAGGTGTGGGAGAACATCGAGGCCAGCCTTGGTGGAGAAGGCAAGCGGGGAAGAGCTTCCTTTTGGGTGAGCACTTTGTTGATGCTGGCTGTCTTGGGGGGTGGGGCTACGTGGTTCTTTATGGGGCCCCTTGGTCAGGAAGGCAATGGAGATGGGGAGGAGCTCCAGGACCGATTGGCTGAAAAAAGGACGCCCACCAAGGTCAAAGGGGATGACCCGAATGCACAAAGTGGATCGGGAAAAGCTGGAAATGGAGTTTTGGGGATGAGTGGAAATGAAAAGAAGGCGCCTGCGGCTCCGAGCAGGGCGGGAAGCCTGGAAGAAAATGCCGGGGATGGGCCGAAAAAGACCAATTTCGCCCGGGAAAAAGAAGGCACTCCCGACAAGGATGGACCGGGCTCAAAAGCCCTTGGATCTGGACCTGCCAATAAAGGGGAAGGAAAACAGGATGGCCTGGCAAGGAATGGGTCCAGCGAAAATTCTGAAAAAGAACAAGAAAAAGGCGTTGATGAGAAGGGAGCGCGAGGGAAAAAGGGTTCGGAGGGATCGGGAGCGTCCTCGTTCAGTAGATCGGAAAAGGCGGACCCTGATAAGCTCCCAATGGCTGATGCCCGTGTTCCTGATAATGGAGGAAAAGATGGAGCGAGCATTCTTCCCCTGGCCAAAGAAGATCCAGGTAGAGGGAAGGGAAGTCTGGAGAAGAATATCCTGCCACAAGGGTTCTATGTAGGAGGGAGCGGGAACTTTAGCAACACCTGGATCCTGAACCAGGAAACCTATGAGAGTTTTAGGGACGAGAGCCTTTCCGAGACGGTCCTTAACTATGAGGCCGGCTTTGGCACTCGATTCGGGATCAACGTTTCCGATGCTACGAGTTACGAGATGGAGGTGAACCTGAACCGGATCAAGGGGCATCGCTACAACCGCTACCAGAACGGGGAATTCGTGCAAAGCAAGATCGAGCTCAACTATTTTCAGGTGCGTTTGCTTTATTTGACCAAGAACGCGCAGTTGACCTTTGAGAACGACATCCCTTATGCCTTCAGTTTTCACGCTGGTCCCTATTTCGGGCATTTACAGAATGCCATACGGAAAAGCGATAAGGAAACGAGGTCCCTGGATGACCAGTTCAAGCGTTTCGATCTTGGGGTCGATATCGGTTTCGGCTACGAGGTCTATCCCTGGAAGCGTTTCCGGGTTTCCCTTTCACTGCACAATTCATTGAGCATTGGCGGCATATATAAAGGAAAAGGGGAGGTCATGGAAGACCTTGAGAACACCCGGAACTTTACGGTAGAGGGTCGCTTTGGCATGGCTTATATGCTCAATGAGCCAGACTGAACCCCAAAAGACGATCGTTTGTTTTGGCCCCGGCCCTCGTTTCAAGGGGGGGTTATCGGATTACAATACGGCTTTGGCCAAAACCCTTGATCGTTTTCCCGGAACAACGGTCCATATCGTTTCCTGGACCCAGCAATATCCGGCGATCATCCCCCGGGAATTCGTCGATAAGAGCAGTAAAGAGGATTTCCTCGAGGGGACCGATATCCGCGTAAAGTACATCACCAATTTCAATAACCCCTTTTCGTGGTGGCGAACGGTTCAATACATCCGTTCCCTTGCCCCCGATATGGTCATCTTCCAATGGGCGATCGCGGTCCAGGGACTTCCCCTTGGTCTTATATCCCGTAAGCTGACGAGGGACGCGGGCACGGAGGTCATCTTCGACCTTCATTTCGTGAAGCAAAAAGAAGAGAGCCGGCTCGATCGCCTACTTACGAAATGGGGCATCCGGGGTTGCGATACCTACATTGTACACGCTTATAAGATCTTTGACGAGCTTTCTCAACTTTTTCCCGATCGTTCCTTTGAGGTGACCGAGACCGGTGACAGGGACTTGGGGAAAAAGGCGGTCACCCCTGTTCTAAAGTTGTATCATCCGGTTTATGACCTCTTTCGGCCCGATCCTTCTTTCGACGTCGAGGGGTATAAGGAAAAACTCGGACTGGCCAGGCACGTTTTTCTTTTCTTTGGTTTCATCCGGCCCTACAAAGGGTTGCACCAAGCCATCCGCGCCTTCAAAAAGGTGGCCGAGCAAAGGGACGATGTTTCCTTCCTCATTTGCGGGGAATCCTTTTGGAATACACTGGACGCCAAAAAGCTATCGACCCGCCTCAAACATTTCCTTTTTGGCCTGGCCAAAAAACTCTTCCTTTCCGATAAAAAGGAGGATGAAGAGGCACAAAACCCCCTTTCTCTCATCGATGATCTGGGCCTACGTGACCGGACGGTCGTGGTGAATGAGTTCATCCCGAACGAGGACCTTCATAAGTACTTTCAGGTCAGTGATGGCGTGGTATTGTACTACCTTACAGCGACCCCTTCCGGTATTGAGTCCTTGAGCTACAATTTCAAAGTTCCCCTTCTTGCCACCAAAGTCGGACATTTTCCTGAAACGATCGATGATGGCTTCAATGGATATCTGGCGGAAGCCGGGGATATTGACAGCATGGCTCGTCAAATGAACCGCTTGATCGAGCATCCCCTTCCCCCCGAGAATGTGGAGAAAAAAACCCGGGAAATGAGCTGGGAGAACTATTCCCGGGCTATTCTCCGGCCTTATACGTCTCGATCCTGATCCCATGACCGCGGTCATCGTTTTTTCCCAGGATCGGGAAAAACTTTGTATTGGTCTACACCAAGCCTTTCTTTAAAATGGGCGAGCGGTGACCGTGGCGGCAGGTAAAAAAGAGCAACGGTCGTTCCGGCGTACTGTGAACAAGTATCGGTTCATTGCGTCAACTATAAAGGGAGGACCGCGAAAACGGAATCGCGATCCTCTCAATGGTTCCTTCGCGTTTGTCTTGAACGCAGGCACAAAAAAGTATACCATCAAATAATGAATTATGGCACAAAAGGATTATTACGATATTCTGGGCGTGAATAAGAATGCCTCTGACGAGGAGATCAAAAAGGCCTATCGGAAATTGGCCAAACAATACCATCCGGACCGCAATCCCGATGATAAAGAAGCGGAACAGAAATTCAAGGACATCAGTGAAGCTTTTGAGGTCCTCGGGGATCAGGAGAAAAGGAAACAATATGATCGTTTCGGGGAGGACTGGAAACACTATCAGGATGCCGGGGGCCAGGGAGCTGGTGCCCGGGGTGGTGCTGCAGGTGGTTTTGCCGGCGATCCTTTCGGGGGCGGCAGGACATATACGTTCTATGAGGGCGACCCTGGCGCGTTTGGAAGCACCGATTTTGAAGGTTTCGAGGACATTTTCGAGACCTTTTTCGGTGGTGGTGCCGGGGGATTCTCCGGAAGAAGGGGTCGGAAAGGCCGAACTGCTGCATTCAAAGGCGAGGACCAACAGGCTGAATTGACGATCACCCTGGAAGATGCCTATCAAGGGGCGAAAAAGCTCGTGGAGGTGAACGGGAAGAAATTGCGTTTCCGCGTAAAACCGGGCACCAAAGAGGGCCAGACGATCCGGATCAAGGGAAAAGGAAAACCCGGCGTGAACGGAGGTGAGCCGGGCGACCTCTACATCAATTTCAGGATCCAACCTCATCCGGAATTCGAGAGAAAAGGGGACGATCTTTACAAGGATCTTTATGTGGACCTTTATACGGCCGTTCTCGGTGGGAAGAAGGCCATCAACACGCTCGGCGGAAAGCTGACCGTGAATATCCCGGCCGGTACGGATTCGGGCAAGAAGTTGCGCCTACGTGGAAAAGGCATGCCGGTCAGGGGCAGTTCGAACAGGTACGGTGATCTTTATGTGCGTGTCCTGATCCAAACCCCGAAACGATTGAGCGATAAGGAAAAACAATTGTTCGAGCAATTGAAAGAAATGCGCAATAAAGGCGCTTTTACAGAAACATAGAGCACGTTTGGGATCCCAAAGCATTATTCGATCATGATACCCGCAAAGAAAGACCGACCTCAGGAAAGACTGTTGGATGAATTGATCGATGGACTCCGGCACCGGCACCTGCGCTACAATGCCATGGAATGGATGGAACGATTGGGATACAGAGACCTGCAAGAACTGGAAGAGGCTGTGGAAAGGACCACTTCCGTTTTTCTGACCAACCAGATCCCGGTGGAAGAGAACATCAAAGTGGTCTACTGTGAACAGGATGGCATCGTTTACCGCGATCTGCGCCTCTCGCCCCTGGGCTTCTCCCTTCTCGTTCTGAACAGTGATACCAAAAAAGGGGAAGTTTCAAGGGTCCAACTCGAAATGCTGAAAAGGGCTCTGCGCCGGTATCTGTAAAGGGGCCCGAAAAATGGCCCCAAAGACGTTTTTACACCGGAATCTGCTTATATGCAGGATTCCGGCTTTTTATGCTGCATTGATGAGGATCATCAAAAAAAAATATCCGGATTCATTACATTTAAGCCTTTATGAACATTCAAGGATGTTCTCTATGGGGTTCCAATCGGAAAAGCCCCGTTCATACGTACCAAAAAACCAATCTTGTGCATATGGCTGAGTTGAAAGCTCTGGATGATCTGGGTCCTGATGAAAAAGAGAAGTTGTTACAAGCGCCTGTGCTTGTGTCTTTGCTTGCAGCGGTAGAGGACGGAACGATCAAGGAAAAGGAAAAGCGGGATGCGATCAAACTGTCCCATTTGCGTCCCTTTACTTCTCCCGAGATGCTTCATCCCTATTATGAAGCGGTGGAAGAACGCTTCGAGGACGACCTGGAAAAGATCCTGAAGCAGTTACCGCCGGGCCCGGAGGAAAAGAAAAAGGAACTGAACCAGGCGGTCCAGGAGATCGACCCCATTATTCAAAAGATCGGGGACCCCGACTTTGCCGATGAGCTCAGGCGGAGCCTGAAAAGTTACGGTGACCATGTTATGCGCTCCGACCAAAGCGTGGTCGAGTACTTTGTACTGCCGCTCGCCATTGCTTCTTTTGAAAAACAAGGTGGGGAATGACCCAACCCTCTACCGTCAGTTCCGGCATCGAAATGTTGGAAGCCCTTTTCCGGGAGGCGACGGAAGGGATGATCGTGTCCGATACCGAAGGGGTGATCCGAATGGCCAATCCCGCTGCTGAGCGTTTGTTCGGTTATGAACGGGGGGAATTGGTAGGACTTCCTGTCGATGATCTGGTCCCCCATTCAGCTGAGGCGGATCATGCAGCTCATCGGGAGGCGTTCTATAAAGGTCCCGAGGCTCGAAAAATGGGAAAGGGGCGGGACTTGTTCGGACTTCGGAAGGACGGCTCCCAATTCCCGGTGGAGGTCAGCTTGAACTCGTTTAGAACGAACGCCGGGGAATTGCTGGTAACGAGCTACGTGGTCGACATCACCGAGCGGAAACGACAGGAAGAGCAGATCCGGGAACTGAACAAAAACCTGGAAGAAAAAGTCGAGGAAAGGACCGAGGAATTGAACAGTACGGTCAATAGACTCCAGGAAGAAGTCCAGGAAAGAAGCCTTGCCGAAAAAGCCCTGAAGGAGAGCCAAACCTTTTACCGCACGATCGCCGTGAACTTCCCGGGCATGATCACTGTGCTCGACCGGGATCACCGCTTCGTTTTCCTCGATGGTCAGGAAAAGGAACGATTGGTACCGGCGACCGGTTCCACCATCGGGACCTCGATCCACCAGGTTCTCTCGGAGGAAGGGGCTGCCACTTTTTCAAAGGAGCTCCCACCCGTTTTTCAGGGTGAAGAACAACATTTCGAGTTCAAGCAAGGGGACCAGGATTATGCCTGT
Organism: uncultured Weeksellaceae bacterium; assembly: GCA_964453635.1. Classification (GTDB taxonomy): domain Bacteria; phylum Bacteroidota; class Bacteroidia; order Flavobacteriales_D; family CAYVSK01; genus CAYVSK01. The sequence goes on along the minus strand of CAYVSK010000034.1, from coordinate 2,747 downwards.
TTCGCGGTTCCTCTCCCCGACCTGGAAGGGAACCTTGATCAGGCTATGGCGGTGATCGAGAACATCACCGAACGCAAGGAGGCGGAAAAGGGTATGGAAAGAGCCCTTCAAAGAGAAAAGGAATTGAATGAGCTCAAGTCGCGCTTCATTTCAATAGCATCTCATGAATTCCGCACCCCTTTGAGCACCATCCTTTCTTCTGTTTCCCTGATCGCTCGTTATCCCAAAGCGGAGCAACAGGATAAAAGGGAAAAGCATATCGAGCGCATTCGCTCGGCCGTGCAGAATCTGACCGAACTCCTCAACGACGTGTTATCCCTGAGCAAGGTCGAAGAGGGGAGAGAACAGTTCGAAGGATCCAGCTTCGATCCGTGTGCATTGATCGAGGAAGTCCGGGAAGAGATGGGGACCATCGCACGGTCGGGTCAGGAGCTGAAATACGAGCACCAGGGGGAGGAAAAGAACATCCATCAGGACAAGAAAAAGTTGCGCAATGTCGTGACCAACCTGATCTCCAATGCGATCAAGTATGCGCCCCCGGGAAAACCGATCGAGATCGAAAGCCGGCTCGCGGATGGAACGTTTACGCTTACGGTAAGGGATCATGGAAATGGGATACCGGAGGAGGAGCATGAAAAACTCTTTACTCGTTTCTTCAGGGGGAACAATGCGATGAATATCCAGGGAACCGGTCTGGGATTGAACATCGTCCAAAGCTATGTCGAGCTCATGGGCGGTACGGTCGGTCTTGAGAGTCGGGAGAATGAAGGTACCGCATTCACTGTCGAAGTCCCCGTCCATCAAAAGCAAAGACCATGAAAAAGATCCTATTGATCGAGGACAACAAGGATGTCCGGGAGAACACCGCCGAAATAATGGAACTCTCCAATTATGAGGTGATCACGGCCAATGACGGCCGGGAAGGACTTGACCTTGCGCGGCAGCACGTACCGGATCTCATCGTTTGCGATATAATGATGCCCGAAATGGACGGCTACGAGGTATTGGCCAACCTGAGCAGGGAGACCTCCACAGCCACGATCCCCTTTATTTTCCTGACCGCAAAAGCCGAACGTTCCGAGGTACGGGAAGGTATGGAATCGGGGGCCGATGATTATTTGACGAAGCCTTTTTCGGAGGATGAGTTGTTGAACGCCATTGAAGGCCGGCTGAAAAAGAGCCAAATGCTTCAGGAGCGATACGAGCAGACCGTAGAAGGTGTTGACCGTCTGTTCGAGGAGGCCGCTGAGCTCAATGCCGTCGGGGATCTTTCCGGGGACCGGGAATTGCTCCGTTTCAAAAAGAAGGAAGAAGTGTTCAGGGAAGGAGGCTATCCCCGTTACCTGTATTTGTTGAACAAAGGCCGAATAAAGGCGTGGAAAATGCACGATGCTGGAAAGGAGTACATTACCGAGATATTCCAACCGGGCGATTTCTTCGGTTACACCGCCTTGATGACCGATTCCCCTTACGACCAAACGGCGGTCGCCATGGAGGACAGTGAGGTCTACCGGATCCCGGCCCGGGACTTTTACGCCCTGATTCACAACAACCGGGAGATATCCGCCCGCTTCATCAAGATGCTCTCGAACAATTTACAGGAAAAGGAGGAACGGCTTCTTACCCTGGCCTATGATTCCGTTCGGAAAAGGGTGGCGGAAGCACTTCTCTATCTGAAAGACAAATATTCGAATGAAGTCGAGGAGAACGGGGCGATCCCGGTCTCCAGGGACGACCTCGCCAGCATCGTCGGTACGGCCAAAGAGACGGTCATCCGTACCCTTTCCGACTTGAAGGAGGAAGGGTTGATCAGCGTTCAAGGACG
>CAYVSK010000034.1:0-840 GCA_964453635.1 uncultured Weeksellaceae bacterium | reverse complement strand
CCTTACGGCTTGCTTTTGGAATGCATCCTTTCCGGGTTCTTTCCGTGGGAAAGCTCTTTTTTCAAGGTCCCCTCCCTTTCGTATCCTGATCGCGAGCCGTATTTTTGGGAACAATGGAGCATGGGCACCCGTTAAAAGAGGTAGGTCCATGAAACGTCACCGCTCATTCTATGATCTTTAATAAAGGGAACAACTCCAAAAAAGGAACGAAGAAGGAAGAAGGTCCTTCCGATGAGAAGTCGGAAAACAAGGAAGAAGAAACAGGAGAGGATGCCGGGAAAGGCCCGAAATTGGAAGACTTGAATTCCCGTCCCAATTGGTTCTTTCTCATCCTCTTCGCCTTTTTTCTCGGTCTTTTCTTCTTTTCAGGGCAGGATTCGCTCAAAGAGGTCACCTGGCAGGAGTTCAAGCGGGAAATGCTTGAACCCAAGGATGTCAAGAAAATAGAGGTGGTCAACAAGGAGCGAGCGGAGGTCTATCTTAAGGAGTCCGCGCTTGACAAAGAGCAATACCAATCGGATGGGGTGACCAAGACCCCTTTCGGGTACAAGAACCCCGGTCCGCATTATTTTTTCACCATCGGCTCGGTAGAGACCTTTGAACAGAAACTCGAGGAAGCTCAGCAAGACTTTTCGCGGGAAGATATGGTCGCAGTGAGCTATTCGAGCCGCCGCAATTGGATGCGGGATATTCTTTCCTGGCTGATCCCGATCGCTCTGTTCGTTGGATTGTGGTTGTTCATCATGAGCCGGGTCCAAAAAGGAATGGGGGCCGGCGGAGGGGCCGGTAGCTCCCTTATGAATTTTACCCGTTCCAAAGCCCAGGTCTATGAAAAGGACG
>CAYVSK010000033.1:15740-27496 GCA_964453635.1 uncultured Weeksellaceae bacterium | reverse complement strand
AGACCCGGAAAGGGACAGTGGGTTCGTGGAAGTTCTTGTAAAAGTCCGCCACCAGGCGGTAGTGCAAACTCGTGGTAACCACCGCCACCTTCTTAAAGGGTCGAAGCCGTTCCACCCGGCTGGCAAATTCCCTGGCACAGGGAGTGAGCACCACTTCCTGGTCCGCTTCGACCAATTTCGGGACCGGTCCTTTCAGAAGCTCCCGAATTCCCCGAAAGATCTCCTTTTTCGCGGAAAGGTCGATCTCGGATCCCTCCTTGTAACGAATCTCGAGGACCCCATCGCGAAGGGTCAATTCCGAGGTCGCGGTCGAGACCTTATGCTTTTCTTTTTTCACCCGCTTTTTGTTGGGTTCGGACCTCGAACGGATCTTACGTTTCACAAATAACAAAACATTATTTTTTCATGAAAATCCCGGAAAACAACCATTTTCCTCTACCACTCCATAGTTTTTTGACATTTAATACCTTAAACAAAAAAAAGCAAGAAAAAAATTTTTGATTTGTCAACCTACTTTTAATAAATTATTATTGCGCACACGCGAAAGCGGATCACCCGGGAACAGATCCGTCCTCAAGTGCCTTTATTTTCCGTCCTTCAGGAAGTTGCATATTCGTTCCCCGCATCATGGAACAACATCACATCAGGACCGGAAAAACGGCCCGATATTTTCAAAGCGGCCATTTAACCCCGGATACCCGGACGCTTTGGTTCGTTTTACACGGTTACGGTCAATTGGCCGGAAAATTCATCGAAAAGTTCTCGGACATCGCAGGCCCCCGAACAGCGGTCATTGCCCCGGAAGGACTGCACCGCTTCTATCTGGAAGGCTATCACGGACGGGTGGGGGCCTCGTGGATGACCCGGGCGGACCGAGAGAATGACATCCGGGATTACATCGAATTCCTGGACCGGGTCTACAGGGAGGTCATCAGCCCCCTTAAAAAGCGCCAGGTAAAAACGGTCCTCTTTGGCTTTTCCCAGGGCGTGGCAACAGCTGTACGATGGCTCTCAAAGGGGACGGGGGATCTCGATGAAGCCGTCTTTTGGGGCGGGGTCCTTCCCCGGGATCTTGAACCCGAGCGGGATATATCGGCCTTCGAGAACGTGAGGCTCTGGACCGTGTACGGGGACCGGGACGAGTTCCGGGACGAGGAGAGGATCCGGGAACAGGAAAGGATCCTCGAGGAAAGCGGCATCCAACGGGAACACATCGAATACGCAGGAACACATCGGGTCGACCGGGAAACGCTGAAGACCCTCGCAAAAAGGATCGAAGCCGGGGACCCTCACTGAGTGTCCAGGCCGAGCTTCTTGCGCAGGTCGATATCGCCGGAGCCGTTCTTTTTCCAATAGGCCGACCGGATCAGGTGAGTGCGTACGCCACGCGTTGTCATTTGCTCCGCACCATCCCCGAAACCGCTTTGATGAAGGACCTCAAAACCGGCGATCCGGTAAGGGAAATCTTTCTCCAGAACAATGCGTAATTCCCGGTCGATGTTCTGGTATTTCACGGAATAGACCGAAAGGTCCTCCCCCGGGAAGCGGTCACCCTGATAGGGATCGAGAGAGGCCTCTGCTTTTTTCGGTGCCAATTCGAAATGGCGCAAGCGAGAGAACTGTGTTCCGGGGACCATTTCGATCCGGCCGAGAGGAAGCCGATGGGGCCCCATGCGGATCAGATTCCAGATCTCATCCTCTAGATGGGCCTTATCGACCGGATAGCTATCATCAGCCACGTCCTGAAAGTAAGAATGTTCCTGCAATTGATAGTTCCCTTTCCGGTAATTGAGCTGCACATAAGAATGGCCACACCACTCCTGAGAAGAGGTCGACACCTTCAAAGCGTGCGGGTACTTCTCGCGATCCACCGGGAGGAAGGTGGAGGTCATCATGTTGTAATCGTAGATGCCGGTGGTGAAATCCCGTACAAAGTTCAATTTGAGGACGGAAGTGGACGGCTCGTTTGCCGCTTTCTCCCGTTTTACCTGGGTCTCGGTGAGAAAAGGCTCGGTAACAAAGACCATCACGACATCCCCCTTCCGCATTTCCCCATAGCGGGCTTGCTTAAGTTCAAAGCGGGCGATCTCGGCCTTTCCCTGATACCAATAATCCTTGAACTCGGAGCTTACTTCAGGAGGCTCATCGTTCCCGTTCCCTCCGGGTCCCTTTTCCCCACCGGATTGACAACTTAAAAAGAGGGTGAGCATGATACCAAAACAAGAACGATAAAGTGCGGGGCCGTTCATTTCATTGTCCATTTTAATGCGCGTTCCAATGGTCTTTGCAGGTTTCAGCATCCCTTTTTTCGGGGGCCTCCGACACTACGGATGAGCGGGAACGGATCCCAGGCCAAGACCAGCGCTCGCAAGAACGCTTTTATCAAAAAAAGGGGTTGGGTACATCCATTGACGTCCGAAGGTAAGACCGCAAAGGCGAAACAAGGATCAACATTTGATCAACAAGATATCCACAAGTTTTCAAAAAGTCTTTGTAAATTTTCTGTATACGGGAGACCAAAGGGGATCCTTATTTTTGGAGGGAAGGGATCCAAGGGCTCAGCCGCCCGTTCTTATGGTGGAACGGACCTGCCTCCTTCCAGCCAACCCGGGTCCCATTCTATCTGCACTGAAAAGGATCATTTGCTTCCATGTACTTAATATTCGATACCGAGACAACTGGCTTACCACAGAATTACAAGGCACCTGTGACCGATGTGGGGAATTGGCCTCGCCTGGTCCAACTCGCCTGGCAAACACACGACGAGAAAGGGAACCTGGTCGCGGCCCGCAATTACATTGTCAAACCGGATGGATTCACCATCCCCTTCAATTCCGAAAAGGTCCACGGCATCTCCACCGAGCGGGCCGAACGCGAAGGTTATTCCCTCGAGACCGTCCTCGACGTTTTTGAAGAGGACCTACGGGCCACCCAACACCTGATCGCCCACAACATCGAGTTCGATGAAAAGATCCTTGGTGCCGAATATCATCGGACGGGCAAGGACACCATTTTGTGGGAAATAAGCCGCATCTGTACCAAGAAGGAGTCGACCGATTTCTGCAGGATCCCCGGCGGAAAGGGCAAGGATTACAAATGGCCCAACCTCGACGAACTTCATCACAAACTCTTCGATGAAGGGTTCGAAGAAGCCCACAACGCCGCAGCAGATGTCGAAGCTACGGCCCGTTGTTTCCTTGAACTGCTCAGAAGGGAAGTGCTCAGCATCCGGAATACGGGGGGCGAAAAGGAGGTGATCGAGGGCCTGCGACAAAAGACCGACAATATTGTCCAACCCACCGTCGGAGAAAAGGCGGAAGAAAGGACCGAACGGGATGATCGGCCCCAAGGGCAGGCGATCCCGGACCATTTAAAGGAGGTTCCTTTCAGCCATCTCCATTGCCATTCCCAATTCTCCATTCTCCAGAGCACGGCCAGTGTAGAAGGGCTTTGCAAAAAAGCCGCCGAGGACGGTATGCCCGGGGTAGCGTTAACCGATCACGGCAATATGTTCGCGGCCTTCAACTTCGTGAAAGCGGCCAAGGAGAACGGGGTCAAACCCATCATAGGCTGTGAGTGCTACCTTACAGAAGACCGCCACAAAAAGAAGTTCACCAAGGAGAACAAGGACCGACGCTCCCGCCAGGTCTTTCTCGCCAAGGACAAAGCCGGGTACCACAACCTTGCCAAACTCTCGTCCTACGGGTACCTGGAGGGCTACTATGCCCAATACCCCCGCATCGACCGCCCCCTCCTCCTCGAATACAAGGAAGGACTAATAACCACCACTGGCGGATTAAAGGGAGAGGTACCCGACCTGATCCTGAACGTGGGTGAGCATCAAGCGGAAGAGGCTTTTAAATGGTGGCACGATGCCTTCGGGGCGGACTTCTACGTCGAGCTCATGCGCCACGACCTCGAAGAAGAGCGGAGGGTCAACGAGGTCCTTTTGCGCTTCGCGGACAAGTACGACGTCAAGGTGATCGCCGCCAACAACGTCTACTACCTCGACCAGGCGGATGCCAATGCACACGACATCCTGCTCTGCATCGACGAGGGCGAACTCCAATCCACCCCCATTGGTCAGGGAAGGGGCTATCGTTTCGGCTTCCCCAATGACAGCTATTATTTCAAGCCTCAGGCGGAGATGAAAGCACTATTCTCCGATATCCCGGAGGCCATCAAGAACACCAACGAAGTGGTCGAGAAGGTGGAGGAATACGACCTCGAACGGGACATCCTCCTTCCCCACTATCCCATCCCCGAAGGTTTCAGCGACCAGAACGAATATCTGCGGCACCTGACCTACCAGGGTGCGGAAAAACGTTATGAGGCGATCACGGAGGAAGTCCGGGAACGACTCGACCACGAGCTCGCGATCATCGAGAACATGGGATTTCCCGGCTATTTTCTCATCGTGCAGGATTTCACCACTTATGCCCGGAAAAACGGGGTAGATGTGGGACCCGGGCGGGGTTCCGCAGCGGGCTCGGCCGTGGCTTACGCCCTCGGGATCACGGATATCGAGCCCATCCAATACAAACTACTCTTCGAGCGCTTCCTCAATCCGGAACGGGTGACCATGCCCGACATCGATATCGACTTCGATGATGAAGGGCGGGGGCGGATCCTCCAATACGTGGTCGATGAATACGGGGCCGAAAAAGTGGCTCAGATCGTTACCTACGGGACCATGGCGGCCAAATCCTCTATCCGTGATGTGGGGCGGGTCCTCGACCTCCCCCTTCAGGAAACGGACCGGGTGGCCAAACTCCTGCCCGACGGCATGACCCTGGAAAAGATCTTCAATACCGACATCGAGGAGCTCGGTCAAAAGATGGGCCAGGACGATGTGGAACGGATCAGGCAATTCAAGGAACTGGCCGAAAGCGAGGGCAAAGAAGCCGAGACCATCCAACAAGCCCGGGTCATCGAGGGGTCGGTCCGCAATACGGGCCTTCACGCTTGCGGAGTGATCATTGCCCCGGATGACATCAAAGAACACATCCCCGTGGCCGTTTCCAAGGACTCGGAGCTCCCCATTACCCAGTTTGACAACGCTGTGGTAGAAGATGCCGGGATGTTGAAGATGGACTTCCTCGGCCTCAAGACCCTCTCTATTATCAAGGATGCCGCTCTCAACGTGAAAAAGACCCAGGGCATCGAGATCGACCCCACCCAGGTGCCCCTCGATGATGAGAATACCTTCAACCTTTACAAGAACGGGGAGACCAACGGCACCTTCCAGTTCGAGTCGGAGGGAATGCAGAAGAACCTCCGGATGCTCCAGCCCAACAACATCGAGGACCTGATCGCCATGAATGCCCTTTACCGCCCCGGGCCAATGCAGTTCATCGAGACTTTCATCCGCCGGAAGCACGGAAAAGAGGAGGTAAGCTACCCCCATTCCCTTTTGGAGGACATCCTGAAAGACACCTACGGGATCATGGTCTATCAGGAACAGATCATGCAGGCCGCGCAGGTCATGGCAGGCTTTAGCCTGGGCAAAGCAGACATTCTGAGAAGGGCAATGGGCAAGAAGAAGATGGACGTGATGCAGAAACTGCAGGGCGAATTCATCGAGGGGGCCAAGGAAAACGGGATCGACGCGGAAAAAGCCGAAGAGGTCTTTCAGACCATGCTCAAGTTCGCCGAGTATGGCTTTAACCGGTCCCACTCCACGGCTTATTCCGTTGTGGCTTACAGAACGGGGTACTTCAAGGCCAATTATCCCGCCGCGTACATGTCATCCGTGCTCACCCACAACATGAGCGACATCAAGAAAGTGAGCTTTTTCATGGAAGAGGCCCGCCGGATGGGAATCTCGGTGCTCGGACCGGATGTGAACGAAAGTGAGTACAAGTTCGTGGTAAACGACCAGGGGGAGATCCGCTTCGGCCTCGGCGCCCTGAAAGGGGTCGGTCAAGGCGCCGTTGAAGCCATTGTCGAGGAAAGGGAAGCCAATGGTCCCTATACATCGGTCTTCGACCTCGTAAAACGGGTCGACCTGCGCCGGGCCAATAAAAAATCCCTTGAAAGCCTCGTACTGGCCGGTGCCTTCGATTCCCTCGGCGACCATCACCGCGCCCAGTTCTTTTTCCGGGAAAAGGAGAACGAGCCCAATTTCCTGGACAAGCTGGTCAAATATGGCGTCAACGACCAGGAGAACCGGAATGCAGCTCAGGCTTCCCTTTTCGATGATGCACCCGAAGGGACCGGGATCCCGGAACCGCCCCTGCCGGCCTGTGAACCCTGGAACACACTCGACGAACTGAACCGGGAAAAAGAGATCGTGGGTGTCTACATCAGCGGACATCCCCTCGACGATCACAAGTTCGTGATCGAAGGACTTTGTACCCACAACCTCGATCAGCTGAATGCCTTAACCCATGACCAGATCGGTCAGTCCTTTAAAGTGGCCGGCGTCGTTATCGATTTTGCCCATAAGACCTCCAAGAAGGGAAACCCATTCGGGGTCTTTGAGGTGGCGGACTATACGGATAGCTACCGGTTCGTGATCTTTGGTGATGATTACAACAAGGCCCAACACTTGCTCACGATGAACAATTACCTCTTTATCGAGGGCAAAGTACAAGCCCATTACAAGAACGAGGAGGAGGTCGAGTGCAAGGTGGGTCAACTGTGCCTCCTGTCAGAAGCACGCGAGAAATTCATTCGCTCGGTGACCCTGAAGATGCCGTACAATGAGGTGAATCCTGAGGTCATGGATCAGTTGGAAGGACTCATGGAAAGGACGAACGGGGAAAACGGCCCCTGCCAGGTCAGGTTCCGCCTTTTCGACCCCCTCGACAGGAAAATGGCCGTGGATATGCCTTCAAAACAGTACGGCATCCCCCTCGAGAACGCGGTCCTCCAAAAACTCGATGCCCTCAAGGGCGTGGAGTACGAGCTCGGGGAATGATCCGGCCCCGTTCCTGAGAGGGATTCAACGAATACGGACACATACGTTCTTGGGCTCCGTAAAGAAACGGAAAGCCTCCCAGCCCCCTTCTCTTCCAATGCCCGAAGCTTTCATGCCCCCGAAGGGTGTGCGGAGGTCACGCAACAACCAACAATTGATCCAAATAATGCCGGCCTCCAGATGACTTGCAACACGATGCGCCTTGTCCAGATCCCTCGTCCAGATCGTTCCCGAAAGCCCGTATTGAACACCGTTGGCCATTTCAAGGGCTTCATCTTCGGTATCGAAGGGGATCAGCGTTGCTACCGGGCCGAAGATCTCTTCCTGATTGGTCGCACAGGCATTGGGTAAACCCTCGATCACGGTGGGCCGGATGAACCACCCATTCGCCTGATCCCCCTCAGGCTGAACGGCGTGACCGCCCGTCAGAACGGTACCCCCTTCTTTTACGGCCCCTTCAATATGCCCGAGGATCTTGTCGTAATGGGCTTTCGATACGATGGCCCCGAGGTCCACATCATTGCGAGCCGGATCCCCCACTTTTAATTCTTTGGTCCGCTCGACAAAAGCTTCGCGGAATTCCTCGTAAAATTCCCGTTGAACGAAGATCCTCGAACCACACAGACAGATCTCCCCCTGATTGCTAAAAGCGGAACGAACAGCGGATCGGATGGTCGCCTCCCGGTCGCAATCCGAAAAAATGATATTGGGGTTCTTGCCCCCCATTTCCAGGGACAACTTTTTGAACATGGGAGCGGCCTTTGCAGCGATCGAAGCACCGGTCTTCGTACCACCGGTGAAAGCGATACCCTTGATATCCGGATGCTCCGTTATGGGGGATCCTACGTTCTCCCCCGTTCCGTGTACGATATTGAGAACGCCGGATGGGAACCCAATCTCCTGGCACAACTCGGAGAGAAGATAAGCACTCACAGGAGTGACCTCGGAAGGCTTTGCCACAACGCAGTTCCCAGCGGCCAAAGCAGGGGCGATCTTCCAGGTAAAGAGATAGAGGGGAAGGTTCCAGGGCGAGATACAACCCACCACCCCGAGCGGTCGACGGAGGGTGTAGTTGATGGCCAGACCGACCGTCTCATGGGCTTCGGAGGCAAAATGGACAAGCCCGGTGGCGAAGAAACGGAAATTCTGAGCAGCCCGCGGGATATCAACTTTCCGCGCGAGCCACAAGGGCTTCCCAGTATCCCGGGATTCGGCTTCGGCCAAACGGTCCAGGTTTTCCTCGATACGCTCGGACAACTTCATGAGCAAGCGGGAGCGGTCCTCAAGCGGCATTCCGGACCAATCGGGGTAGGCATTTTTGGCGGCTTGAACAGCCCACTCTACATCGGTCGCTCCCGAATCGGGGATCTTGCCGTAAACCGCGCCGGTATCAGGCTGATAATTGTCCAGATAAGCCCCGCTTTCCGGAGATACCGATCGCCCCTCGATATAATTGGATATGCTTTCCATTCCTTATCCTTTTGTCAACAACGGATCAAATTAAAAAAAGAAGAACGGTTCCCGCCCCTTTCGCGAAAAAGAAGTCCTTTAAGCGGGTCACGAAGCGTAAGCGGGCTCCGTATAGTGCCCGAAAGAAACTCCACACAAATAGCGATCAAAAGTTCGTCGATCGATCGTAGCAATAGATCCCAACAAAGCATCTTTTCATCGAATCATTGATCGGATGTAAAAAATGCTTTTTATATTGAATCCGATCATGGCAGAGGAATTACAAATACCACGTACGAAAAGCAAAGCGGAGAAGTACGAAGCCCTCCTTCCGCAAATGGAATCCCTGGTCAGCGGAGAGAGCGATACGATCGCAAACCTGGCCAATATATCCGCCGCTATCAAATACACCATGGAGTACCTCTTCGTGGGCTTTTACATCATCAAAGAGGGAGAATTGGTCCTCGGCCCTTTCCAGGGACCGATCGCCTGTACCCGGATCCAAAAAGGCAAGGGCGTTTGCGGGACCTGCTGGGAAAGAGAAGAGACCGTGATCGTCGATGATGTGGACGAATTCCCCGGACACATCGCCTGCAGCGACTTTTCACGCTCCGAGATCGTGCTCCCCGTTTTCGATAAGGAAGGAAGGATCCGGGCCGTCCTGGACATCGACTCCATCAAGCTGGCCAGCTTCTCCGAAGTGGACCAACAGTACCTGGAGCGCATTTGCGCGATCGCCGGACAGTCCCTTTAGAAGGCCTCAGCATAGTAGCGGGACTGCCTTGCTATTTTCGATTCCCTTTTCTTCGACCATCCGAATAGCACGATCCGACCCAGGCACGTAAAGCCCTTCGATCCCTTCCGTTACCACCGATCCGAAACCTTCGACCTTCACCTAAGATCATCGCCTGAATTTATTTGCAACACTGTTGCATTTTTTTACATATTTGCAACACCGTTGCACTTCCATCAGACGGTATAAAATTTGTTTCTATGGCGATGGACCGCCCGAACAGGACCAGAGCCAAGATCTCCAGGCAGGCGACCCCAGGCTCTATAACCATCATCCTTTTTCTGTTGACCACGGCTCTCGCCGGGGCTCAGGGAAAAACCGGGACCCTCACCGGAATGGTCCAGGATTCGACCGGTAAGCCGGAACCCTTCGTCAACATCAGCCTGGAAGGCAACCCCATCGGAACCGCCAGTGCAATGGACGGAACCTTTGAATTGACAGGTATCCCACCAGGAGAACACCAGTTCCGATTCTCCAAGCTCGGCTTCGAGAAGGTCCGGCGAGAGATCACCATTCAGGCAGGTAAGACCCGAAACCTGAATATCACCCTGAAACGATCGGACCAGCCCCTCGAGGAACTCGTTATCACCGGGACTCCCAAGGCCATGGACCCGATCCATACACCCACCAATGTCGATGCGATCGCGGAAAGGGAGAAACTGGAAAAACAAAAAGCTTCACTCGGAGAGACCGTTCAAGAGCTTCCCGGCGTGAACAGCATTTCCACGGGCGGTCATAGTGGGAAACCGGTGATCAGGGGTTTGAGCGGGAACCGGATCCGCGTCCTGATGGAAGGCATCCCCATGGATTTTCAACAATTCGGGGTGCGTCATATGCCCAATGTGGACCCGTTCACGGCCAAGCGCATCGAGGTGGTCCAGGGCCCCTCGAGCATCCTCTACGGTTCGGATGCCCTTGGTGGGGCCGTCAATATCCTCTCACCGGAGCTCCCCCATTCCGATTCCGGAAAGGGATCGATCCAGGGCCGTGTCCTGGGCGGTTACCATTCAAACAATGATGAATGGACCAGTGGAGCAAGGCTCAGTGGATCGGCCGGCAACTGGGGAGCTACTGCGATCGCGGTATATCGGGAAGGCGGGAACATCAGAACCCCTGATATAGCAACCGCAAGAGAGACCGGGAAAAATTCCGATCCCAAATTCACCGGGGAACTCCCCCATACCGACCACCAACAACTCAACGGTCATGCCGGGATCGGATACCAAGGGCAGCAAAACCGCTATTCGCTCCATTATACAAGGTGGGACAATGCCCACAATTTTCTCCTGCCAAACGGGGAAGGGCTAGGACAGGCACTTACGAACGATGTTCTCCGATGGAGCGGAAAGATCCGGTTGAACGAAAAATGGCAACTGCAGCCGGACCTCTCTTATCTCAGGAACACCCGCCTATCCAATAAGCCCGGAAAGACCAGGGACGAGATCCCCCAAAAAGAGAACGCCTGGACGGATATCCTGCTTCAAACCTACACCGGAAGGGTGCAGCTAAAACATGAGCATACCGGATATTTCTCCGGCAAATTGGGAACGGAGCTCAAGTTTCAGGAACAGGATTCCAGGGGAACGGGCGTCCTTCTCGTTCCATCGGGAACCGTCAAAAACCTGGGGGTTTTTGCATTTGAACAATACGATCGGGGAAAATGGAACATCGCAGCCGGCCTTCGTTACGATCGCCAGGAACAGAAAGCGGAACCATCAACCCGCTTAAAACTCCCGGATACGAGCAAAGGGGAGACCATGGAAGACCTTCGACAGAGCTATGATATCTTCAGTGCTTCGCTCGGGGTAAACTATGCTCTTCTCCCGAAGCTTTCACTCGCAGGGAACCTGGCAAGGGGATTCCGTGCACCTTCCTTTTTCGATCTGCATGTTCACGGGGTTCATGGGGGTGTAGCGGCCTTCCAGACCGGTGATCCCGACCTTTCACCAGAGACTTCCCTCAATAAAGACCTCTCCATCAAATGGAAAAGTGAACACTCGAAAGCCAGGGCCACCGTTTATCACAACCGGATCAGAAATTACACCTACATGGTGAACACGGGCACCTTCAAAGGCCAGAACGGACCACCGATCATGCGAACAGTTCAAGGCAATGCAGTGCTAAGAGGAGGCCATGTAGGATTCGACACCCATCCCTGGGAATGGCTCGGTATATCCGGCTCCTTTGAGACCGTAAAAGGAGAGAACAAAGAGAGCGGCCAGCCCCTCCCCTTGTTACCGGCTACACGGATCTCCGGTGAGCTGCGCTGGACCACCAGGAATTGGAAAGGATTTGAAAGGATCTACGTCAAGAGCGGGGTCGACCATGCCTTCAAAAAGGAGGCAGCAGGCCGCTTCGAACCCTTTTGGCAATTCGATCGGGAAAGATCCTTCGGGGTGGCCTCAACGGCCCCTTACACCCTACTAAACGCGGGTTTCGGCTTCGATCTTGAACTGTTCCGGGAGGAACCCGTCACCTTTGATGTGAACATCCACAACCTGACCGACCTGGGGTACCGGGAATTCCTGGACACCTACAAAGGATACGCCTTAAGCCCGGGAAGGGACGTGCACATCCACATGACCATAACCT
>CAYVSK010000033.1:0-15730 GCA_964453635.1 uncultured Weeksellaceae bacterium | reverse complement strand
AAACAGCTCCTAAGCGACCCTTCCTACATTCAAAGCAGCGTCACGCCTATAGGACCCTATTGGATCACGCCTATAAAGGGAGCAATGGAGGGAGCCTCCCCTTTCACTTCCCGACCATTTCCTCGGCTTTTTTCTCCTCCTCTTCCTCCATGAAGGGATAGCGGTAATCCGTCGGGGGCACGAAGTTCTCCTTGATGGCCCTGGAGGAGACCCAACGAAGCAAGTTGATGTAGGAGCCGGCCTTGTCGTTCGTGCCGGAACCACGAGCCCCGCCAAACGGTTGTTGCCCCACCACGGAACCGGTCGGCTTGTCGTTGATGTAGAAGTTCCCCGCCGCGTTCCGCAACTTATCGAGGGCCATGTTGATCATGTAGCGGTCCTGACTGAAAACGGAACCGGTAAGGGCATACTTCGAGGTCTGGTCGAGCGTCTCCAGCATCTCCTCGTAACGGTCGGGATCGTAAACATAAATGGTGATGACCGGGCCGAAGATCTCCTCCTCCATGGTCTTGAAGTGAGGGTCGGTCGTGAGGATCACGGTAGGCTCGATGTAATATCCTTTGGAATCGTCATAGCCCCCACCGATCAGGAACTCAGCATGATCGTGATCGCGGGCATGATCGAGGTATCCCTTGATCTTATCGAAAGCAGCCCTGTCGATCACGGCATTCACGAAATTGGTGAAATCTTCGGGGGGGCCGACCTTAAAGGACTTCACATCCGCCAGGACCTGCTCCTTGACATCCGGCCATATGTTGGAGGGAATATAAGCGCGCGAAGCGGCGGAACATTTCTGCCCCTGGAATTCAAACGCACCCCTGGAGATGGCAGTAGCCACTTGTTCCGCTTTAGCGGTTTTGTGCGCTATAATGAAGTCCTTACCACCGGTTTCCCCGACCACGCGCGGATAGTATTTGTATTTATCGATATTCTGCCCGACCATCTTCCAGAGCTCTTTGAATATCGCGGTGGAACCGGTAAAATGAAGTCCAGCGAATTCCGGATGATCGAAAATGACATCACCAGCATCGGGACCATCCGTGTATATCAGATTGATCACGCCATCGGGTAATCCCGCTTCCTGAAGCACCTTAATGAGCACCCGGGCGGAATAGATCTGGTTCGGGTTGGGCTTCCAGACCACCGTATTGCCCATCATGGCCGGCGCAGTCGGTAGGTTCAGAGAGATCGCAGTAAAGTTGAAGGGGGTGATCGCAAAAATGAAGCCCTCGAGCGGGCGATATTCCATCCGGTTCCATATGCCATCCGGGGAATAGGGCTGATCCTTGTAGATCTCGGTCATGTACTCGGCATTGAAGCGCAGGAAATCACAGGCTTCACAACACGCCTCGATCTCAGCCTGATGCGGATTCTTGGACTGCCCGATCATGGTGGCGGCATTGATCTCGGCCCGGTAAGGACCGGCCAGCAGATCAGCGGCCTTCAGGAAGATAGCAGCCCGTTCTTGCCAAGGCGTGGCCGCCCAGTCAGCCTTGGCTTCGAGCGCAGCATCAACGGCTTGCTGAACGTGCGAGCCATCCCCCCAATGGCATTGGGCAATGGGATTCCGATGATCGTGCGGGGGGACAAGATCCCGCGTGTCATCGGTTCGGACCTGTTCCCCACCGATGACCATGGGAATATCGAGTTTCTGCCCATATAGTTCTTTCAATTTGGCCTTGAGCTCCTTCCTTTCCGGCGAACCAGGGGCATAGCTCTTCACGGGTTCGTTCTTGGCCTTCGGTACTTGCTGGAATGCATCCATATTGAACGATATTTTGTGTTCCGGTCGTTTTTATCGGTTATTACGTAGGGGGAGATCCCTTCCTTCAACCCCGTTCTCTGCAAATTTAGGAATATCAGACCAAAACACTGATCGCTTTTTCCAGGGCTGATCAAAGGCACTTATCCGGCTCATGCATTTGGGAAAAAATTCTTTTTCTATCCTTCCGGGATGCAATTCTCCATTTTTATATCTCATTTTATCAGGAAATAGACCATTCCTCGCAGCCTTATTCTACCAAACAATTATTCGGAAAAGGAATAAAAAAAGGGGCTTTTTGTGGTTTTTAGACCAATGCATGCTCTATTTCGATGAAAAAGGGGCTGGCTTAGTTACTTTTTAAGCATTTTTTGCAACCTCAACCCCGTTTGATAACGTAAGATATAATGCCCATACCATTAGACCAAATGGGGCAGAAAAACCGAAATCGAGCCCGGCCATCGTAGAAAATGGCCTGAATTTGAATGCATAGAACGAAAGGGACGGGCCTTTAATGCGCAGATCAACTTCTAACGAACAAAGAATGACCCGAAAGCGACCTTGTTCATCTTCTCTCTGTCCATACCGTTCCGCCAAGACCCCAACATTATGAAGGCTTTAAGTATAAAGCAGGAGGACCATTCGCTTCGACTTGAATACGAACCCTATACCGATCGGGCGATCTTCGACATCTGTGACCTCAATGGCAAGGTCATGCGGACAGGCACTCTGGACAATCCGACCACGGAAGTAGACATTTCAGGGTTCCAGGAGGGAGAATACCTCTTGCTGGTCCTTGACGGGGAAAAGATCGTGAAACAAAAGATCCGGATCGGGAACGAATGAGCTTTTTCATTGATTCATAAGGTCCTCGATCTCTTCCACCTCAATGGGAATATCCCCCATGAGGTCTTTCGGAGCCCCATCGGTCACGACCACATCGTTCTCCAATCGTACGCCGATCCCCTCTTCCCTGATATAGATGCCCGGCTCACAGGTAAGGACCATGCCCTCCTTCAGGGGTTGCCGCTTGGCACCCACATCGTGTACATCGAGACCAATGTGATGGGAAGTCCCGTGCATGAAGAACTTCTTGTAAAGGGGGGCTTCATCATCCTGTTTTTCGACGTCCTTTTTGTCCAATAAGCCGAGAGCGATGAGCTCAGTTTCTACGAGCTTTCCCACTTCTTTCTGGTATTCATCGAGGTAGGTGCCTGGCCTGAGCATGTCCAAAGCCTCCTTCTGAACCCTTCTCACGGCTTGATAGACCGCCTTCTGACGCTCACTGAAGCGCCCGTTCACGGGAACACAGCGGGTCATATCGGAGGCGTAATTCGCATACTCGGCCCCGAAGTCCATGAGGACCAATTCCCCCTCCCGGCATTCATCGTTGTTATCCGTATAATGCAGGATACAAGCATTGGAGCCCGAAGCCACAATGGGCTCGTAGGGAAATCCTCTGGACTGTTCGCGCATGAACTCATGGAGCAGTTCCGCTTCGATCTCGAATTCCTTGATCCCGGGCTTGAAAAGCGGAAGTATCCGGCGGAACCCTTTTTCGGTGATCTTACAGGCCTTGCTGAGCAGGTCGACTTCGAGGTCATCCTTGACCACACGTATATCGCGCATCAGGGGAGCACTACGCCGATAATCATGGAGCGGGTAACGGTATTGGATCCATTTCCGGAACCGGTCATCGCGGGTCTCGACCACATCATCGGCCCGCAGGTGCTCATTGGTATCGAGGAAAACATGCTCCGCCTCGTCCATGATCTCGCGAAGGATGCCCTCGAAACGGGACAACCATTGAACGTTGTCGACCCCGGATACCTTGCGGGCCTCCTCGCGGGAGAGCTTTTGCCCTTCCCAAATGGCGATCTCCTCACTGGTCTCCTTTAGAAAAAGGATCTCCCGGTATTTCTCATAGAATGCATCGGGAAAAAGCACAAGGATCGTCTCCTCCTGATCGATACCGGAAAGGTGAAAAAGATCGTTGTTTTGCCGGAAAGGCAGGGTCATATCCGCATTCGTCGGCATCGGATCGTTGGCATTGAAGATCGCGACCGACCCGGCGGGCAGCATCTGGGTGAAGCGTTTTCGGTTTCGCTCAAAAAGGGACGAATCGATGGGTTCGTAGCGCATGGCTTGGGATTTTGTGTGATCCGATGCGATATTATAAATAATTTCGGGTCCGTTTGATAAAGCAGGCCAACCCCTTTACATTTGTGATCCGGATACCCGAGCGACGGGACCGGAAACAAAAGCGAAGACCATGGAGAACAAAGGATTGATCGGCTCATCCCTGGCCCGAAAATACCTCATGGGGATCACGGGATTGTTCCTCTGGATATTCCTCGTGGAGCACCTGAGCGGGAACTTTCTGCTCTTTGTGGGAGAGGAGACCTTCAACGCATACGCAGAATTCATGGGGAGCAATCCCTTCATCCGGGCCATGGAGATCGTACTCTTCGCTGCGATCATTTTTCACATCATCGATGGCATCGTTCTGACCATCCAGAACCGGAAGGCACGAAAGACCAAATACGCTTATCCCCCGAGCAAGGGGTCCAAAGCTGGATCCATGTACGCCCGCAGTATGAAATACAGCGGACTGGTCCTCCTCGCCTTCCTGGTCCTACACCTCTCCAATTTCTGGTTCGAGGCCCGTTTCGGGGAACCCGACTCCCTGTATATGGAAGTGCGAACAGCCTTTGAACAATGGTGGTACACGCTGATCTATGTGATCGCCATGATCTCTGTGGCGCTTCACTTGAATCACGGCTTCCAATCGGCCTTCCAGTCCCTCGGCCTGAGACATAACAAATACACCCCCTTCATCAAGGGGCTGGGGACGGTCTTTGCGATCATTTTTTGCGCAGGCTTTGCCTCCATCCCGATCTACTTTTTTCTCGCACAATGATATGGAACTGAAAGACAAGCAGTCATGACAAAACTTGACAGCCAAATACCCGAAGGCTCCATTGACGAGAAATGGGAATCCTTCAAGTCCAAATGCCGCTTGGTAAGCCCGGCAAATAAACGGAACATCGACGTGATCGTTGTCGGGACCGGACTTGCCGGAGGCTCTGCTTCTGCCACCCTCGCTGCACTGGGATACAACGTGAAAAGCTTCTGCTTTCAGGACTCCCCCCGTCGGGCCCACTCCATCGCTGCACAGGGGGGTATCAACGCGGCCAAGAATTATCAGAACGACGGGGACAGCGTTTATCGCCTTTTCTACGATACGGTCAAGGGCGGTGACTACCGCTCACGCGAAGCCAACGTGCACCGTCTGGCAGAGGTCTCCACCAACATCATCGACCAGTGTGTGGCCCAGGGCGTCCCTTTTGCACGGGAATACGGAGGCCAACTCGCCAACCGATCCTTCGGGGGTGTGCAGGTCCAACGCACTTTTTATGCGCGAGGCCAGACCGGACAACAACTCCTCCTGGGCTGCTACTCGGCTATGGCCCGCCAGATCCAGAAGGGCCAGATACAGATGTACAACCGCCACGAGATGCTCGATGTGGTAATGGTGGATGGAAAGGCGCGGGGCATCATCGCCAGGGACCTGGTGTCCGGCAAGATCGAACGCCATTCCGCCCACGCAGTGGTCATCGCCAGTGGGGGATACGGGAACATTTATTTCCTGTCGACCAATGCCATGGGGTCCAACGTGACCGCCGCCTGGAAGGCCCACAAAAAAGGCGCCTTTTTCGGCAATCCCTGCTTCAGTCAGATCCACCCCACCTGCATCCCGGTATCGGGCGATTACCAGTCCAAACTGACCCTCATGTCGGAGTCCCTCCGCAACGACGGGCGCGTGTGGGTACCCAAGGACAAGGACGATCAACGGGCGCCTCAGGACATCCCCGAGGAGGACCGGGATTACTACCTCGAGCGCCGCTATCCGGCTTTTGGAAATCTCGTGCCAAGGGATGTGGCTTCCAGGGCAGCCAAGGAACGATGCGACGCGGGTTACGGGGTCGGCCCCACAGGCTACGCCGTATACCTGGATTTCAAATCCGCCATAGAACGCATGGGCAAAGAGGCCATTTCAGAAAAATACGGCAACCTCTTCCAGATGTACCAGAAGATCACCGGGGAAGACCCCTATCAAAGCCCCATGAAGATCTACCCGGCGGTTCATTACATCATGGGCGGACTGTGGGTCGACTACAAACTATCGACCACCGTTCCCGGTCTATATGCCATCGGAGAAGCCAACTTCTCGGACCACGGCGCTAACCGCCTTGGCGCATCCGCCCTGATGCAGGGGCTGGCAGATGGGTACTTCGTGCTCCCCTATACCATTGGCGATTACCTCGCCGACGATATCCGGACCGGTCCCATCGGAACGGACCACGAAGCATTCGATCAGGCCGAAAAAGGAGTGAAGGACCGCCTGGACCGCCTTATCAAGAACGAAGGGTCCAAACCAGTGGATCACTTCCACAAAAAGCTCGGCAAGGTGATGTGGGACTATTGCGGCATGTCCCGGAACAAAGAAGGGCTTGAAAAGGCCATATCCGAGGTTCGCGCCATACGGGAAGAGTTCTGGCAGGATGTAAAGGTGCCCGGCCGGGCGGATGAATTCAATCAGGAATTGGAAAAAGCCGGCCGCGTGGCTGATTTCCTGGAAATGGGCGAGCTTATGTGCAAAGACGCCCTTCAACGTGAGGAATCATGTGGGGGACACTTCAGGGAAGAGCATCAAACGGAGGAAGGAGAGGCCAAACGGAACGACGAAGAATTCACCTTTGTAGCGGCATGGGAGCACAAGGGAGCGGATGCAGAGCCGGAAATGCACAAGGAAGAGCTCAATTTCGAGAACGTCGAGCTCAAACAAAGGAGTTACAAATAAAGGAAGATCATGAAGCTCAACCTCAAGATCTGGCGCCAACAACACCAGGAAGACAACGGGCGGATGGTCGACTACCAAGTCCAGGATATCGACCCCGCCATGTCCTTCCTCGAAATGATGGACGTCCTCAACCAACGGCTCATAGAAAACGGCGAAGACCCTGTGGCTTTCGATCACGACTGTCGCGAAGGGATCTGTGGCTCCTGCAGTATGGTGATCAACGGGGACCCCCACGGCCCGGAAAAGGCGACCACCACCTGTCAGTTGCACATGCGCCACTTTAACGATGGGGACACGATCTACGTGGAACCTTTCCGGGGGGATGCCTTCCCTGTTCTCAAGGACCTTGTCGTGGACCGAAGCGGCTTCGACCGGATCATCAACGCCGGGGGCTATATCTCTGTGAACACCGGCGGAGCACCGGACGGCAACACCATCCCCGTGAAAAAGGAGAACGCGGACGAAGCCTTCAATTCAGCCACTTGTATCGGATGTGGTGCCTGTGTTGCGGCCTGCCCCAATTCCTCGGCCATGCTCTTCGTCGGCGCCAAGGTCTCCCAATTCGCTCTGCTCCCCCAAGGGCAACTCGAAGCTTCATCCCGGGTGCAGAACATGGTCCAGCAAATGGACCTCGAAGGCTTCGGCAACTGCACGAATGTCGGCGCCTGTTCAGAAAGCTGCCCAAAGGAGATCTCCCTTTACAACATCGCCCGGTTGAACCGGGAATACCTAAAAGCATCACTCGGGGAACCGAAAGAAGAGGGATGACCCCTGTTCCCCTGAACCGAAATTCCCATCGACCCCATGCCTGAATTTCCCAACAGCGTCCCTTCCAAGCTGCCCAAAAAAGGTTCCTCGATCTTTGCCGTGATGACGGACAAGGCCAAGGAACAAAATGCGGTCAACCTGTCCCAGGGATTCCCGAACTTCCACTGTTCCGAAAAGCTGCTGGAACGGGTGGAACACTACATGCGGGCGGGATGGAACCAATATGCGCCCATGCCAGGGGTCATGAAACTCAGGGAAGCCATTGCGGAGAAGACCGAATCCCTTTACGGCGTGGAATACGATCCGGAGACCGAGATAACGGTCACCTCCGGGGCCACCGAAGCGCTCTATGCTGGGATCACTTCGATGATCAAGGAGGACGACGAGGTCCTGATCTTCACCCCGGCCTACGACTGTTACGAACCGGCCATCGAACTGAGCAAGATCGACTGGAACGAGGTCCGCCGGGTCGTGAACCGGAAGACCCGGATGATCATCATCAACACCCCCCACAATCCGACCGGTAGCGTGCTCACCAGGGAAGACATGCAGCAGCTTGAGGCCCTCACCAAGAACTCCAATATTTTGATCCTGAGCGACGAGGTCTACGAGCACGTGATCTTTGACGGGCGGACCCATGAGAGCGTCTGCAAATTCCCGGGCCTGCGGGAACGATCCTTCGTGATCTCCTCCTTTGGCAAGACCTTCCACACGACCGGCTGGAAAATGGGCTATTGCCTGGCCCCGGCCAACCTCATGAAGGAATTCCGAAAGACCCACCAATTCATCGTCTTCTGCGCCAACACCCCCATTCAACACGCCCTGGCCGACCATTTGCGGGAAAGCAAGGAGGAATACATGGAGCTCCCCGAATTCTACCAGGAAAAGCGGGACTATTTCAACGAAGCGATCAGAGATTCCCGCTTCGAGCTCCTGCAGCCCGCTGCCGGCACTTATTTCCAAGTACTCAGTTACCAAGCCATCTCCGATGAAAAGGACACCGACCTGGCCATTCGCCTGATCGACGAATACCAGCTCGCCTCCGTGCCGGTGTCCGTCTTCTACCACAAGAACGTCGATGAAAAGATGCTCCGTTTCTGCTTTGCCAAAGACCAGGAAACGCTCGACCGCGCCGCCGAGATCATGAATGCGATATAAAGTCCATCGGTAAAGGATGGGTTCACGCATCAAGTGCTTTCAGGATTCCAACCTGCTTTACCCCATATAAGAGCAATGAAAGTTCCGGGGTCTTTTATGCCCTTTTCCCAAAGGTCACCTCAAGGGAACGGCATTCGCCTGAGTGAGGTCTCTTATTATCCGGGCACCTATTCCAGGGCACCCGCCGAGGGCTTGATTGAGGGGCCGCATACCTGTGGGAACCGGCCCGAGGGCTTTCGGACCCGAGATCGGGACTTAATTTTCATAGCATTTCCAATGGATCAGCCCATCGATCCCCTTTTCTTTGTCATCGGATACTTTTTTTCCGATCCATACCCTGAACCATGAAACTCCTCTCCAGGATCTCCCGTTACGGGCAAAGCTTCCTTTGGGGCGTCCGGATCGAGACCGTCCAAAGCGAACTGAGCGGGCCTTTGGAGATCTGGCTCTGGAACGGACGCTACATCCTGAACTCAGCCAACGCCAATTATTCTTTCGGGCTCCTCCACCGGGTCTTTCAACAAAGCTTCCGGCATCCCCTCCTAAAAGGAGGGCTTCCGGACGGAAAGGTGCTCATCCTCGGCTTCGGGGCCGGCAGCGTGGCTTCCATCATTCACCGGGAATTGAAATGGGACCGCTCCATCGTGGGCGTGGAGAAGGACCCGGTCGTTCTGGAGATCGGACGGCGCTATTTCGGCCTCGCGGAACACGAAAAGTTGACCCTCGTGCAGGCAGAAGCCGAAAGCTTTTTAAACTCGAATAACGACCGCTATGCCCTGATCGTCGTGGACCTCTTCGTCGACCTCCACGTTCCCGAGGAATTCACCCAGGAAGACTTTCTCGAAGAAGCCACGGACAAGCTTTTGGGGAACGGCGTCCTGCTGCTGAACATCATGCCGAGGGAAGCCTACCAGCAAGCCCAGATCGACCGCGCCGTATCCGTTCTGGAAGGGGGACCGGGAAAAGTGAACGTGATCCAACCCCACCCCGAGAACCGGATGGTGGTGTTCCGAAAAACCCCCACAGATTCCATGGCTCGGTCCTAAGTATTTTGTAACGGTCCCGGAATTTCGCTTTTTTGGAGACCAGGGTTTTTAATTGTGATGATCTTTCGGACAGGGAGCTTCTCGCCGAAAAGGGTATTGAATACCTCCGCACACTGATCGGCCATACCGGTTTTATCACGGTATACCGTACCAACCAATATTTCTGGCAAACATACCAGGGGGCTGGGGTCGACCTTGTTGAGCAAAGCCGGATATAAAGACTATCTTCGGTAGCCTATGAACGAATGGCAAAACTACACGGACTACCTCCTCACCCTCCTTAAAGAGTACCTTCCCGACCTGATCATCGCCATTCTTGTCCTGGTCCTGGGATTATGGGCCATTCGGTTATTCCTGAAGGGAATCCAGCGTGTGATGGACCGCAAGGAGGACATGGACCCCTCTTTGAAGAGTTTCCTGATGAGCCTCCTTGGGGTCACCCTCAAGATCCTCTTGGTGATCAGTGTGATCTCCATGGTCGGGATCGAGACGACCTCCTTCATTGCGGTCATCGGTGCCGCCGGCCTGGCGATCGGGCTTGCCCTTCAGGGAACCCTGGCCAATTTCGCAGGCGGTGTCCTCATTCTCCTGCTCAAGCCCTACAGAACGGGGGATTACATCGAAGGGGCCGGGCTGAGCGGTACCGTCCACGAGATCCAGATCTTCTATACCATCCTCTACACACCACAGAACCAGGTGATCAACATCCCCAATGGGCAACTGTCCAACAATCCCATCACCAATTACACGATGCTCGACACCCGCCGCCTCGACCTCAGCTTCGGCATCGGTTATCAGGACGATATCGACCGGGCCAAACAGGTCCTCTCCGAGATCATCGAGGGGGAGGAAAGAATTCACAAGGAGCCCGAACCCCAGATCCTCATGGATGGGATCGGGGATTCGTCCGTCAACCTGAAGATCCGGGTATGGACCCGGACGGACGAGTTCTGGGGGCTTCATTTCGACATGAAGGAGACCGTGAAGAAGGCCTTCGACCGCGAAGGGATCACCATTCCATTCCCACAGCGGGATATTCATATCAAGGAAGGGACGGAGAAGAAGACCACTTAGAGCGGTCTGGACTCAAAACACGAAACCCATGGAAGACCTTCAGGTCACGATCGTTCAGACGAGCCTCTATTGGGAGGACAAGGAAAAGAATATGGCCATGCTCGGGGAAAAGCTTGATGAGCTCGAGAGCCCGGGCGATCTGATCCTTCTCCCCGAAATGTTCACCACCGGCTTTTCCATGAACAGCTCCGAGCTCGCCGAGACCGAGGAGGGGCCGACCGTGTCCTGGATGCGGGAACAGGCCCAAAAGACGGGAGCCGTTCTGGCCGGGAGTTTCATCGCTTCAGAGAAGGGGCATGCCTACAACCGCATGGTCTGGATGCCTCCCACGGGGTCCCACGAAACCTACGACAAGCGCCACCTCTTCAGGTTCGCCGGTGAAACGGAGTATTATTCACCGGGTCAAACGCGGAAGATCGTCAGTCTGAAAGGATGGCGGATCCAGTTGTCGATCTGCTTCGACCTCCGTTTTCCCGTCTGGTTGAGAAATCGGCAGGACCACGACCTGCTCCTTTGCAACGCCAACTGGCCGGAACCCCGCAGGAATGCCTGGCGAACCCTCCTCCGGGCCCGCGCGATCGAGAACCAGGTCTACGTGGTCGGTGTCAACCGGGTGGGAAAGGATGGAAAAGAATTGGCCTATGCTGGGGATTCGGCCGTGATCGATCCCAAAGGCGAAGGCATCAGCAAAACCCACCCCTATGAGGAAAGCATCGAGACCGTCGCCTTATCCTGGGGAGAACTGGAACGATTCCGGGAAAAATTCCCCATCCACCAGGAGGCGGACCCCTTTACCCTGGATACCGATTAAATGAAGTCCGGCCTTAAAGGGTTCACGCAGCAGCTGCAGAGATGCCAAAGAGGACGCAGAGAAATTTTTATCAGGAGCTTATGAGACCGTTCAACAAAGATTTCGGGAATGGGTGATAAAGATCCGGAATTCATGCATAAGCCCTGATCAAGGCCTGTCTCCCTCCTCCAGCTCCCAGGTGATATCCAGTTCCCAATTGGAACGAACCTTCACGCCCTTTGAATAGCGCCATACCCGCTCGGGTTGAACAGCTTCAAGGTAATCCCCCGTATCCCACCTGCCGTTCCCGTTCCGGTCCTGGATCACTTCAATGCTGTGATCACCCGGCTCAAGGCCGCGGAATGTCACCGTACTGTCACCTTTTTTGCGGATGATCCTTCTTTCCTCGATCCGGTCCCCTTTCAATAGATGGAGGAGGTATTGCTTACCCCTTTTCTCCGGAAGCTCGTAGTTCAGAGTAATTTGACCGTAATATTCCGGATATCGTGTCTCAAAGGAAAAGCGAAGGCTATCGTTCGTCAGACCCCGATGGTCCCGAAAGGTCCCGTTCGGGATCAAAACCTCGTGTTCGATGGAATCCCGCCATTGAAAAGGGATCCGGAATGCGCGCCTCGACCCTTCCACCCGTTCGATCCGGGCCCTCCCCGAGCTATCCCCATCCACGAGCAATCGGGCGGCAGTACTGTCGAAGCTGGAGATGGGATGGGCGAACTTAAGCCGAAAAGGTTCATGGATATCGAATGGGGAGGCTGCGTTGGTCCGCGGCTCAA
Organism: uncultured Weeksellaceae bacterium; assembly: GCA_964453635.1. Taxonomy (GTDB): domain Bacteria; phylum Bacteroidota; class Bacteroidia; order Flavobacteriales_D; family CAYVSK01; genus CAYVSK01. The sequence continues at coordinate 3,477 of CAYVSK010000033.1, read as the reverse complement.
GACCGGCATCGGACGGCCTTCCCCGCAACAGGGCCTCTACCGTGTCCACAACAGTATCGGCCACCCGCACTTCTGCCTTCAGCGTGGCTGAATCCTCGAAGGCTCGGACCCAGAAGCGAGCGGTATCCCCCCACCCCCGCTTTTTCTCACCGATGAGCTCCGCTTCCGTAAAGTCTCCGATCGGACGCAAAGCAACTTCTTCCGCCCCCTTTTGAAGGATGAGGGTCAGCTTTCCCCCACGTTCCACGCGAAGATCCCTGACGTACTGTTCGGCCGATCCCTCTTCGAACAAAGCGATCGTCCGTGTGGGCCCAACGGAGTCATCCGCCTTTACAGCAACCCGCTCTTTCAAAAAGCCAATGGACTCGCCGGGCAGATCGTAGCGGTAGTTGAAATTGTCATCCCGCAAAGCAAAGACCTTATAATCCCCTTCCGCAATATTGGGGATGTTGACGCTCCCTTTTTCGCCGGTCTTACCGAAATACCACGGGTTTGAACGAATGGGCAGGGAATCCCCTTTTCCCTTGTAAAGCATCACCAAAACGCCACTTTCAGGCTCCCGTGTTCGGGCATTCTTTACACGGCCCCCGAAACTCAGGGAATCGACGTGTTCACCCGTAGAAACGACGTAACGAAAGGAAGGGCGGGCATTGCCCTCGGTGATATCCTCGATCGCATCGCCAAAATTGAAGGTATAGGTGGTATTCGGCCGAAGCTCCTCCTGAAGCTCGAGGATGAGCGTCTTTCCCTTGAGCCTGGTCCTGGGGTCCTCCTCCAAAGGGGGCGAAACCACCAATTTCCGCGACAACTCATTGGTACGGATATATTCATCGAATTCCAGCAGGATCCGTTCCGCCCTGAAATTGGTAGCGCGATCAGCCGGAACGGCCCGCACAAGTTCCGGTGCCGCATTGTCCCGGGGACCTCCGGACGGGGGAGAGACCTGGGCACACCCCATCACAAAAAGGAAGAACAGAACGCCTACCGCCCTGTAGCTGCGATCATGAAAGCCTATCCCCGTCATCGGTCCTTAACGTAAAGGCGAATATAGGGGCGAGCAGGAACAACGAAGCGTCCGTTCCACGGAAATTCATAAATTGGCCGGGAAGAGCCGCTCATTCCAATTTTCATGAAAATGAAGCGCATCCCCCGATACGGACCATTCATTCTTCTTTTGATGATCGGACTTTCCGTAAGGTCAGCTTTTCCAGCCTCTGGCGTTATCCTTGGGGGCGAGGAAGAAGACTCCCTTCCCGAACCACGGGTGATCAGCCTTGAGACCCATCAAGGCTTCATCATCATCCATTCCGAGCACATCCGTCACATCCGGAATTCCTATCCGACGGGATTCGAGCTCGGGGTCAGTATCCACGACAACGACCTCAGTACCTGGAACACCTGCCAGTGCTATCCCCGGACCGGCATCGGGCTCTCCTATTTCAATTTCGACAACCCCCGGATCCTGGGTGAGGGATACATATTTAGCCTTTATACGGAACCCTTTTTTAAACTCGGCGATAAAACGTCCCTCTCCGTCAAAGGAACCTCGGGCATCGGTTATCTGACAAGACCTCACGACCCGGAGAAGAATCCCCGAAATCAATCCTACAGCGTCTCCATGAACTTCTATTTGCAGGTCAAAACGGGATTGAACTTCAGGCTTCATCCCAAATGGCAACTTTCCGTTTCCGCCAATTACAACCACATCTCCAACGGAGGGATCGAAAAACCCAACAACGGTATCAATTACCCCACTGCAAGCATCGGCGTGGACCACACGATCGATCCCCAGCCCTTTCCGGACCGGAAAGAACCGGGGGCGGACACCTTTGATCTAAAAAGGAAATGGGAGGTGAACGGGTTCGGGGGATTGAAATCCCTGAACCGAACGAATGAACGCTTCTTTTTTCCCGGCATCCAGGTTTTCTACAACCATGCCCTAAACTCCCTACATGCCTTGCGCATCGGGGGTGAATGGATCGTGAATCACGCCGCCCGGGAAAAGATCCGCCTGGACGGGCACGAACCTTCTGCTTTCCAACATCACCGGGGCAATTTATTGGCAGGGCACGCCTTTCTGCTGGGGCGCTTTCGTTTCAGCGAACAGCTCGGTCTATATCTTTTTCGGCCCTATAAGGACCTTTCAAAGGTCTATCAACGCTTTAGCCTGACCTACCGGGTATCGGATCGTGTCCAGGCCGGCTTCGGGCTAAAATCCCACCTTCAAGTGGCAGATTTTCTCGACTTCCGGGTGGGGTATCGCTTCTAAAAAAATATATATTTTTCACTGTGAAAAATATATATTTCCTGTTTGAGTATGAGTTCAACAATATTCAACCCAAACGAACGAGGTGCCGTCTACGAACGGGGCGATCAAAGGGCTTGACGAGGGGATGTGTGCCCTTTCCCAGATATGGGGCGTGGAATCGGTCTCACCCCTCTATCAGCTCAGCTACCCACCTTCCTGCCTGCCCCGATTGGTAAAGACCTTCACCATGGAGCAGGGTTCACCGTAGCTGATCTGCTTGGCATAGGGGGCCAACATCCCGGTGATCTCGACAAAGGCGGAAGCAGGCACCTCCACCTCTCCGCAACCCTTGATAATAACACGCTTACCAGCGTATTCCTCCGGATCTATGGCGTCGTGGATGGCCTTGCGGAAAAGTTCAGCCTCGAGCACCCCTTTGTCACCGAAGACCAGCTGGGCCGCGTGAACGGACAAGTTGGCCGCCACCTGCATATAAGCCCAATAGGGAATGATGGCATCCTCGGAACAGGTGAGGGCCACGAATTTTCCCTGGTATTGGGACCAATCGTGATCCCGGATGAACTGTTTGAAATCCTTTTCCTTTAGCGCGATCCCCTGCCAGAGCTGGTCCTTCATATCAAAAAGGACCCGTTCCCCGGGGGTATGGAAGGTGTCGAGGTTCAGGGTCGTGGTCCCCGTTTTTTCCATCCGCTTTTCGACCTTGTTGGGGATGGGTTCTTCTTCCGTGGGCGTGCTCATAGGAGTCCGAGTTCGAGTTGGGCTTCTTCGCTGATCATATCCTTGTTCCAGGGCGGCTCGAAGGTGAGCTCGAGCTCCACATCCTTGACCCCCGGCACGTTCTTGACCTTCTCCTCGACCTCTGCCGGCAGGGATTCAGCTACCGGACAAGAAGGGGAGGTCAGGGTCATCTGAACATAGACCTGGCCGTCGTCCTTCACGTCCACTTCGTAGATCAGACCGAGCTCGAATATATCCACCGGTATCTCCGGGTCATAGACGGTCTTGAGCACCATCACGATCCGGTCCTCAAGCGCCCTTTTATCGTCCTTGCTAAGGTTTTTTGTTTCTTCACTCATGGTTTGTGCGCCTTTTTTGCCTGCCTCACGAATGGCCGTCCCAGTAAAATTTCAAACAATCCTCAATGACCGAGATCGCAACGAGCAAAAGCTCCTCTCTTCTACCCCACCCCTTCATTCCTGGCCTGATAG
>CAYVSK010000032.1:0-28765 GCA_964453635.1 uncultured Weeksellaceae bacterium | reverse complement strand
TAGAAACCTTCCGGGAGTTGGACCTCGAGCCCTGCCTGGACCCCGACGATCCGGGCCTTGGCCGCGTTCTGGATCGCCAGGACCTCGCTTTTCACCCCGTCGTAGATGATGCTATCCGCCCCGCCGAGGGTCGATGGACGCCTGACCATGGCATTCTGGAGCCGGGTATAGTAGGAGGTCACGTCCATTTTTACGCGGTCGGCGAAGACTTTCGTGATGCCCAGGTCGGCATTGTAGGATTGTTCCGCCCCCAGGTCCGAATTCGGGACCACAACGCTGCCTGGTTCCGAATCGAAGACCTTGCCGACATCATCCACGTTCGGTGCGCGGAAACCGGTGGAGAGCTTGCCCTTGATCACCCATGCATCGTTCGGCCGGTAGGTGAAGCCCAGCTTGCCGGTCGGTGCCCCGTTCTCCAGGTGGGCTTCGGTAAAGGGGAACGCGTAGAACGCGGTATCGAATTCGGCATCCACGTCGAAGCGGTTGTAACGCACACCCCCCTGCAGAGTGAATTGCTCCGTGAGATCCCAGCGGTCGGTCAGGTAGAACGCGTAGGAACGCCATGTGGCTTCGGGATAGCGGGTCGGGGCGCCGCGGGTCTTCCCTGTATTGATGTTCCGGAAAAAGGCCGTGGAATGTACATCGTTCTGAACGAACTCCAGGCCGTAGAACAACTCATTGTGCTCGGTCAGGGCCTTCGTGAAGTCGAGGTTCCCCGACCATGCACCGATGTCCTCGATGCGGTTCCGCTGGATCGGGTCTCCGAAGGTCCGGTCGATCCGGCTTTCCTCGAAGTGCTGTTTGGCCAGGCGTGCGGTCACCTTGTTGTAAAATCTCGAGCTCTTCTCGTGGGTAACGATCAGGTTGTGCATCAGCCACTTCTGAGGCCCGTAATCCCACTGTCCATAGCGGGGATCCCCGTTCCGCTTGCGAAGGTGCCGGTCGTAGCGCCCGTAATCCGAGGTCTCAGAATAATGAAAGCCGTATTCGAGGTCCCAGTGTTCATTGCTTTGGAAGCGCACCTTCTGCATCAGGTTGATCTGGGAATAACCCGAGGGCCGTTGCAGTTCGGGGTCCTTGTTGCGGATCACCCGGTCCGTGCTGTCGATCCGCTTCACGTAATCGTCCTTGAGGTAGGCATCGGGCCCGTGCGTGCCCATTTTCAGGTGCTCGTAATCGTTGGAACTGATGCTGGAAAGGAGGGACCAGTTCTCCCAGCCCACATTGATGTCCAAATGGGCCGTCCTTTCATTGTTCGCCGAGGAATAGCGGGTCACGGCCTTTCCGGTTACCTGGGTGCTGTCGCCCCGGGAAAATTCAGGCGTGAGCGTCTCAAAGGCCATTACCCCGCCGAGCGCATCGCTTCCGTAGATCACCGACCCGGGCCCGAAACTCACTTCGGTATTTTCAGTGGCGAAGGGGTCCAGGGAAATGACGTTCTGAAGATTGCCGCCCCTGAATATGGCCGTGTTCATGCGCACGCCATCCACGGTATAGAGGAGCCGGTTGGTGGCGAATCCACGGATCATCGGACTGCCACCGCCTTGTTGGCTTTTCTGCACAAAGACCTCCCCGGACACATCAAGGAGGTCCGCTGCCGTTTGTGGATTCTGCAAGGCGAGCTCGTCGGGGGTGATGCTCGTGACCTTGGTCGGGATCTTGGAAGCACTTTGTCTCCATCGATTCGCGGAGACAACGACTTCCCCCAGACCAAGGGGTTGACTGACCAGGGTGACCTGGTAGCCTCTCCTTTTCAGGGCAGAAAAAGGGACCTTCTTTTTTTGATACCCCATCAGCCTGAAAGTGAGGGTGTCTTGTTCATCGAACTTCGATAACGACGCTTTTCCGTCCGCTCCGGTGGATGTGGAATGTTTCGATCGTGATCCGTGAATGGTCACGTATTCCAAGGGGTCACCGGACTGCATTTCATTTACCTCGACCGTCTGGCCGTGGGCATAAAAGGCGTTCATACACGGGAATAGCAGTAAGCAAGCAATGAATTTCCAATGCGTGCACATGGGTAAACTTTTTTCTTTAGAACAATAGGGATCGAACGGCTTCCGGTAGGGTTTTCCCGGAACCTGGCTCAGGAAGGAAGGACCTTCCCTTTATGGATGGTGTTCAGGGTTAGCCCAGGCAGGGTGGTGGCGCTTCCGGGGGTCGGGCGTTTTGGCCGCTCGGGTCCCGGGACATTGGTAAGTTCTTTTTCCCAAGCGTTTCATGGGGGGGTGGTAGGAGGGTTGGGTGATCCTTGAGATAATCGAGGGGCAGGACCGGGATCCGGTGGGTCTCCGTCAGCGGTGCCCCGTCCTTCTCATTGTGCCGGATCCGCCTCATCCGGTCGCGGCTGTCTTCCATTCGTTCCTCCTCCCTGTCCCGGTAAGCCACCAGGTAGCGTTGCCCGCTCTTTTCTACCGTCCGGATCACATCGTAGAGGGCACCCTCGTAACGAAATTCCTGCTCATCGATCCATTGGAGGGGAGCGTCCTTCCGGGATGCGTCTCCCAGGGCAAAGACGCGGACCTTTTCAGCCGGGAGCTCGCTTTCCCGCTCTATAGCAGCCTCCATTTGCTTTTTGTGGAGACCGATCAGGGCTTCCCAGATGGGAAAGGTCCCGAATGCGTGTAAGAGGAGAACCCCGATCAGGAGGATGGCAGCGCTTCGATTCATTTCGGGGATAAGAAAAGTCAAATTTAAGGATCGAAAGCCAAAGGAAAGAACGCCCGGTAAACTTAAGGAATTGGATAAATAAAATTTTAAATAACGGTCATTTAAAGTTTAGATAGGTCTAAAAACTTATTATTTTTGACAAAAATCATTTATTTCCAAATTCTAAACCCATGCCATGTCCTTGACCACCTGTTTTGCCCGAAAGCCGTCCTACAAGTGGCTTTTCCCGGGGGTGTTCTTCTTCGCAGCGCTTTTGTTCGGGGTTGGATGTGACCCGGTCATGCCGTCCGGCCCGGCTTCCGAGGATCGCTTGGATGAACCCATTGAAGGGCTTACGGGGGACCAAATGGATCTTCACGTTCAGGGGGATGAGGATTTCGCCAAGGTCTTCAGCAAAGAAGATGGCTTGGGGCCCATCTTTGTGCAGAATTCCTGCGAGAGTTGCCATGTGGCCGATGGAAAGGGGAGCCCTGTGAATGCCCTCACCCGTTTCGGCCGTTACGATAGCAGTGGGGAATGGGACCCCCTCCCTGAGCTCGGCGGCCCCCAATTGCAGAACCGGTCGATAGTGGGGTCAAAGCCGGAAGAGCTGCCGGATGGTGTGAAGAGCACGGAGCTCATCGCTCCGAACGTCACCGGCCTCGGATTTTTCGCCGCACTCGAGGACGAAACCATCCTTGAACGGGCCGATCCCAATGATGCCGATGGAGATGGGATATCGGGGGAGGTCAACCTGGTCGATGCCCCGCCCTGGCTGGACCCCGACGAGCGCTATCACGAGCAACAGCCGGGCGGCAAATACATCGGCCGCTTCGGGCGCAAGGCCGCGACCATCGACCTTACTCATCAGACGGTGACGGCTTACAAGGAGGACATCGGTATTACTTCGCCCTTTGACCAAGTTGACCCGGTGAATCATGCGATCACGGAGGATGCGGACGATGGAGTGGCCGATCCGGAGATATCGGCGGGGACGATCCGCAAAGTGGTCTTTTATCTCAAGACCCTTAAGGCGCCGCCCCGTCGGAATATCGATGATCCGGCCGTAGAGGCCGGGGGCTCGGTCTTTGAGCGGATCGGTTGTGAAAAGTGCCATCGGGCTACCATGAAAACTGGACCCTCCCCGGTCGAGGCACTGGACCGAAAGCGCTTCCACCCTTATACCGACCTTTTGATGCACGACATGGGACCGGAATTGGACGATGGCTACAAGGAGGGGAGTGCTGCTACAGCCGAATGGCGAACCCCGCCTTTATGGGGGCTTGGCTTGCAAAAGGATGTGCAGGGGGGGCGGGTCTTTCTTATGCACGATGGGCGGGCTGAAAGTCTTGAGGAAGCCATTCGGCTCCATGGTGGGGAGGCCAAAGCAAGCCGCAAGGCCTATAAAGCGCTATCGGAGGAAGGAAAAGAGCAGTTGATCGAATTCCTGAGATCCCTTTAATGGCGGACGAGAAACCGGACAGACGCGATTTTTTCCGGAAAATGGGCTGTCTTTCGGTCCTTGCAGCCCTCACAGGCATGCCCCATGGCTGTTCCGTGCCCCGGTCCGTCCCCTATGAGCGCAACGGGAACCGTTTGATCGTGCAGAAGACCAGTTTCGGGGATGAGCGCTTGGTCCTTATCGAAGCTGCTCGGTCCAGGGCCCCGATCCTGCTTCACCGAAAGGAGAATGGAGAACATGGCGCACTTTTGCTCCTGTGTACCCATCAACGCTGCACCGTGGAACCAGCGGGGGCGATCCTCCAGTGTCCCTGCCACGGGTCCGAATTCACCCTGGAAGGCGAGGTGTTGAACGGACCAGCGGAGCAGCCTTTGCGCTCTTATCCTACGACCCAGAACGAAAAAGCAGTTTTTGTCCAATTGAACGGAAAAGAATGATGCGATACGTTTTCCTTTTTTTCTTGCTTTTGGCCGGGCTTCGGAGCGTTGGTCAGGATTCGGCTCAGGCGGAGAAAGCGGCTCCCATTTACGACCGCCCCTTTGTGGTGGATTCCCTTGCCCATACACGGACGGCCATAGGCGGATACCTCGAGGGCAACACGAATTACTTTTCCGAGGCTGGTGTTCCAGAGGGCTTCTCCATGGAGATGCGGCGCTTCAATATCTTTCTCTTTTCCCGGATCAGCCAGCGGATCCGTTTCATTTCGGAACTGGAATTTGAACACGGCACCGAAGAGATCAACCTGGAGACCGCCCTCCTTGACATGGCGTTCGCGCCTTCCTTGAATTTCAGGGCGGGCGTGGTCCTCCCGGCCATTGGGCTGGTGAACACCGATCACGATTCTCCGAAATGGGCTTTCATCGACCGGCCGCTGTCCTCGACCCAGCTCATTCCCACCACCCTTTCGGAGGTCGGTTTCGGCCTGCACGGCAAGTTCTTTCCCAGTGAAAAGCAAGTGCTTTCCTACCAGATCTATGCCGTGAACGGATTGCGTGACGGTATCATCCTCAACGAAGCGGGCCGTACCCATGTTCCTGCAGGAAAAGGGGAAGGGCTTTTGGCGGGGGACAACAATGGCATTCCCATGGTCAATGGTCATTTGGGGTACCGGTATCGGGGCTTGGGCAAGCTTGGGGTCGCTTATTACGGGGGGATCTACAACCGATATCGCAAGGACGGGGAACAGGTGGCGCCCAAACGGGCACTCCACATGCTCGCTTTTGATTATCGGCTCGGTCTTGGTCCCCTGACCTTACAGGGGGAGTTGGTGAACGCCACCATCGATGTTCCCGAAGACATTTCCGAACTGTACGGGACGGCCCAATGGGGTGGCTTCATCGACCTGATCCACCCGGTCCTGGAGGGAAGGATGCTCCGTTTCGAGGATGCCGTGCTGAACGCCAGCCTTCGTTTGGAGCGGGTGGACCTGAACATGGATGACCACAGGACCAATATACAGGGGGATATCGGTTCAGAAAATAGTGGTGTGGCCGTTGGACTCGGTTTTCGACCCCGCTCGGGGACCATCCTGCGGCTGAATTACCGCATGCATTGGCTGCGGGACTTCCTCGGAAACCCGCCTGTAAGAAGGGCCGGGATCCAGTTCGGGCTGGCTTCTTATTTTTAGGTCCTCAGGCTTCCCCGTACCCCACCCGGAAGCCTTCTTCCTGCATGTAATGGGCCAGCATTTTGCTTCGGCTACCGGTCTCGCACACGATGTAATACTGCTTGGAACGGTCCCAGTGGAAAAAGTTGTTCATGGCCTTTTGTAAGGAGGTGTGTTCGATGTTCTCACCGAGCTCCTGATTCCCGTTTTCGCGAAGGTCGATGATCCAGTGGGCATCATCCGGGGCCACTTTATCCTGTTCGGGGTCCGATCGCTGTGTGCCGTTTATCCCAGCCTTTTTCCGGCGAATGGGTTCGGGTTCCCCGTTCTCGTTCAAACGGAAGACCACCCGTTCATCGACCACCCGGTCCAATACCGAGAGGTCGAGGGCTTCGACGGCTTTTTGCAAGCGCTTTGGGGTCGTGGCCGTGGAGACCTTCTTCGTGGCAACGGCACAGAATTCCTTGCCCTTGTAAGCCTGCTCAAAGGTCCCGATGGCCCGGGCCCGTTCGATGATCTCTTCCTTGGTCTCTCCGGATAGGGGACGCAAAACTGGCGCTTTGCTCAATTGATCGAGCGTTGACAGATTGGCTGCCGTCTGGGTGGAGACCTGGCCAATGGATTCCCCCGTGATGAGCATGTAGGCCCCGTGAAATCGCCGTATCCTGTCAGCTACCCGGTAAAAGCAGTACTTCAGGAGGAGGTTCTGGAGGTAGTGTTCGGCATTTTGGATGATCTGAATGACGGGCTGAAAATTCACTTCCACGAACACGCCTTGTTGCCCGGCACCGGTTCGCTTCTTCAGGTGTTTGAAGAGTTCCCAGGTGACTTTTTTCTGTTCCACTCCCCCCAGATCGAAATAGAGAAAGTCCTGATCCAAGCCCATCCGGTAGCTTCGCCAAGCGGCCACGGGTGAGTCGATCCCCCCGGAGAAAAGGCTGAGTCCCTTTCCCTGGATCCCCACCGGCATCCCTTCGGTCCCATTGATCCTTTCTGTATAAAAATACACGGTGGCTTTCCGGATCTCGATAAAGCAGTTGATGTCGGGGTTATTGAGGTCGACTTTTCCCTTGTCGATCAAGCGGTCGCCCACCGCCACTTCTACGTCCTTTTGGCTGAAGTCCTGCTTTCCCGTTCGTCGGCAACGGACAGCGAACGTTTTCTGCTGGGCCACAAGTGGTCCGAAATGCTTTTCTGCTTCCCGGGCGATCGCTTCGAGGGAATCAAGCTTCATTTCGCGGGCTTCTACATAATATTTGATCCCGGGTATATGGGGGAGGATACCGGAAAGGTCCAGGGAGGTCCCGATCACGATATGGTTTCGGGAGGGATGTATATGCAGGTCACTGAGGGCGCTTTCTCCCTTCAGCGATTCGACCGCATTCCTGATGTTATCCGCCAATCGTTGGATGAAGCGCCACTGCATGGCGCGCTCCTTGGTCCCGATCTCGGCCGTGTATTTAACGAGATAGACCATGGTTGTGAAACACAAAAGGAACGCAAAGATAGCAAATCCGGTCTGACCGTCCCCGTTGCGGGGGCCGGTCTCTGTATTCGCTCCCATGATCATATACGATCGGCGGTATCCTTTATATTTGGATGCATGGTGTTGCGGAAACTCCTTATTTTATTCCTGTTCGCTGGTCTGGGGTCTTCAGCACTCCTGGCCCAGCAATATCCCCTGAAGACCTATACGACCCGCCATGGAATGGGTAGCGCCCAGGTCTATGCGATCCTTCAGGACAGCGATGGCTTTATGTGGTTCGGCACTTACGGTGGTGGGATCAGCAAATTCAATGGGCAGGAGTTCCGGAATTATTCCAGGAAGGATGGTTTGTGTGGGAACAATGTATTGTGTCTTTACGAGGACGAGCAGGGGAACATCTGGGTCGGGACTTACGGGGATGGCGTGAGCCGTTTTGATGGTCGCGATTTCAAGAACTTCGATGTAAGTGATGGATTGCCCGACAACGTCGTACGGGATATCGTCCAGGACAGTACCGGCGTTTTGTGGTTCGCGACCGAAAAAGGGGGCATTGCGCGCTATTCGAACGGGGCCTTTGAATTGATAACCAAGGTGCACGGTCTGCCTTCCGACCGGGTCATGAAACTTATACGCGCCGACAATGGGGTCTGGGCGTGTACCGCTAATGGGGTGGTCAAGGTCACCCTGGAAGGCGAGGTAAAAAAGAAAAAGGTCTTCGGGGCGGATCAGGGGGTTCTATGGACAGCGATGAAGGGGTCGGAGGAAAATTTCTGGACCGCTTCGTATGGAGGGGGTGTGGTTCAATACGCACCCGGTGGCAAGCGAATGGATTCTGTCCTTGCAGCGAATAATAGCATTGTCTATGCCTTGCTCGAGGATGATCAGCGGCGGGTATGGATGGGGACGGACGATCAGGGGATCGCGATCCTTGAAGGGGATGAGCTCCTCAGGATCAATGAAGCCAACGGGTTGCCGCACAACCGCGTTAGAACGCTATACCGGGACCGGGAGAAGAACATTTGGATCGGAACTGACGGTGGGGTGTCGCGTTTTTCCGGGACCCAGTTCTCGAGGTATGGGGAGAGGACGGGATTGCAGGATGAGAAGATCTTGTCGGTCGCCGAGGACGATCGGGGTGACATCTGGCTGGGGACCTTCTCAGAAGGGCTTTACAGTATGCGCTTTGAGGGGTCCGGTTTCATGCAGCTGGATACCATATTGCGCCCCGATCTGGGTCAAGATCTAAAGGATAAACGGGTCTGGGCCCTTCTGCATGACAGCAGGGGGCGTATGTGGATCGGTACCACCAATGGTCTGTATATATACGATGATGGTGAGGTTGAGCATTTGCGTGCGGATGGCGACAAGATCCCCCACAACGTGATATACGATCTTGAAGAGGGCCAGAACGGGAATATCTTTATAGCTTCGGACGGAGGCTTCACTGTTTATGACGGTGTTCGCTATCATACCTACGATACCGACGATGGCTTTGGGAACTTGCGCATTCGATGTATTGAGGAGGGGCCGGAGGGAGCCCTTTGGATCGGAACTTATGCAGGGGGAGCTTACAAATACGATGGGAAGGATATTTCAAGGATAAAGACCCCCAAGGGCAAACTGGAAGATGCCATTGTGTACTCGATCGCAGGAGATAAAAGGGGAAATATCTGGATCGGAACTTACGGGAACGGGGTTCTTCACATCAATGCAAAAGGCCGTGATACGGTCGGGGAGTTCGGGTGGATCTCGATCGGGGATGGGTTGGTCGACAACTCCGTGCTTATTGCTGGTATGGATGGAATGGGAAGGCTTTGGATAGGTACGCAACAAGCCCTTCATCGGATGGATATCGAGAAATCGTTCAGGAAAGACCGGATCATCCTGGAAGAATACGGGGCCGGAGAAGGATATACGGGGGTGGAGTTCCACCAGGATGCCATATTCCGGGATAGTCGATTCAACACCTGGTTTGGTACGTTGCGGGGTGCCTATCGCTACGACCCCCGGGAAGAGGTCCGGAACCTGGAAGTCCCGCCCGTCCATATCACAGACGTCAAACTGAATTACGGGAAGGCAGACATTTCTGATTATGCGGATAGCCTGTTACCCAAAAGTGACAAACCGCTCGGTCTTTCTCTTCCTTGGCACGAGAATCATTTGACGGTAGAATATGCGGGGCTTAGTTTCCGGAACCCGGAGGGGGTCCGCTTCCAGTATAAACTGGAAGGAACGGGGCATGGTTGGTCACCTGTTACCAAGGACCAGAAGGCCACCTTCGCGGAATTGTCCCCCGGCCATTACACCTTCAGGGTCCGGGCCAAGAATGCGGATGATATTTGGAACGAGGAAGGGGCTTCTTTTGCGTTCCGGGTTCGTCCTCCGTTCTGGTCCACCTGGTGGTTCGGGGGTGGGCTTGGCAGTCTTCTCCTCCTGGGGTTGGTCCTCGGATGGCAGTGGCGAACCAGGACCCTTCAGGCCCGCAAACAGGCCCTCGAAAGGATGGTCAGGGACCGTACCCAAAGCCTTGAAGAGGCCAAACAAGAGATCGAAAAGCAGAACGAGCGGCTTAATCGGTCGCTGGAAGAAAAAGAATTCCTGATGAAGGAGATCCATCACCGGGTCAAGAACAACCTTCAGGTGGTGATCAGTCTCTTGAACCTTCAGGCCAGCCATATTAAAGGTGAAAAAGCTTTTAAGAGCCTCTATGAGAGCCAGGAACGAGTACGGGCCATGGCATTTATTCACCAAACCCTCTATCAAAGTCAGGATTTCTCGGAGATCGATTTCAGAGATTACACGGAAAAGCTTGTCGAATCCCTGATGCCACCGGACAAGAACGTGGAACACGAGATCCGGACCAATGGCCTTAAATTCAGTGTCGATACAGCGATCCCCCTGGGGCTGATCATCAATGAACTGGTGAGCAACGCTTTCAAACACGCATTCACAGGGGAGGAAAAAGGGGGTTGGATAAAAGTGGAGATCGGATCGATCGATGAGAAGGAATATCAATTGACCGTGGCTGACAACGGTGGGGGATTGGATAACGATGCCCGGGCCAAAGCCGATTCCATCGGCTTGGATCTTGTGGACGCGCTGTCGGAACAGATCAGTGGCTCGGTGAGCCATGAAGTTGATAACGGGACGGTCTTCCGGGTCAGGTTCCGCGATCTATCCGCTGAGCAGTCGGAAAAAAGTGCTTCATGAAGATCGATATTCCAGATACTGGGCAGCCGCGTGTGGTGATCGTGGGTGGTGGTTTTGGTGGGATAGAGCTCGCCAAGGCCCTCAAGGATGTGGATGTCCAGGTGGTCATGTTGGATTACAACAACTTCCACACCTTTCAGCCCCTGCTTTACCAGGTCGCGACCTCGGCCCTGGAGGAGACCTCCATCGCCACGCCTTTCCGCAAGATCTTCAAGGATCAGAAGAACTTTTATTTCAGGATGGCCGAGGTCAAGGACGTCATCCCCGATGAGAACATCGTGGTCACCAGTATAAGCCGCCTGCGCTACGATCACTTGGTGATCGCCACAGGGTCGCAGAGCAATTATTTCGGGAACGAAGGGCTGATCATCAGTTCCATGCCGATGAAGACCGTAAACGAGGCCCTGAACCTCCGTTCCCTCATCCTTCAGAATTTCGAGAAAGCCCTGGTGATCTCCAATGAGCGGAAGAAGCAAGGCTACATGAACTACGTCATCGCCGGGGGTGGTCCGACCGGTGTCGAACTGGCAGGGGCCCTTGGAGAACTCAAGCAACACATCTTTCCCCGGGATTATCCCGAATTGGACATCAGCCGCATGAACATTTACCTGATCCAATCTCCGGACCGGCTTTTGCCAGCCCTCTCTGAAAAGTCCTCCAGAAAAGCCAAGGAGTTTCTGGAGGAGCTGGGGGTCGAGGTTTGGGTGAATACGCGTGTAGTGGATTTTCACGGGGATTATGTTCAGACCAACCGGGATGAGGACTTCATCGCGCGTACATTGATCTGGACCGCCGGGGTTGTCGGTTATCCCATCGGCGGGTTGAGCGAGCAGTGCATCGTGAAAGGGAACCGGATCCTCGTGGATGAGTACAACCAGGTGAAAGGGCACGACAACATTTACGCGATCGGCGACGTAGCTGCGATGCTCTCGGAGAAGTACCCAAATGGTCATCCGATGATGGCCCCGGTGGCTATCCAACAGGGTCGATGGTTAAAGGAAAACCTCGAAAGGAAGTTGGCAGGGCGTGAGATGAAGCCCTTTAAGTATTTTGACAAAGGGGCGATGGCGACGGTCGGAAAACACAAGGCTGTTGTCGACCTTTCCAGCAAGATGACCTTCCAGGGGGTTTTTGCCTGGTTCGTATGGATCTGGGTGCACCTGCTCTACCTCATTGGTTTCCGCAACAAGGTCATCACCCTCTTCAATTGGTTGCAGAATTATTTCAATTCCGAGCGCGGCGTGCGCCTGATCTTGACCCCGTTTGCTTTAAGGAAGGCCAAACGAAAGCGAAAGCAGCAATTCCTGAGGATGGAGAAGGAAAAGAGCGAGGAGCAAAAGGAGTCAGGGGTTAGTTAAAGCGTACCCCGAAAACAACGATATCATCGATCTGTTCAATGTCCGCCTCGGCCCGCCAGTCCTCGATGGTCTTGTCGAGGATCTCCTTTTGTTCCTGCATGGGCTTGTGTCGAATGGATAGGAGGAGGGTCTTGAAATTGCGGTACTTGAACTTCTTGCCCTTGGGGCCGCCGAATTGATCCGCATAACCGTCCGAGAAGGTGTAGACGCTGTCACCGGGTTCGATCCGTACCTGATGGGTCGTAAACGGTTTTTTGTCTTCTTGGGCCCCAATGGGTTGTTTGTCAGCTTTGACCTCGAAGATGACCCCGTCCTCGTTCTTTACGGTCTTGATCTGGTTGGGGTCGGCATCCTCGTCCAATAGGATCAGCTCAGGATCGGTGGTGTTCCCGTCCCCTTTTATGAGGTAAAGGGGGTTGTTCGCGCCAGCGAACTCGAGCACACCAGAGTTGGGTTCGTAGGAGCAGATGGCCATGTCCATCCCGTCCTTCACGTCCACTTTTTCCTGTTGACGGAAGGTATCCTCTACGATCACGTTGAGTTTATCGAGGATCCGGCCGGGGTCGGTGATGCCGAACTCGCGGACGGTCCTGTTCAGGCCGTCGTGGCCGACGATGCTCACGAAAGCACCCGGGACCCCGTGCCCCGTACAGTCGATCGCGGAGAAGAGGATCTTTTCAGCCGCTTCGTCCTCAGCGGGTTCATTCCCCTCCTTGTTCATGGGCAGGAGCCAATAAAAGTCGCCCGAAACGATGTCTTTGGGTTTGAAAAGGATGAAAGAATCGGGCAGGAAGCGTTCGATGGACCCGTCGGGAGGAAGAATGGCTTCCTGAATACGTTGGGCGTATTTGATACTCGCCATGATGTCCTCGTTCTTCTCCTCGATGAGTTCCTTTTGTTCGGTGATCGAGGCATTGGCCTCTTCGAGGTTCTTTTTCTTTTCCTCGATCTGCTGGGTACGTTCCTCGACGATCCGCTCAAGTTTTTCCTTTTGTTTGCGGACCCGGATCAGACTGACCTTGATGGCCCCCTGTATCACCAGGAGCAGAGCGATCCCATAGCCTCCGTAGGCCCAAATGGTCCTGTACCAAGGGGGGAGGATCGTAAATTGGTAGGCTCCCTCCCGGCTTTCATTCTTATAGATGTTTCTGGCACGGACCCGGAAGGTATAGGTCCCCTCCGGGATGTTCGTATAAATGGCCTTGTTCTCGGGCTTCCACATGGACCACTTCTCATCGAAGCCCTCAAGCTTGTAACTGTATTCGGTCTTTTCCTCTTGTTGATAGCTCTGGGCAGCGAAGTGAAAGGTGAGCTCGTTGTCCTCGTAAGGAAGGGAGGGGGTCATGAAGTTCGGTTGCGTCGTATCCGCGGATCCATCCGGTCCCAGGAAATTGCCCGAGAATATCGTGGAATCCTCCCCGATCATGACCTCTCTGATCGTACTCGTGAAGGAGCGATCGAAGTCCCAATCGCTTTTCGGATCGTAATGGTAAAGACCCTCTAATCCTCCCATCCAGATATTTCCAAGGCTGTCCTGGTAGAGGGTTTGGATCACCCCTGATGACAAGGGGTAAAAGGGCTTGTCCACCCATTTTTCTCGGTCTTTTTCAAGGGGTATATACCCGATATTGACGCCGTTCTTTTTTTCCTTGTAGACCGTTACCATCCAGAGGTCGCCATTTTTGACCTTTCTGATCCGGTGGATGTAGCGCCCCTTGTCCGTGAATTGGTCCCCGAAACCTTCGTAGGGTTCAAAACTTCCTGTTTCTTCCTTGAAATGGTACAACCCCTGGGGAGAGCCGAAAATGTTGATGCCATCCGTCCGTTCGACGTATATGGGACCGCTTATACCGCCGTTCAGGGAATCGAAATGTTCATATTGCATTTTTTCCGGACGACCTTTTTCAAAGGGTTTGTCCTGCCATTTGTAAACCCCGTTATCCCGGGTGCCTGCCCATATGCTTTGCCCTTTCCCGTGATCGAAGTTGAAGACCCGACCACCGATGCCTTCGACCTTTCCTTCATCCTTCCAATTGAGCCCGTTCTTGTGGAGTAGGGAAGAGATTCCGTCATTGAGGCCGATATAGACCCGGTCCTTGTTCGCCTTGGAGGGGAAAAGCGTCCAGGGTGCACACTGGTTGAGCCTTTTTACCACGGGGTCCGTCCCCGGAGTGAATCTTTCTGCCGGGGTATGAAGAGCGAATATCCCATTGTTGACGGCCACCAGTAACATATCCCGTTCCGGGGTCCGGTGACGGAGAAGGCTCCAGCATTCGGAACTGAAATCATCGATCTTGTAAAAGACCTCCCGGTCGCTTCCACGTACCTCCTGCCTTTCCATTTGGCGGGGATAATAGTGCAAGCCTGTGTGAGTCGCGACGAAAAGCGCCCCTTTGTATTCGGTGACCGCTTCTACCGTACCGCTCAGTCCTACTTTGTTGTTGAAGTGACTCAGGGGTTCGCTGATCTCGATCTTGGTGATCCCATTGTTCAAGGCCAACCAAAGGTTCTTTTCACGGTCCAGGAACTGGTCTTTGACAACCCCGTTCTGAAGGCCTGCCGGCTTGTCGAACCAGCGGATCACGCGGCCGCCCTTTCCAATGGTGACGACCCCTTTTCCCCAGGTCCCCAGGGAGTACTTCTGATCCCCTAAAGAAAGGGCATTGTTCAGGCCGGGATTTTTCAGGACCGCATCGTCAATGTTCACATTGAAAGGTTCCAGAGTGGACTTTCCGTCCTTATTGAAGCGAAAGAGAAAGAGCCCTTGATTCTGTGTGGCGATCACGTAGGAGCCATCCTCATGATGGGGACACATGCCGAGCACTTTCTTTTCAGAAGTCCCGCCCTCTTTAAAGGCGATCGGGATGAATTCACCGTTCTTAAAGCGGGCCAGCCCTTTGCCCACTTTCTTGACAAAGAAGTGACCGTCCAAATGGAAAAAGGACCGCAAAGGCTGCTCCGGGGCCCATGAGTTGAATTTCCCGTCTTTCCAGCGAAACAGTTTTTGTTCGCTTTGAAAGAATACGCCCTTCTCCGTGGTGTGGATGTTCCATATGGTGTTGTTCTCGAGGGAATCCTTCTGTTCTTCGGATAGCAGGGACTTGTAACGCATGGTCCCGGCGGAGTCCGGTCTCAGGTACCCCATTTCTCCCAAGCCTCCGACAAAGATCCGACCACCATTGCCCTTGGCCAGGGCAGTGGCCTTGGCTTCGTTGGGTAGTTGAATAAGGTCCCAGGATTCACCGTCGTAACTCAAGACCCCCTTGCGGTTCCCGAAATACATGATCCCCCGTTGATCCTGGGCGATGGCGTAATTTTGTGCATAGGCACTATAGGTTTCCTGGGAATAGTTCTTGATAGGGACGAGCCCCGAATTCCCAATGGATGACCCCATGCCGGTGACCGCCAATAGGAGCAGCGACAGCGTAATAAGGAAATGGTGGTGAGGTCTATTGATCATGTAAAAGGGGCACCTTTTTTCAGCATAAAAAAAGGAAGTTCCATCGAGATGGCACAAAGTTATGAATAATGGGCACAGATGAGGGGTGCGGTAGGTCAGGAACGAGGTCCTGTGAGAGCCCGGTCTTTCTTAACGGAAGGCGGTGGATAAAGATCTTTTACTGATTTCTCCCTGGTTGTTTACTTTCGATGAAATTGAAAGCATATTCGGTGGATATGCTGAAAACCCTTACCCGGGTTCGATCAAATGAGCCTTCCATGAAAAAGCACCCCATTCGCCTTTCCGGTCCTCAGTGCGCAATACTCAGTAGAGAAGCATGAAGTGGCTAAAGAACATATGGCACGTTCTCAAACACTCCATACCGGAGTTCATGAGAACGGAACCCATGATCTACAGCGGGTCGATCGCTTTTTATACGATCTTTAGTCTGCCTGCGGTTCTGATGATGATCATTTCCATTGCCGGATCCCTTTACGGGGAGGCTTCCGTAAGGATCCGCATGTTGGAATATATACGCCAGTTGGCCGGGAGCGAAACGGCCCAACGGGTCCGCGAGATCGTTGACAATACCGGCATTGCGGAACCCAACACATTGGCCAACGTGATCAGTATAAGTGTTTTGCTCTTTAGTGCGACGACCGTATTCAGCATCCTACAGGAATCCTTGAATGTCTGCTGGGGGGTAAAGCGGGATAATAACGCTGACAGTACGAAGAGCGATATCATTGGTACCCTGATAAGCCGGGGGGTCTCGTTGGTCATCATCATCATCCTCGGAACGATCATGGCAACGACGGTACTGCTGGAAACCATCATCGCCATCCTGAACGATTTCATCGTGACCAATTTCCCCCAACTTTCGATCATCTTTCGCTATTCCAACTTGCTTTTGAGCACGGTTGTTCTGGTGGGCGTATTCTCCGTGATCTATAAGGTGTTGCCTGGGGTTTTGGTCAAATGGCGGGATGTCGTGGCCGGGGCGATCGTTTCGACCGTGCTTTTTGTGGTGGGCAAATACCTGATGGGGGTTTATCTCGCCGGTAGTCCCATTACCTCTGCATACGGGGCTGCAGGTTCCCTCGTCGTCCTGTTGATCTGGGTCTTTTATTCGGGCTTTATCGTCCTTTATGGAGCCACCTTCTCCAAAGTCCATGCGTACGAGTTCGGTCGGATCCCTCAGACCAAGAAAAGGGCGATCAAGGGGGGGATGGCCCTCCAGGATGAAAAAAAACAGGCCTAATGACCCAGGGAACCCAGGATCTTGAGGAGACCCATGAATTGATCCTTCAGTTCGAGAAGCAAGGTGGGGTCGTCCCCGTTGTGGTTCAGGAGCGAGAAGGCGGAACTGTTTTGATGGTCGCTTATGTCAACCGGACGGCCCTGGAGCGGACCCGTTCATCAGGATATGCTACTTTTTACAGCCGGTCCCGGGACAAGCTATGGGTCAAGGGGGATTTCTCCGGCCATTATTTGATGGTTCGGGAGATCCGGGTGGATTGTGATCAGGACGCCCTTCTTTACCTGGTCGATCTTGTCAGCGGAGGGGCTTGTCATACGCGCAATGCGAGCGGCCATCCCAGACGGAGCTGTTTTTATCGGAAGATAAGCGAAGAAGGGGGAATGGAACACCTTGAGGAATGAGGACCGCCTTGCCTTCCCCGCTTTTTATCCGTACATTTGCAGGAAATTCCCCGGGACGCAGGGTCATTGACCCCGGACCGGGGGCGGCAATGGACAATTATCCATGGTCACGATCGCGAGAAAGGCGGAATTCAATGCAGCTCATCGATTGTACCGGGCGGACTGGACCGAAGAGAAGAACCGGCAAGTGTTCGGAAAGTGCAGCCACCCGAACTATCATGGGCACAATTACACGCTGATCGTGAAAGTGACCGGTGAATTGGATGAGGAAACGGGCTGTGTGATGGATCTTAAACGATTGAAGGAACTGATCGGGGAAGAGGTCGTTGAACGTTACGATCACAAGAATCTCAATCTGGATGTGCCGGATTTTGCAGACCGTAATCCAACCGCTGAGAACATCGTGGTGCTGATATGGGAGCGACTGAGAGCCAATATTCCTGCCCATCTCTCCCTGAAAACCGTTTTATATGAAACCGAAAGAAACTTCGTTGAATACAGTGGAGAATAAAGAAAAAGACCAAACAGAAAAGGGAGATCATCGGGGTGATGAGGGTCCTGTGAAAATGGATCCCCCGACCCCGCTTCGGGAGGATGCCTTTGATAAGGATGAGGAGACCAAGATCGAGGAGATCAGTGAACATTTCAAGCGCATCATGGAGGTCCTTGGCCTGGACCTCAGCGATGACAGCCTGAAGGGAACGCCCGACCGCGTTGCGCGCATGTACGTCAAGGAAGCCTTCAAGGGGTTGGATCCTTCCAACAAACCCGATATCAAGGTCTTTGAAAACCACTACAAGTACAACGAGATGCTCGTTGAAAAGGATATCAGTATCCATTCCTTTTGTGAGCATCATTTCCTTCCGATCATCGGAAAGGCGCACGTGGGCTATATATCGAACGGGAAGGTCGTCGGCCTTTCCAAGATCAACCGGGTGGTCCAGTACTTCGCTCAGCGGCCTCAGGTACAGGAACGCCTGACCCTTCAGGTCATGAACGAATTGCGGCGTTCCCTTAAAACGGACGATGTGGCCGTTATCGTGGAAAGTGAGCACCTCTGTGTTTCATCGAGGGGTGTCCAGGATGTGAATAGCACCACGATCACTGCTGAATATTCCGGTAAATTCAAAGAGGAAGCGACCAAAAGGGAGTTCCTCGGTTATGTCCACAACGGCTTGAGCAAGTGAAAGCTCAATAGAGGGTACAGCGATGGAAAAAGAAAGGATCCGGGAGCAGTTCTCCATTTATAATACGTTCGACCGGGAACAGCACCCGTTCGAGCCGATGAAGCCGCCCAATGTAGGGCTCTACGTTTGTGGCCCGACGGTTTACGGGGACCCTCACCTGGGGCATGCCCGTTCCGCGATCACTTTCGACGTGTTGTTCCGCTACCTCGAATACATGGGCTACAAGGTCCGTTATGTAAGAAATATTACGGATGTGGGCCATTTGGAGGATGAAGTGGAAGGAGAAGGCGAGGACAAGGTCGCTAAAAAAGCCCGCCTGGAGAAATTAGAACCCATGGAGATCGTGCAGTACTACTCCATCCGCTACCACGATGCCATGGATAAGCTGAACAACCGGCGCCCCAGTATCGAGCCTTCTGCTTCAGGCCATATTCCTGAACAGATGACCATGGTCCAGCGTATCCTTGATCAGGGATTGGCCTACGAGGTGAACGGGTCCGTGTACTTCGACATGAAGAAGTACCTCGAAGACCACGAGTATGGTAAGCTCTCTGGCAAGGTCGTGGATGACCTGATCGCCGGTTCCCGTGATCTGGAAGGACAGGAGGAAAAGCGCTTTCCGCTCGATTTTGCCCTTTGGAAAAAGGCGACGCCGACCCATATCATGCGCTGGGATTCCCCATGGGGAGAAGGGTTCCCTGGGTGGCACCTGGAATGTAGTGCCATGAGCGCCAAATACCTCGGTGTTCCCTTTGATATTCATGGAGGGGGAATGGACCTCCAATTCCCCCACCACGAATGTGAGATCGCCCAAACCCAGGGGGCGCATGAGCAGCAGCCCGTGCGTTATTGGATGCACAACAACCTCCTTACGATCAACGGGCAGAAGATGAGCAAATCCCTCGGCAACTTTGTGACGCTCATCGATCTTTTCTCCGGGGACCATCAAGTGCTCGAGCGAGCCTATGACCCCATGACCATCCGGTTTTTCATGCTTCAATCCCATTACCGAAGCACACTGGATTTTTCCAATGAGGCCCTGCAGGCTGCTGAAAAGGGACTCGAACGATTGATGAAGGCTCTGCAAGGGGCCCAAACCCTTCAGTACGAGGGCGGGACCGTCGATGAGGAACTCGATCTTGCGGTCAGGAATCATACGGAAGCTGTCTATAGCAATCTCAACGACGACCTGAACACGGCCAAAGCATTGGCCGCGTTGTTCGAACTCGCCTCTAAGTTCCAGGCCTTTTACCACGGTCAATTGCCGGTGGGGGCCATTAAACAGGAGACCTTTGAATGGGCCCGGACGACGTTCCGCGATATTTTGGTGGATGTGCTGGGATTGGAAGAGCCTGCTGAAGAAAAGGGGGTCAGCGCGAACCTCGAAGCGATCGTGAAGCTCCTTATCGAGGTCCGTGACCGGGCGCGGGAGAAAAAGGACTTTGAGCTGGCCGATATGGTCCGGGACAAGCTCAGGGAGCACAATATTCAGTTAAAGGACGAGAAAGACGGAACGACCTGGGAACAGATCGCTTAGAGAGGCGGCTCGCTTGAACGCTTATGATCCGTAAAGGGTTCTCGCAGAGCTCGCAGGGGTGGAGCAGAGGACAAAAAGAAAGGGTATCTGGTCAAATGGTTGCGAATCGGGTGGCTAAGAATTTCGAGGGCAGATCGTAAAGAACAGGAATATATAGACAGACACCATATAGCACAGCGAATGACCAGTGGATGCAAATGGAACAGGAAGACGGCACCATAAGTACGGGCCTCTATGTCATTGTTTCCCTGCTATTTCTGACAAGCTCTGTCGTGTACGGTGGGTTGCGATTCGGGATGGGGGTCCATGGGGCCAGTGCAATGGTCCTTCTGCTTGCTGCTGTCAGTGGCATTGTCTCCAGTGCATTATTTGTTCACTACATGCTGAACGAAGCCTTTCGGTCGGGCGCTTTTAAGCTGGGCACCTTGCTTGCTTGGCTTGCCGCCACCTTTCTTGCTTTTCTTCACATAGCTTATCATGCGGGGATTCTTTAAAAAGGGGCCCCAAAAGCGAAATACACCATGATCCTTTCGGGGAAACAGATCAAAAAACAACTCGGGCACAACATCCACATCGATCCGTTCAATGAGGAACAATTGAATTCCAATAGCTACAATCTTCGTTTGGCGGATGAACTGATGGTCTATGAAGAGCCGGTGCTCGACATGAAGACCCCGAATGCCCATCGTTCCTTTAACATTCCGGAAGAGGGGGTCGTATTGGAGCCCGGTCGCCTATATCTGGGGCGCACTATGGAGTATACGCAAACGGACGACCATGTGCCGATGCTGGAAGGTCGTTCCTCTATTGGCAGGCTTGGACTCTTCATTCACGTGACCGCAGGTTTTGGGGATGTGGGGTTCAGTGGTCACTGGACGCTCGAAATGTTCTGTATCCATCCCATTCGCATCTATACGGGTGTGGAAGTGTGCCAGATCTTTTACCACAACATCGAGGGGGATTACGACCGCTATAAGAGCAAATACCAATTCAACAAGGGGGTTCAGCCCAGCAAACTGTATGAGGACTTCTCCGCCGAGGAAAATACGGAATAAGGTCCTGGCCGCCCCCTTTATTTTCCTTGTACGGGTCTACCAGTGGTCCTTGTCCCCGCTCTTGGGGTCTTCTTGCCGCCATATCCCGTCCTGTTCCGAATATGCTGTTGAAGCCATCCGGGAGTGGGGTGTTCTGAAAGGCGTATGGCTCGGGATAAAACGCTTATCAAAGTGTCATCCCTGGGGAACGGACGGGGTTGATCCGGTGCCGAAGAGAAGAGGGGGAAAGTAAGATCGGTCCGAGGCCAAGACCTGTTTGTCAGTGCATCGACCGATCCCACTTTCTTACCTGCCTACCTGCTCACCCGCCTCTTTTCCGCAGGACGAAATACAGCCCGATCGCTACGAAGGGAATGCTCAACCACTGGCCCATATTGATCAGGGCCCCCGGGTCGATGTCGGGGTTCTGATTCCTTTTTAGGAATTCCAGGAAAAATCGGGCTCCGAATATCAGCAGGAGAAAGAGGCCGAAGATCTGGCCGGGCCGTTCGGAACGGTCGGTCTTCCAGTACACTCTGTGGAGGATGAAGAAAATGACCAGATAGCACAGGGATTCGTAGATCTGGGAAGGGTGACGGGCGATCTCCTGCGCGCCCTGATTCTCCCTTAGTCGTTCGAAAACGAAGGCCCAGGGCACATCGGTCCGGGCCCCCACGATCTCGGAGTTCATAAGGTTCCCGAGGCGGATGAAGGCCCCTCCTAAAGCGATCGGGATAACCACCCGGTCCAGGATCCAGAGGATCGAACGCTTGGTGACGGCTTTTGAGTAGATCCAGAGGGCGAGAATGATGCCAATGGCCCCGCCGTGGCTGGCGAGCCCGCCTTTCCAGATCTGCGGGATCTCCGCCAGGTTCTGGGAATAGTAGTCCCAACCGTAAAAAAGGACGTGCCCGAGCCGGGCCCCCACAATGGTCCCGATCAAGGTGTAGATAAGGGCCTTGTCGAGCCAGGCTTCCGGCACTTCCTCTTCTACGAAGATCCGTTGGAGGATGTAGTGCCCCACCAAGAAAGACAGGGCGAAGAGCAAGCCGTACCAGCGGATGGTTAGTGGGCCTAGCTCCAGGAGATTCGGGTCGATATTCCAATGGATCGTTGCGAGCATCCTTATTTTAAGGATCACAAGTTTAAGAAAAAGCTATCGCTCCATTAGCTCAAGACCGAACGGATCCTTCGCTTCAGGAAGATGCGGTTTGCCAGAGCAATACACCCCAGGACCAGGGGTGTGCCGATCAGGAGGAACCACCCGGGGCCCGGTTCCATCTCGAATCCCGCTTTTTCCACGTATCCATTGCTGAAGCGGCGGAGGAACCAGCCGGCCAGCAGGGTGACCAATAGCAAGGCACCGTTGAAAAAGAGCGCCACCCTGTTGTAAGCATTGATAAGATCCCCGGGGTCGTAACCGAGAAGGAAGAGTTTCCGGAGCCTTTCCCGGTTTTTCTCTACGAGCAACTGAAAGCTGATCAAGAGGATGAACACGGCCAGAAGGGTGAAGAGGGCACCAATGGCAGAAACCACTCCCGTCATCGTCCGCAGAAAGGTCGATGCTTTGCTGCTTTTCTTGTCCAGGGAATGACTCTCGTATCCTTTTTCCTCGAGCAGGGTAAAGAGTTCGGGCGGAGGTGGTTGTTCCGTTTTGATGATCAGCCGGCCGGGGCCCTGATCGGCCGCTTCCCCAAAACGGTCATTGGCCCATTCCAGAAAGTCCCGGGGGACCAGGATGGAATTGATCCGTTCGGAGAAAGCGATAATGCGACTCTTGAACGTTTCACTGCGTCCTTTCCCGCTCACTTTCATTCGGAAGGAGACGGCCCCTGCCGTGGCTCTGGATATCTGGGGCAATCCTTTACTTTGAGCGAATCCAAAATTGTAAAGGGTGAGGTAGCGGGCTGGGATCAGGATGGGGACGAAGGCATCGCCTTCCGACCAACCCCATTCGGGGTCCTGAATATGAAGGAGCCGATCGGGTACCGCTTCCAGGAAGAGCTGGGTATAGAAACCCGGCATTTTCCCGCCTTCTGGTGTTGATGCGGAAATATTGAAATTGCTGGTCCTGAAGGCAGCTGCATCCTTGATGAATGGTTCTTCCCGGAGCTTTTTCACCGTGCCCGTGTCGAATGTGGCATTTTTCCGCGAAATGGTATTGACGACGGATACCGGCTTGTTCAGGATGTGGTACCCTTCTCCCCATATACCCGATCGACCGGACAGAATAGGCTGAACGTCCATATAGAACTGGATGCCGGTCAAAAGGATCGTGATACCCAGCCAACTGCCGATAAAAGCGGCCGTTATCTGAACGCGGTTGAATCCCCTGAGGATCGTACGGATCATCGGGATCACAATTGAAAGGTTCGGTCGAAGCTCATCTTTTCCTGACCCGTCAGGGAAGAGAGGATAAGGCCAGCATTGCGGGCTTTTAGTTCAGCTTCGATGAGCTCAAAGGCTCTATTGGTATTTTCGGGATCGAGGTGACTGAAAGGCTCATCCAACAAAAGGATCTCGAAAGGTTGGCAGATGGCCCTGATCAGGGCTACCCTTTGTTTCTGGCCGGTGGAAAGCTTATCTACCGCTCTGTTCTGCAGCTCTTCCATTTGGAGCATGGCCAGACATTCGCGGATCTCATCCGCCGACTTGTGCTCCGTTAACCGGTTCTTGAGCTCTATATTCTCACGAACACTGAACCCATCGAACAATTTCAGGTCTTGAAAAACGCATCCGATCCGGGAGCGCCGGATCTTTGCCCAATCCCCGAGCTCGAGCCAGTCTATCCGTTCACCGTCCATTGTGATCGTGCCGCTGAAATCGGACCGCTCGCCATAGATGAAGGAAAAGAGGGAGGTCTTGCCTTTGCCCGAAGGGGCGACCACCAAATGCCGATCCCCTCCGTCGATCATGAATGAACGACCCCATAACTCCGAATCATAGAGATCGAGATCCTTAAGGGGGTGGGGGATGACATTGTCAAACCCAATGCGCATCAGATCGGTGGACCTTCACTTTGCATGGTACCCATCACGTCCTTCAGTATCACGTGGAGGCTGTTCTTGTCCTGCTCCTTCAGTTGGACCGAGCACGCTATGCCCCGGTCGATGCTCTGGATGGTAAAGCGTTCATAGACATCCGACAGGGATGTGACCATGCTGGTCCAGGTCCCCATTTGTTCGCGCATGGTCTCAGAATAGCGTTCAGGATCGATATCGACCGTGGCCATGAAGGGGGTGTTTTTGAGGTCGCTGGCCAGCGGCGATCCTTTCAAACTTTTCTCCCCATAGCCTCCCTTCTTGAAGGCTTTCATCTTAGAGCGGTCCGAAAAGATCAGCAAATGGTCCGCGTTCGTGGTTATAAAGATCGGTCGGTCTGTACTGGAGATATCGTAATACCCTTTCTTTTTGTTGACCAGCCCCATTTTTTGGAGTTTCCCGAGTTTATTTTCTATAAGGGTCGGGTCTTCCAGGGAGGCAACGAGCGAGAAAACAGGGAAAGTCTTGTTTTCCGTTCGGGTGATCTCTTTTCGCGTATAGGATCCGGTCTTTTCGTTGAATTCCCGTTTGTAAGTGGTCTTCTCCACTTTGTATTGTTTCAGGTCGGTGATCGACAATCCCATATCGCCCCCGAGTGCAGTAACGATCTTCTCCATCTCCGTTCCCAGGAATTGTTTGGACATCTTACGCATGTCCTCGATCTCCTTTGGCATGTTCTCTTCCGTCATTTGAAAGAGGCCTTTCGGGTCGACCGCGAGGACGCTCGTTAAAAAGTTCCGCTCAGGGAGGTATTCAAGGGTTTTTTTGTTCAGGTCCCGGAAGATCTGGTTCTTTTCCATTAATGCGTCCATGCTCTTGTTGAAAAGGCGCACTTCGAGTGCCACTTTTCCTGGTCGGAAAGCGAGGTGGGTATGAAGATATCCGCGGTCCACCTCAATATCGCTTTCCTCTGGTGTTTGGAAGAATCGAAGCAGGGATTGATAGGCCTGCATGTTCTGGGAGGCCACCCAAAGGTTCATATCCTTTCCTTTGTCGTAAAAGGTCCGGAAGTTCTTATTGGCGGTTACCCCCTTTTCCTCAAGATCTTCGATCCACGCCCCCAGGGCATCCGTCAGGGGTTGGTCCCGGCTGCTGCCCTCGCTGAAAAGGCCCAGTACATGATCCTCATTCCATGCCATGAGCATGGTCTGGCCGATCGTGATGTACTCGTAGCCCTTTTTTTCCTCGATCGTCAGGGCCATATCCATTCCATCCGCCACCGTTCTTACATTGTCCCGGATATCGGATGCGCTCCAGGTGGCGGCGGTCATTCCGTAGAAAGGTTCTTCGTGCAGCGCATCGTTATAGAAGAGAAAGAGCTCATCCGTTCCATCGATCCCGATCTCCCAGGGATTGTTCATCAATTTTTTCTGGAGCTTCTTGAAGCCTTTGTTGGCTTCGACCGTTTCCTTCATGACGTCTTTCATGCTGCCTCCGCCTTCGCCTTTCATGAGTTCACCAGGGTTGGCCTTGCTCAGTAAGGTCTTGGGGTCCGTATTCATCACCATGGCCGAGTTCGCCGGGATCATTTTAGCATGTTCGGGGATCCCGGAGCAGGAAAAGAGAAAGGGGACGATGCTGAGGATGGCCAATATTGAGCAGGGGTGTCGAAAACGTTTCATCGGGATCGTCGAACTTTTTTTCTTGATCGGGTACAAAGCGTTCAAAGTAAACAATTTATACAATTTTGGTCGTTTTTTTGTGCGGAGAAGATCGGTCAAAGGCTGAACAAACGGGAGATGGTAAAACCGAATCGGAACTCTCCTTCGGTCCAATCCGTCGTGGTGTAGGGAATGAACTGATTGGGACCGATCCCCTCGGAGTTTGTAAGGTTCACGTGAAAGACGTGACCACCGGTTTCCACTTCAACGCCCACGGATAATGGAGGAAAATGGGTCGAACCATTTACGTGGCGGTAGGCCGGGAAGACCTGGAAATACTCACCGGATATTCCCCAGATCTTGGTCAGCTTCAGGGTACCCGCCGCCCCCAGGGCAAAGAGGTCGTTCCTCCCCTGGTAGGGAACGAGGTTCCTATGCACGTGGGTGGGCATCACTTGGAAGGAAAGGCGGTCCCCCATGCGCTTTCCGATCAGGAGTTGATTGGCGTATGTCAGGCGGTGTTTCGGCTCTTTGAAATTCACAGGTGAGCCTTCCTGCTCACTGGAAAGCATGGTTGAACCCCCGACGGTGCTGATATAGGTCAGGGTCAGGGGGATGCCATTGCCCTGCTTTTGTTTGATGAGCCGGACCTTGGCAAAGGCATCGACCAGTTCCCGCCAGGGACCGGCC
The DNA here is from genome assembly GCA_964453635.1 of uncultured Weeksellaceae bacterium. Taxonomy (GTDB): domain Bacteria; phylum Bacteroidota; class Bacteroidia; order Flavobacteriales_D; family CAYVSK01; genus CAYVSK01. The sequence goes on along the minus strand of CAYVSK010000032.1, from coordinate 2,803 downwards.
CCTTTGCTTCTTCCCAGGCCGACCATGATGTTGTCAGTGACCCCATATTCCAGCGCGATACGGACATCCCTGGCCCGGTCCACACCGAATAGTGAATGATATCCCCCGTTGGTCCCTGCTATATCCCCAAAACGGTGTGTTATACGGAGGTCGAGGTCCTTTTTGTAGAGGGTCTCCACAGAATGGGAATTGATCACTCTTGTGGTACGGAAAGTGGTAAATCCGCCAATGGGGCCTCCCTCTTCGTTGTCCCCTTGTGCTTGCAGGGTACTGGTCGTTGGTAGGAAAAAGAGGAAGAGGATGGGGATCGACAACCAGTGTTTGCCGGGTTTCTTTTTGGTCATGGCCATGTTTTTTGGGCGCGTTCTTCGATATAAGCAGCCAGGTCCCGGACCTGCTGTCGGTTCATTTTTTCTTTTGTGTAGTGCGGCATGTAAGGACGGTAACCCTTAAGTGGTCGGGTTCCTTTGCGAACGGTGTAAAAAACGGACCCGGGCCCATCCTTTTGGAAGCGATTCTTTAAGTATTTGTGGTCCAAAGCGCTGTTGGTGAGCGTGAACCGTGAAGGACCACCGGGTTTATGGCAATGCATGCAGCCTTTTTTGTAGATCAGCTCCCCGTTTTCAGGGTTCCCTTTATCGCCGTTCCTTTTTTCTTTTTTAACGGGGTCGAGGAAGCTAGCCTCTGCCTTTTGGGGATAAAGGGACCGGAGCCAGTAAAGGGTCTTGGTGTCTTCGACCTTATCCTTTTTTAAAGCCTTCTTCAGGCGGGCCATGCCGGAATCGGACAGCGGGAGGTCCTTCAATTTAAGCTCGAGGGTCCAGAGATATTGGATCACGGCCTCCATTTCCCAGTCGGTCAAGGCTCTTCCCTGGGAGCATTCGGTCGCACACAATTGAATGGCGTTACGGAGGGTATCGCGGGCTTTCTCGGCCATTCGGCCGTATTTTTTGGTATAATCCCCATTGTACCAGGATTCCCGGTTAACGACCCCGTATAAGGTCGTTGCCGGGAGAAAGGGGGTGCCGTTCTGCTTGCTCCATTCCAGCCTGGCTCTGGCCGGATGATCGGCCACGAGGGGCTTTTCTTTTGAAAGGTTGTGACAGTGGGTGCATTTGAAGTGCTTGGATTGCCGCGATGTCTTTTCTCCGTTGGGTTTGATGGTCCAACCGTGGGTGACCAAATGTCGGCCTTTCCAAGCAAGAACGGTGTCCCTTTCCTCAACGGCATGCAGTGGACGATTGGCCCCGAGTTCCTGCAAGAGCCGGTAAAGGGGGGTCTCTGGTGTGACCTCTGCCATTTCATCGGGGGATGATCCTCCGGGGGAAGTTCCCAATGTAAGGAGCGATATCGAGCCGATCGCAAGGAGGAAAAGGGGGGTTGTCCGGATCAGTGAATGGCGCATGATCGTAGCTCAGTTTTCTGGCATGCCCTTATCGATCCAGCACTCGATCTCCTGGATCGCGGATCTTTTTAATTGAGGGGCGTTCAGGGGCATATTGGAGCAACCGGGCCGGTGCTTTATTGCACACAGGAACGGTTCGTTCTCTATGACGGCCGTGATCTGATCGTGGGTCTCAAGGACAATGCCATTGGCCTGCGTCCCGGCATCATGACAGCCCGAATAGGCACAGGACCCTTGAAGCCCGGGTTGAATGTCAGCGGAAAAGGAGACATTGACCGTATCGCAAGCTTTTGGGTCGGTGGAGGAGCGATCCATTACCGGTCCTCCGCTCTCGTCCCTGGAGCACATAATAAGCAGCCCCATCAGGCATGCGAGGAGCGGTATGAAAAATGGGCGCACTGGGATCGTCGGTTGGTCCATGGGGGCCAAAGATAAAAAGGATCGTTTTGGGGTCTCTTTCAAGTTTTGTTTATTTGGGAATGGCCGCCGACCCGTTGGGTCCCGGGGTCGATCGTAAAGGCTGAGCGTTTATGCTGCACAAAAATATAACCGTCAGTGGACGTGTTCAGGGCGTCAATTTTCGAGCTTATACCAAGGATCGTGCTGAGCACAGGGGTATACGGGGTTATGTAAAGAATCAACGCGATGGCACTGTATATATCGAGGCCGAAGGCCAGGAGGATTCCATGGAGGAATTTCTGGCAGATGTAAGGAAAGGGTCCCCGGCATCTCAGGTAACGGATGTAGAGGTTGGGGATGGGGAATGGAAAGAATTTTCTACTTTTGCGATCAGATCCTGAAATGGGCGATTAGCTCAGTTGGTTCAGAGCGCTTGCCCGACACGCAAGAGGTCGCTGGTTCGAGTCCAGCATCGCCCACGGTCCGAGCAATTTGCACATACCTGAACACGCTGACCCTGAATGAGGGCCGGAAATTCACTATTGATCGTGCACAAATTTTTGCCGGCGGGTTGATTCGGTAAAAGCTTTGTCCTATCTTAGCCTAAAGGCCAAAACCCTAGCATATTGGACATTTTTGAGAAACTGAAGCGCGATCGCGGCCCCATTGGGCGCCATTCCCGAGAAGCTCACGGATATTTCACATTTCCAAAGCTGGAAGGGCCGATCTCTAATAAGATGCGATTCCGGGGAAAGGAGTGTCTGATCTGGAGCATCAACAACTACCTCGGTCTTGCTGAGCATCCCGAGGTAAGAAAGGTCGATGCCGAAGCTGCGGAAGAATGGGGGCTCGGGTATCCCATGGGTGCGCGCATGATGTCCGGTCAGACCGCTTATCACGAGCAATTGGAACAAGAGTTGTCCGATTTTCTGGGCAAGGACGACACCTTTTTGCTCAATTACGGTTATCAGGGGTGCCAATCAGCCATTGAGGCGTTGG
>CAYVSK010000031.1:27651-29155 GCA_964453635.1 uncultured Weeksellaceae bacterium | reverse complement strand
CGGCATCAGCATCCCGAAGGCATAGTAGTCGTTGTTCACCTCGATCGCCGCCGTATTGTCCGCGGTCTCGTGGTCCGATACGGTCACCCGGACGTTGCCATGGGGGTCGCGGACGTAGTAGGTCGTCTTCTCCGTTGCGGTCGAAACGTCGTGGTCCTCCTTCATGATCCGGTTGCCGTGGAATTGGGGCTTGTTCATAATAACGAAAAGTGTACTACCCTTTTGCTAATGTAAGGAACCTTCCCTTTCAAAACGACCTCATCCCTCTCTGAAGCTCCCCTCTCTTTGAGGAGAGGGCGTTAGGGGTAAAGGCGAAGTGGCCACTCGGCCCGGTTAAACTGAGCAAGGTCATTGTTCTTCAGACCCGCCTTTTATTGATTTACATGTTTCAGTATAATGGGTGAAGCCGCTGCGAACACCTGGCCAAAAAGTTGTGCCCACTGTGGGGATGACTGCCCTGCGTGCCCCTTCTATTCGGGGGACCAGGCCTTCTGTTGCCAGGGATGCCGGACGGCCTACCGGATCCTTACAGAAAACGGACTGGAAAGCTTTTACCAGAGCCCCTCGGAGAATCGGCAAAAAGTCAAGGGGACCGGCGAAAAGCGCTTCGACTTTCTGGACCAGAAGGGGATCCGCGATCAAGTCCTGGACTTCTCCGACGGGAACCACGCACGGGTCAACTTCTTCATCCCGGCCATTCACTGCAGTTCATGCATCTGGGTCCTGGAACACCTGTACAGGATCCTCCCCGGCATCGAGAACGCCACGGTGGACATCAAGGGGCGACGCCTGGACCTCATTTTCAGGGAAGACCGGGCCACGCTCAGCCAGATCGTGGAGACCCTCCACCTGATCGGTTATCCGCCGGACCTCAGCAGCCGGGGCAAGGAAAATGAAAAGCCGAACGACCGCAGCCTCATGGGGAAACTCGGGGTCGCGGGTTTCTGCTTCGGCAATATCATGCTCCTGAGCTTTCCCGAATACCTGGGGGCCTCCGGCCCAAAAGCGGAGCCCTTCCTGACGGTCACGGGCTACTTGTCCCTCCTTCTCTCCCTCCCCGTGCTCCTTTACGCCGCATCCGCCTATTACCTGCCGGCGATCAAGGGCCTGAGAGGGGGCTATGTGAACATCGATGTGCCCGTAACCCTCGGGATCATCGCCCTATTCGGACGGAGCGCCTGGGAGATCGTCACCACCTCGGGTCCCGGCTACCTGGATTCCATGAGCGGCCTGGTCTTTTTTCTCCTGATCGGGAAGTGGTTCCAGAACAAGACCTACCACGCCATTCAGTTCGACCGTGACGAGAAAAGCTTTTTTCCCCTCTCGGTCACCCGCGAAAATGCCGATGGGCAGGAAGATAGCATACCCCTGGCCGATATCCGGAAAGGGGACCAGCTCCTGGTGCGGAACGGCGAATTGATCCCCTGTGACGGGACCGTATTGGAGGAAGCGGGGACCGTGGACAACAGCTTCATTACCGGCGAATCGGAGGGGCAGGTCCGTC
>CAYVSK010000031.1:17446-27641 GCA_964453635.1 uncultured Weeksellaceae bacterium | reverse complement strand
CAAGCGGGAGTTCCGGTCAAGAGCGGCGGCAAGGTCGTGGGCCGGGCGATCCGGCTACAGGTGGAGCGTCCCCCCGATCAGAGTTACCTGAACCGGCTTTGGAACACCCAGGTATCGGAACAGGAAAATGAAAGCCGCTCCAGAAGCCTGATCGACGGGGTCAGCCAATACTTCACGCTCGTGGTATTGCTCCTGGCAACCGGCACTGCCCTTTTCTGGCAAAGCACGGCCCCGGCCCTGACCTGGACGAGCTTCTCGGCTGTCCTGATCGTGGCCTGTCCCTGTGCGCTGGCCCTCACGGTCCCTTTCACCCTGGGGAATACCCTCCGGATCCTCGGTCGGCACCGCTTCTACGGAAAGAACACCGATGCGCTCGAGAAACTCGGGAAAGTCACCGACATCGTCTTCGACAAAACGGGAACCCTGACCGTGTCGGGCGGGCGTTCGGTTCGCTACGAAGGAGAAACGCTCTCCGAAAAGGACAAGGAGCGCATCTGGAACCTGGCCCGCCAATCCGCCCATCCCCTCTCCCGGCACATCGCATCCCATCTCTTTCGATCCACCTTCAAAAAATACAACCCGACCGACTACGAGGAAGAACCCGGCCAGGGGATCAGCGCTGAGATCGACGGAGAAAGAATATTCCTGGGGACTGCCCGAAAAGTCGGCAAAAGCAAGGACCCGGAAGAGCCGAACGCGCTGGTCCATGTTCGGACGGGGGACCGGATCCGGGGAACATTCACCTTCAGCCAGGAACTCCGGACGGGCACGAAGGAACTGCTCGAGGAACTGGGGGAAAGGTACCGTTTGCACCTTCTGACCGGCGACCAGGGATCGTTGCCCGAAGAACTGAAGGGGTATTTTGATGCGGACAAGGTGAGAACGGGTATGGTCCCCCACCAGAAAAAGCAGTACATCGAGGCCCTGGAGACCGAAGGAAAGCGGGTCCTCATGGTGGGCGACGGGGTCAACGACGCTGCGGCCCTTCGAACAGCCTCGACCGGTCTGGCCGTTTCCGCGGATGTGCACACCTTTTCTCCCGCCAGCGATGGCATCCTTGAGGGCAACGTGCTCAAGAAGCTCGGGAAATTCTTGAGCGCGAGCCGCCGAAGCCTGACCGTGATCAGGGTCGGATTTGCCATCGCCCTGACCTACAATGTAGCCGGCTTATCCTATGCCGTGACGGCGAACCTGACCCCCATGATCGCTGCCATTCTCATGCCCCTGAGCTCGATCACGGTCGTCCTCTTCGCCACCCTGGCCAGCCGAAAGATCGCCTGCAGGGACATCACAGCGTAAAAGAAGCCCGGGAATAGCTCATTGAAGAGCTCCCTGACCACCCCATTCTCAAAACCACTGACGATCAACTCTTTCCCAAAAAGACTGACAAAAATCATCGGGCCTTATGACTTGTATCATAAAAGATCATGATCTGGCTCCACTTCTTTGTAAAAAGGATCCGAAACAAGGGTTTCATGGAGGTCATATATGGTTTACTGGGCGTCAGTTTGCTCGTTGCGAGCGGATTTCTGGTCGCTTTTCTGGTAGCGACGGCCAAGGGGCAATTCGACGACGATGAGACCCCCGCTCACCGGATCCTCTTCGATGACGAGAACCCGGAAGCAAGCCGCAAAAAATGGCCAACGAAGAAGAACTCGAAAAGTCAGCGGTAGGACAAGGGACCCCAACCGCTTCGCAGGACACCGAGAAGTTCTCCTACGACAACAAGATCGTAAAGTACTTTTTGTACGCCACCGTATTCTGGGGGGTGATCGGGATGCTCGTGGGGCTCACCGTGGCCCTGCAATTCGTCTTTCCCAGCTTGAACGGGGGGATCGAATACATCACCTTTGGCCGCATCCGGCCCTTACACACCAATGCTGTGATCTTCGCCTTTGTCGGCAACGGCATCTTCACGGGCGTCTATTACTCCCTTCAGCGCCTTCTGAAGACGCGCATGTACAGCGATAAGCTGAGTTATTTCAACTTCTGGGGCTGGCAGCTGATCATCCTCTCCGCTGCCCTCACCCTTCCTTTTGGGATCACCACCAGCAAGGAGTACGCCGAGCTGGAATGGCCGATCGACATCGCGATCACGATCCTCTGGGTCGTCTTCGGCTGGAACATGTTCGCCACCATTCTGCAGCGGCGCGTAAGGCACCTCTACGTGGCCATTTGGTTCTACATCGCCACGTTCGTGACCGTCGCAGTGCTGCACATAGTAAACTCTGTCGAGGTACCGGTGAGCTTCTTCAAGAGCTACCCGGCCTACGCTGGTGTTCAGGACGCCCTGGTCCAATGGTGGTACGGCCACAATGCCGTGGCCTTCTTCCTCACGACCCCGTACCTGGGGCTTATGTACTACTTCGTACCCAAAGCGGCCAACCGTCCCATTTACTCCTACCGCCTCTCGATCATCCACTTCTGGGCCCTGATCTTCATCTACATCTGGGCCGGTCCCCATCACCTTCTTTACACCTCCCTTCCCGAATGGGTGCAGTCCCTCGGCACCGTCTTTTCGGTGATGCTCATCGCACCTTCCTGGGGCGGGATGCTGAACGGGTTGCTGACCCTGCGCGGGGCCTGGGACAAGGTCCGCCGCGACCCCATCCTCAAATTCCTCGTCGTGGCTGTCACCGCCTACGGGATGTCCACCTTCGAGGGCCCCATGCTCTCGCTTAAGAACGTGAACGCGATCAGCCACTTTACGGATTGGACGATCGCCCACGTCCACATCGGCGGCCTGGGCTGGAACGGCTTCCTCACCTTCGGCATGCTGTACTGGCTGGTGCCCCGGCTCTTCAACACCTCCCTTTACTCCACGAAACTGGCCAATAATCACTTTTGGATCGGCACCCTCGGCATCCTCTTCTACGCCGTTCCCATGTACTTCGCTGGCTTCACCCAATTCCTCATGTGGAAGGATTTCACCCCGGACGGCCGCCTGGTGAACGACTTCCTCTCCACCGTAACGGAGCTCAAGCCCCATTATGCCCTGCGGGCCTTTGGCGGGGCCCTTTACCTCACCGGGGTCTTCGTCATGATCCGCAACCTCTACATGACCATCAAGCAGGGCACTTTCACCGCAGATGAACCCGCCGAGGCGCAACCACTGCCCAAAAAGGAGCCGGCGGACAAAAAGGAGGGGTACTGGCACCGCTGGATCGAAAAGCGGCCCGTCCAGATGCTGGTCTGGAGCCTGGTCCTCATCCTGATCGGCGGCATGGTCGAGATCATTCCGACCTTCCTGGTGAAGTCGAACGTGCCCACGATATCCAGCGTAAAACCCTACACACCGCTCGAACTGGAAGGCCGGGACCTTTACATCCGGGAGGGCTGCAACAACTGCCACTCACAAATGGTGCGCCCCTTCCGTCACGAGACCGAGCGCTACGGGGAATATTCCAAGGCGGGTGAGTTCGTCTACGACCACCCCTTCCTGTGGGGGTCCAAGCGGACGGGGCCGGACCTCCACCGGATCGGCCGGGGGAACAAGAACTTCAAGAGCAGCTCCTGGCACTACCGCCATATGCTCGACCCGCGCGGACCAGCGCCCGGTTCGATCATGCCGGCCTACCCCTGGCTGATCAGCGACAAGCTGGACACTTCCCACACCGAGGAGAAGATCGCCACGATGCGGGACCTGGGCGTCCCCTACCCCGAGGGCTACGAAGACAGTGCCCGGAAGGACCTGGAGGAACAGGCCAGGAAGATCGCAGGGGATCTCAGGGAACAGGGCATCGAAACAAAATCGGACCGCGAGATCATCGCCCTGATCGCCTACCTCCAGCGGCTGGGATCCGACATCCACAACACGGATGAAGAAAAGGATGAGCAGAACGGTGACAAGACGGCCGAAAAAGAAAAGGGAAGCGATAGCAACGAGAAAAAGAACGCGAACGAGACCCCTTAAAAAGCGGCATCATGACCAAGTACGTCAAACAACACATGGAGAACATTGAAGGGATCGCCATCTACCCCATCATATCTTTCCTGATCTTCTTTCTCTTCTTCATTGGCCTCGCGGTCTATGTACTGAAAAGCAAGGAGTCGCACATCCGGCGGATGAAACAAATGCCCTTTGAGGACAACAGCCGGATCAATAACCACGAAATCCCGGATAACCATGGCTGAGCCCTTCAAGCGAGCGAGCGGACGGACCCTTTCGACCCTTGTTTTGCTCCTGGCAATGGTCCCCGCATTTGCCCAGGACGGAGAGGAAGCCGCGAAACAGACGGGCAGCGACCCCACCCTTTTCTGGGTCCTCACCGGCGCGGCCGTCCTGTGGGTGATCGTGATCGCGGTCCTGAGCAACACTTTGGCCCATATTTCTGCCACCTTCAAAGACAAAAAGAGCATTCGGGACAAAGGCCCCGTCTTGCTGATCGGCCTCTTTTTGAGCGCCTCATCCGTACAGGCCCAGGGTGGGGCGGAGACCAGCACGATCTACGGGGGATCCGCGCTATGGTGGTTATTGGGGATCAATATCTTCCTCATCGCCATCGTGATACACCTCATCTCCACCATCCGGGGTTTCCTGAAAGCCATGGGCGGGGCAAAGGAAGAAGCCCCCATGGCTGCCAAAAAGGAAAAGCCCCATTGGCTCAGGAAGCTCGGGCACCAGCTCACCAAGTCCACCCCGGTAGAGCGCGAAGAAGAGGTCATGCTCGCCCACGAGCACGACGGGATCCGGGAGCTCGACAACGACCTGCCCCCCTGGTGGCGCTGGCTCTTCTACGTAAGCATCATCTTCTCGGTGGTCTACATGTTCCATTACCACGTCTTCCACACGGGCGATCTGCAGCATGAGGAATACCGCAAGAACATGAAAAAGGCCGAAGCCCGGGTACAGGCCTATCTCAAGAAACAGAAGCTGAACGTGGACGAGAACAGCGTTACGCGACTGACCAAGGACAAAGCCCTCGCCAAGGGCAAGACCATTTACGTAGAGAACTGCGCGCAGTGCCACAAAAAGAACGGCGGGGGAAAGATCGGCCCCAACCTGACCGACCGCTACTGGATCCACGGCGGCAGCATCAAGGACATTTTCTCCACCATCAAATACGGGGTCGTCGAGAAAGGCATGCAGAGCTGGGAGGACAAGCTGAGTCCCCGCCAGATCCAACAAGTGGCCAGCTACATCATGAGCCTGCAGGGAACGGACCCGCCCAACGCCAAAGATCCCGAGGGAGAACTCTACAAGCCCGAAAAGGCACCCGGGGATAGCGCTGCTGGAGGGAACGAAGAGAACACCCAGAGCGGGGACATGAACGAAGAAGCCACGGCCGAAATGATGACGGAGGAATGAAAACGGTAAAGGAGCCCTGAGCGGGCCACCGCGATGCACCAAACCATGGGATCTGCTGCTGCCTCACAAGGAAATAACAAGAACACGGAGGAGGAAGCATCCTTCCGGGATTCCATTTCCACCGTAACGGCGGAAGGGAAGCGGAAATGGATCTACCCCAAAAAACCCAAGGGACGCTATACCCGCGCCCGCGAGATCGTCGCCACGGTCCTCCTGGCGATCCTCTTCATCGGTCCCTTTCTGCGGATCAACGGGGAGCCACTCCTCATGTTGAACGTCGTGGAGCGGCGCTTCGTCATTTTCGGCCAGATCTTCCTGCCGAGTGACCTGTGGTTGTTCGCCCTGGTCTTCATCACCGGCGTGGTCTTCATCGCCCTTTTCACGGTGGTCTTCGGGCGCCTCTTCTGCGGATGGGTCTGCCCCCAGACCATCTTTATGGAGATGGTCTTCCGCAAGATCGAATACGCGATCGAAGGGGACCGCGGCAAGCAGATCAAGCTGAACAGAGCGGCCTGGACCCCCGAGAAGATCCGGAAAAAGACCCTGAAGCACGCCGTCTTTTTCCTGATCGCCTTCCTCATCTCCAACACCTTCCTGGCCTACATCATCGGGAGCGAGCGCCTGATCGATATCGTCACCGACCCCCCTTCGCAGCACCTGGGCGGGCTCATCGCTATTCTGATCTTCAGCGGGGTCTTTTATTCCGTATTCGCCTTTTTCCGCGAGCAGGTCTGCACCACCGTTTGCCCCTACGGGCGTCTTCAGGGGGTCCTGTTGGACCAGAAGTCCGTCGTCGTCGCCTACGACCACGTCCGGGGCGAACCCAGGGGGCGCTTCCGGAAGAACGAAGACCGCGACGAGGCCGGCAAGGGCGACTGCATCGACTGCCATCAGTGCGTGGACGTCTGCCCCACCGGGATCGACATCCGCAACGGCACCCAGATGGAGTGCGTGAACTGCACCGCCTGCATCGACGCCTGCGATGCGATCATGGACAAGATCGGAAAACCGCGGGGCCTCATCCGTTACGACTCCGAAGAAGGGATCGAGCACGGCCAGAAATTTCGCTTCACCGGTCGAATGGCCGCCTACAGCAGCGTGCTCCTCGCCCTCCTGGTGGCCCTGACCGCCTTCCTCGGGATGCGCAGCAACATCGACGCCAGCATCCTGCGGGCCCGGGGCCAGCTTTACCAAAAAGAAGAGAACGGGACCTACAGCAACCTCTTCAACTACACGATCAAGAACCGCACCAACGAAAGCATGGCGGTCAATCTGAAAATGGAGGGCAGCGGCCGGATCGAAGTCCTCAACGGGGAGTTGGAGATCAAAGGGCAAGACCAGGCCGAAGGGGTGCTCTTCGTCTACATGCATCCCGACTCCTTAAAGGGCATGAAAACGCCCATCCGGATCGGCATTTACTCGGACGGGAAAAAGATCGAGACCGTCAACACGAGCTTTTTCGGACCGAACAAATAGGATCCGGAGCGACCAGCAACGATGACGAACGAACCAGGCAAAAATGAAAGGAGACCCATGAAAGCACCGCGGATCCGATTCCACTGGGGTACTGGTATATTCCTCTTCTTCCTCATCTTTCTCGGGGGCTTGGGAACCCTCGTCTATAAGAGCGTTCAGCAGGAGATCCCGCTGGTCACGGAGAACTACTACGAGCGAGAGCTCAACTACCAGGACCGGATCGACCAGGAGGCCCGCGGAGACGCATGGAAGGACAGCATCAGCTGGGACAAGCGTGGGGATGCGCTGGTCATCGCCTTTCCGGATAGTTTTCAGGCCCTGGAGCCGAAGGGGACCGTACAACTCTACCGCCCCTCGGACGCTGCCCTGGATTTCAAGGTCCCTTTGCGCTTCGACGCCGCCGACGAACTCAGGATCCCGCTTGAGCGGTTCAGGCGGGGAACTTACGAGATGAACATCGTTTGGCGGATGGGAGACCGGGCTTACCGAGTCGAGGAACGCATTTATATCTGAAATGGAGTATCTGATCGCCGCATTTTCCATGGGATTGATGGGCAGCCTCCACTGCCTGGGGATGTGCGGTCCCATCGTGCTCTCCGTCCCCTTCACCAAGAGCCTTTATGGCAAGCAGCTCTCGATGGTGACCTATCACAGCGGACGGATCCTTACATACGCCGCCCTGGGGTCTTTGCTGGGCTTCCTCGGCAAGGGCGCCATGCTGGTCGGGCTGCGGGATGCCATCTCGATCCTTACCGGCTCCCTGATCCTCGTCTTCGTATTGTTCCCCCGCCTTTTGGGCGGAGTGGACCAGGGGCTCTCGAAGCGGGTCGGAAGAAGCCTTTCCGGGGCCATCCGAAAACGATGGCAAAAGCGCAACCTTTTATCCTTTTTTGCCCTCGGCGGTCTCAACGGCCTGCTCCCCTGTGGGATGGTCTACATGGCCGCCACTGCCTCCCTGAGCACAGCCAGTCCGATCAACGGCGCGCTCTTCATGGCCCTTTTCGGGACGGGCACCTTTCCCCTGCTCTTTCTCCTCCCCCTCCTGGGGGATTGGGCAAAAGAACGGATGAACCTGAGCTTCCGGAAGGTCATCCCCGTTCTGGGGGTGATCCTGGGGGTCTTTTTTATCGTGCGGGGAGTCCTTTAGAGAAAAGCGAGCCGCCGTTGAACCTGGCTTCCTAATTTCACAAGAAGAAAGGTCCCGACCGACCGAGCTGTTAAGACCGCCCACCTTATCCGCTCCTACTTCTTCGCCTTAAGGAGGGATTCATCCACCAGCACCTGAAAGGCGTCCTTCATGGTCTCCTCCAAGGGGCGGAAGGACATCCCGAGCTCGTTGCGGATCTTGCTGTTGTCAGCGCGCCAGGCTCTGTTCACGTTCTTGTTGATGAAGTCCCGCGTCAGCGCCTTGTTGATCAACGGGCCGACCAGCTTCAGCAGCCATTTCGGCGAAGCGGCGTTCGGAACGGGGAAGCGATCGCCAAAATGCTTGTGCAGGACCTGGGCCACTTCGAGGAGGGTGGTGTTGTGGCCATTGGTGATGTAGCGCCCGTGGGCTTCGGGGGTGAACCCGGCGCGGTAATGGGCCGTGGCCACGTCCCGCACGTCCACGATGCCGATGCCGAGATTCGGGACCCCCATCTTCATGGTGCCATCCCCCAACTGTTTGAGCATGTTCATGCTTTCCGACGTGACCCCGTGGGGATTCAACGGCGGACCCATCACGAGCGAGGGATTGATCACCACCAGGTCCCAGCGGTCCTGTTCCCCAGCGATCGCCCAGGCCGCCTTTTCGGCCTGGGTCTTGGAGTAAGGATAAGGGCGGTAGTTCACGGACGATCGCGTGTTCCAGTCCTCTTCCGTGAAGATCCCATTGGGCTTCTCGTCCAGATCGCTGCAGTCACAGTATATCGCCGCAAGGCTGCTCGTGAGCACGACCCGTTTGACGGATCCCGTTCTATTGGCTTGCTCCAACACGTTCCGGGCCCCCTCAACAGCGGGCTCCACCAACTCCTTCTGGGGGTCCTTGACGTCCATGATAAAGGGGGAAGCGGTGTGAAAGACCAACTCGCATCCCTCCATGGCCCTGGCATAGGAACCGGATTCCAGCAGATCGGTCTTGAAGAACTCGAGGGTCCCGGGGTTATCCGCCGCCAAGGCGCTCAGGTGTTGGATCTTCTCTTGCCGGTCGGGATGGCGGACGGCCGCGTGGACGGTCATCCCTTCTTCCAGGAGCTGCTTGATCAACCAACCGGCTACATAACTGGTGGCGCCGGTGACCAATACCGGTTTGGATGGGTCGATGGTGGTGGCCATATCGGTGTATAAAGAGGTCTATGGTGAATGAATATGCGGTGTTCGTCCCTTTGATCTTTGGAAGTTCATCCCTGTTCTCCCTTTTTTCCCTCCAGATCGAGATCATCCTGGAGCCCAAGCCAGAATTTTGGACTGTTACCAAAGTACTTGAACAGTCCTAAAGTAGCAAATTGTTTCAAAAAAAAGTTGGACGATCATATCCACCTGCCTCGTAGCCGGAGCCACGGGATACCTGGGCGGGCACCTGGTGAACGCCCCTTGGATCTATTTTCCGGGCACCAACCCCCGGATTCGGGCACTCATCGATTCTCCCCTTAGCAAGGTATCGAGCGAGCGCTTGGGGTCCTCGGCCGGGATCCGCTGGAGGTGACCGATCGTCCGCCCCCCTTTCAAGCCGGCGGAACCGAAAACCCCTTCCAACTCGTTCGCTTGGATAAGCGCATCCAACTCCACCTTCGGGATCCCGTCGTCAGAGAACGGGAAGGAGAAAACCCGGCGGAATCCAGGGCCGAGCATGGCCTCCAGGTCCCCGAAGCTCTCCTGCAACGCCTCGTTCATAGCTTCCCGGCTCATTTCCTGAAAGGGTTGGTGATGACGCCCGTGCGACCCAATGCTGAAGCCTTTTTCGTGAAGCCCCACCAACTCGTCCACATTCATATAGGGTTCTTCGCGTTCCAGGATCCGATCCATCGGCTCCCCCAGATCCCTCAAACCCTCGACCAAGAGGGACTTTTCATCAGCGCTGGCCTGCAAGACCCGTTGGATCAATCCCTCATCCCGGGGCCACCCGAAGCGCTCACGAAGAGCCTCGCGACCAGGATCCCCGGCCTCGACCCGCTCGATCCGATGGGCCAAAGCACTTGCCATAAAGCGGTAAGAGAGGTCCCGGTTGCCGATGAAGCTCGTGTTCACGAAAAAGGTGGCCGGCACGCCCTTTCGCTCTAATAGGGGGGCAATGACTTCCCAACAGGACCGGAGGCCGTCATCAAAACTGAGGTGAAAGCTCGGCCGCTCCAAATTCCTTTCCCCATTTCCAACGGCGAGCACTTCCTCGAGCTCGAGGGGCTGGAAATGGGCCAGGAGCCGGTCGATATC
>CAYVSK010000031.1:1792-17436 GCA_964453635.1 uncultured Weeksellaceae bacterium | reverse complement strand
AGCTTCGGGCGTGGGCACATCCAACACCCGGTCGAGCAAGAGGGAGGGACGTTCCGCCACGGCATGGTAAAAGGGAAGGATCGGGACCCTGCCCTTTTTCGGCAAAGAAAAGAAAGCGGGAAACCTTTCGGCGAGACCGCTCAAAAACTGTTTGGGAGCCTTCATAGAAGCAAGGAAGAGAACGAATTTACGGGGATCGGAAGACCCCGGCCCAAAAACCAGGATAGAACCATTGCCCCAACCCCTCATCCCCAACGGATCCCCCTTATATTCACACCCTCAAATGCCCCAGGAACGCCCCATAGACGCCCTCGTGATCGGGGCCGGACGCGCCGGGACGACCTCGATGTACCATCACCTGCGGCCGGTCGACGCGATCCAGTGGTCCGATATCAAGGAGGTCAATTACTTTTCCATCGACACGGAATACGAGCAAGGGGAGGATCACCTCCACAGCTTCTTCAAAAGGGGATCGGGCCAGGTCAAGTGCAGCTCGGACACCTACCTCCTCCCCCATCCCGATGCGCCGGAGCGGATCCACAAGCACAATCCCGAAGCGAAAATGATCGTCATCCTGCGGGATCCGGTGGAACGGGCCTACTCCTCCTACCACTACGGGGTGAACAACGGCTACCACGGCGATACGGGCTTCCTGGCCCACCTCGAATGGGAAAAGGCCCAATGCGCGGAAACGGAGGACATCGTTACCTTCAGCAACCACTGCCACTTTCATGGCAGCCTCTATCACCGCCATCTCAAACGTTGGTTGCAATACTTCCCGAAGGACCAATTCCTCGTGCTCCGGACAGCAGACCTCGCTTCGGACCCGGAAATGCTCTATGCCCGGGTCGGGCATTTCCTGGGGATCGAAAGCCTCGAAAGCGCGGCGGACCTCAGCCAACCGGTCTACAACAAGGGGGGAACAGCACGCTCAAAAAGCATGCAACAGGTCCTGGCCAACCGGAACCACTGGCTGAGAAGACTCCTTCGGGGCCCCATTCAACCCTTCAAATGGATGATCGTCCGCTCCGGCCTGATGGATACACTAAAACAGGCGAATTACGGTGCAGAAGGGTATCCACCCCTGGATCCGGATACCCGGGCCAAGGCCATGGAATTCTTCAAACCGGACGTGGAGGCCCTCTATCGGGACTTCCTGGTCTCCTTCGAGGAGATGGAGCGAACAAAATCCTGAAAAAAGAGGAGCCGGATGGACCGGGCCCATTTCCTTATCCTTCTTCCATGACAGCTTGTACCGGCTTCAGGTCCATCCCGCATTCGGGACACGAACCGGCCTCCTCGTAGGTTTTGGTGCCCTCGCACTTCATGGGACAGATAAAACCGGATATTTCGGCTTCATCCCCTTGTCCCTGGGATCCCTTCTCCGACCCCTCGTGGGCATCGCCATCCTGATGATCGCCGTGTTCACCGTCATGGTGATGATCACCTTGTTCACTGTCATCATGATGATCGCCTTCCCCATCGTGTTGATGAGTCTCACCTTCTTCGTGTTGATGATCCGCATGCTCTCCTTCTCCTGAGCATCCGGTGAAGACAACGCCGCCAAAGAGGAAAAGGGCGGCTGTTAGAATGGACTTCCATTGCATTTTCATGGTCTTTGGTTTTCGCGGTTCAACATTGCTCGCCAACCCGACCGGGCCGGCCATAAAGCATCGTAACGGCATTTCAGGGTACGCCGAGTGTATCCTGCACCTCGCCACAAGTCATCATTTCCTCCCCGTAATAGGGGTTGCGGATCTCCTCGATCGTGCTCAACCAGTGAGCGCCCTTGTCGTCATTGGCCATGGGGCAGAAATCCACATAGATCGTTCGGCCCTGGACCCCGAAACCACGGGCCACATCGGTGATCGTCTCCGAGAGTTCGACAAAGCGATCGCGCTGTTGGTCCAGGTCATTCGTCCCAGCGATCCCCTTCAGGACCGTTTCCATTCGGCTTTTGCTCTTCATCCATGCCTCGTGGGAACCCTCGGATAGTTCCCCCATAGGCACGGAACCCAGGGCTTCCAAGACCTGTTCTGCGGCGGCAACGGCTTTCTCAGGTTCCGAGGCCACGAGGGCATTCTTGAGCCGGAAATAAGCTTCGTAAACGCCCCCCAGCTCCGCTTTAAAAGAGGCGGGCACGGCCTCCTGGGATCCGATATTCATACCGGCATTCCCCTTCTCCTGAGGCGCATTCATCATGCTTCGCTTGCCGGCAAGCTGGGCAGCGGCATCGACCTTGAAGACCCCGTGGGTCACGACCGACTCACCCTCATTGAGTCCCTCCTCGACGATGTAAGCGCCACCGAGGTCATTGCCAAGGAGCACCTCCCGGAACTCGAACGTAGGAGCTTCTGCTTCGGGGACTGCCACATAGACCACGGAGCGCTCGCCTGTCCACAGAACCGCTGAATGCGGAACGACGAGCCGGGGCTTCTCCAGGGAGAGGGAAGCCTCGACCTGCCCCCGGACGAACATTTCGGGACGGAGACGCCCATCCGCATTGGGGGCGTCCACGCGGACTTCAACGGTACGAGCTCCCCCTTTCATTACAGGATCGATGAAGTCGATCCTCCCCCGGAAAGTCTCGCCGGGCTTGGAGGGGACCGTAAATTCGACCTTATCGCCTTCCTGCAACCAGGGCAGGTCCTGCTCGTAAGCATCGAAGACCACCCAAACACGGGAAAGATCGGCCAGCTCAAAGAGCGGGGTTCCCTCTTTCACATATTCCCCGAGGGTCACCCGACGTTCGGTAACGACCCCACTATGCGGGGCCACGATATCAATGACCTTTTTCGGTGCATCCCGTTCCTCGATCCGCTCGATCTGCGCCTCGGTAAGGTCCCACAGTTGGAGCTTCTTCCGGGCTGCCTTATAGAGGGCCGGCTGGCTATCCTTGTACTGCAAGGCCTCGAAGAGCTCCTTCTGGGCGGAAATGAGCTCGGGCGAGTAGATGCTCGCCAGCTTTTGGCCCTTCTGTACCCGTTGGCCGGTGAAATCGATGTGGAGCTTTTCCAGGCGGCCGGGAAAACGGGCCGAGATCAGGGAGATCCGCCGCTCATCGACCTCCACTTCGCCCTGCATGCGGACCGTCTTCTCGGGTTGTTCCCGTTGGATCTCGGTGGTCTGGATATTGGTCATACTCACCGCTGCTTCGCTCATCTCGAGCACGGTCTCGCTCGTAGAAGCCGCTTCGTCCACAGGGATCAGATCCATCCCACAGATCGGACACTGGCCGGGTTCATCCTGGCGGACCTGCGGGTGCATGGAGCAGGTCCAGGTCTTTTCTTCGGCAGCTCCTTCTTCTGCTTTTTGCGTATGTTCATGATCCCCCTCCGAGGCCGGGGCGCTTCCCCCGAACCACCAGTAGCCGAGCAACAACCCGGCAAGGAGGGCAATTACGCTGGTCGTGACCGTTCCTTTCATAATTTCTCTTTTTTGCTACCCACCCCTTCTTTGGGGTGGACGATCCTGCTCCCGGGCCATCGAACAGACCTCCCGAGCCCGGGCTTTTCAAGTTCACTCCCTCCCCTCGTAACCGCTCAGGGAAGCGTTCATCAAGGCCTCAAAGCGGGCCACGACCCGGTTCCGCTCGAGGACCGCCTCGATCCGGCGAAGCCGATGATCGAAGACCATCCGCTGGATCCGGATCAATTCCTCGAAATCTGCCTCCCCGGTCGAATAACTTTCGAGGAGCAGGGCACGCGCCCGTTTTACATCACTGAGCTGAGCCTCGTAGAGACGCAATGCACGCCCTGCATCGGCATAGGCCTCAAAAGCCTCGTCCATAACCGTGGCCAGTTCGTTCTTCCGGTCCTTTTTTTCGAGGGCTCGCCGTTCCTGCCGAATACGGGCTTCCTCTTCCATCGCGTCGTACTTTTTTCGGTAAATAGGGATCCGCAGCTTGACCTTGGGCATGAAGATGTCCTTGCCGTTGTCCGGCATATCCAGATCGGCATCCCGCCGCTCATCGACCACCGTGTAGTTCAGCCCCAGGCCGATGGAAGGGCGCCCCTTTTTCCGTGCCAAACGCTCCGATTCTTCCCCGGCCCGAAGCCGGTGCTCCAGCACGGATAGCTTCGGGTCCCGGGCCAGTATGGAATCCCGCAGAACATCCCTCTCCATGGACAATTCCCGGGCCCGCATGCTGTCGGGAAAGGCCGGCTCAGCTTCCAGTTCATCCCCCAACAACTCCTCAAAATGGGTCCGAAGGGGATCGAGCGCATCCGAAATGTCAGCCAGGCGCGTCTCCAGCTTGCGAAGCTCCATCTGGATCCGCAAGACATCGACCATGGATCCCTCCCCCGTTTCGTAACGCTGGGTGGCCGTTTCTTTCAGGGAACGAAGCCAATCCACTTGTTCCCGGGCGATCGATAGCTTTTCCCGGGTTTCGTAGTAATCGTACCAGACCCGCTTCACGCGGTACCACAGATTCGCCCTTTCCCCAATGAAAGAATGGTAACGGGCTTTGGCCCGTTCGGCAGCGACCGCTTTGCGGGCCGGGATCGTCCCCTTCCAGGGAAACATCTGGGACACTGAGAAAGTAGCCACCTGGGGTCCCACCCGCGTTTCCGGAGGACTGACGAAATAACCCAACGCCACTTCGGGGTCCGGGAGCGTTCCCTGTTGGGGGACTTTCTTCAGGGCCTCCTGGTATTCGCGGAATTTTGCGATCAAACCGGGATTGTTCTCCGCGGCGGTCCGCAAATAGCCGTTCAATAGGCTGTCGGAAGCCTCTTGGGCATCCCCCCGGAAAGGGAGAAGGACCGGGAAAAAGAGCAGGAGTATCAGGGAAGGGAAGCGGCGAAATCGCGGACCGGTAGAGCGGTGCACCGGCTCCCCATCGAGCCTGTCCCCCGACCCGATAACAGAAAAGGAAAAGAATTTCAAAAAATATATATTTTTCACTGTGAGAAATATATATTTTTTGCCGTGCTTTGTTAGGGCCTTATGTGCCATTGTCTTTGATCGCATGGGTGTCTTTTGGGTCAACGGACCCCTTCTTGAGTTTTCTTTCTTCCCGCCATCCGTAGAGCACAGGGATCACGAAAAGCGTGATCAGGGCCATCAACATGCCCCCGAAGGAGGGGATCGCCATGGGGACCATGATCCCGGATCCCTTCCCCGTCGATGAGATCACCGGGAGAAGGGCAAGCAGGGTCGTGGCTGAGGTCATCAGGGTCGGCCGGACGCGCCGCTTACCCGCCTCGATCACGGTCCTTCGGACGCCCTGAACATCGCTGGGACGGTCCCTTCGGAAAAGCTGATCGAGGTAGGTGGCGATGACCACGGCCGCATCAGTGGCGATCCCGAAAAGGGCGATGAAACCGACCCAGACCGCCACGCTCAGGTCCAGGGCACGGACCTGGAAGATATCCCGGAGGTTCTCCCCGAAGAGGGAGAAGTTCAGGAACCATTCCGCCCCATAGAACCAGAGCAGGATAAAACCCCCGCTGAAGGCAACGATGATGCTGGAAAAGATCATTGAGGTGGTGCCCACGGAGCGGAACTGGAAATAGAGGATCAGGAAAATGATCACCAGCGCCAGGGGGACGACCAGACTGAGCCGCTTCTCAGCCCGCACCTGATTCTGGTAATCCCCGGCGAATTCGTAGCTGATACCTGCGGGGACATGGAGATCTCCCGCTTCGATCTTTTCCTTCAAAAAGGCTTTGGCGTTCTCCACCACATCGATCCCCGCGTAGCCATCCTCCTTATCGAGGAGGACCGTTCCCTGGAGGAAGGTGTTCTCGCTCTTGATGACCTGGGGGCCCTTGGTATAGCGGATATCGGCCAATTGGCCGAGCGGGATATTCTCACCGGATCCGGTCGGGATGAGGATGCCCCTGATGTCCTCCGGGGAGTCGCGCAGCTCACGGGGGTAGCGGGCCCGGATCGGAAAGCGCTCGCGCCCCTCGACGGAGGTGCTCAGTTGTATTCCCCCGATGGCCACCTCGATGTAGCGCTGGATCTTCTTCATTTTGATGCCGTAGCGGGCGATCGCTTCCCGGTCCACGTCGATCTCCAGATAGGGTTTCCCCACGATCTGCTCGGCGTAGACGGCCTCCTCCTTCATCCCTTCCACTTTCTTGAGGAGCTCCTCGAGGCGGAAAGCAAAGGCCTCGATGGAATCGAGGTCGTTCCCGCGGACTTTCACGCCCATTGGGGCCCGCATCCCGGTCTGCAGCATAACAAGGCGCGTCTCGATCGGCTGGAGCTTGGGCGCGGAGGTGAGACCGGGATGATCCGCCACTTTGAGGATCTCCTGCCAGATATCGTCCGGGGTTTCGATGTGATCGCGCCACTGCCGGTAATACTTTCCACTGGGATCGGGGATCAGGGCACCGCTGGAATCACGCACGAATTCCCCTTCTTCATCCACTTTAAAGCGGATTCGCTGGCCATCGTCATCGGTCTTGTACTCGCTCTTGTAATTAATAATGTTCTCGAACATCGATATCGGCGCCGGATCCAGGGCGGATTCGACGCGGCCGAGCTTGCCAACGACCTGTTTCACTTCGGGAATGGCGTTCACCGCCATGTCGACCTGACGGAGCACCTTTTTGTTCTCTTCGATCCCGGAGTGCGGCATCGTCGTGGGCATCAGGAGGAAGGAGCCCTCGTCCAGCTCGGGCATGAACTCCTCCCCCATGCCCGGAAAAGTCGACTCGGCTTCCTCCCATACCACCGTATTCTGAACGGGCTTGGGCATAAAACCGAAAAGGCCGTTCCAGCCCAGCCAGGCAAGGCCCCCGAAGAGCACCAACAGAACAGGGATCGAGATAAAGGTCTTCTTGTAGCGGAGGCACTTGGCAAGGATCCGCTCGTAGTATCGAATGATCAGCGAAAAGACTCCCAGCAGCAGGAAGATGATGAGGGCCACAAAGAGGAAATTGCTAAGCATCCCCGCTTCTGTGCCCAAAGGCAACCAAGCTCGTCCCAGGAACCCCGTAAGGAGCAAGGCGTAGATCAGGACCGGCCAATAGGACCCCACCCACGCGTAGCGCTCCGGCAAATACTTGCGGAGAAGGTCAGCTCCAAGTCCGGCGACCCCTACGATAAAGAGGAGTGCACCGGCCCAGAACACGACCCCCCACAAGACGATCCCCACGATCAGGGCCAACCCATTGATCATCTGGCGGAAACGCTCCGATGTTACCCGGATACTGAAGAGCCAATGGGCCATTGCCGGGAGAACGAGGATGCTGAGCAAAAGGGCCGCGATCAGAGCAAAGGTCTTGGTCCACGCAAGCGGGCCAAAAAGCTTGCCCTCGGCCGCTTCCATGGTAAAGACCGGCAGGAAGCTCACAACAGTGGTCATTACAGCGGTCAGAACGGCCGAAGCGACCTCTGTCGTCCCCCGCCATATCACTTCCAGCCTGGATTCCCCGGGCCCCGCCTCGTTGAGGTGCTTGACCATGTTCTCGGATAGCACAATGCCCATGTCCACCATCGTCCCGATGGCGATCGCGATCCCCGAAAGGGCGACGATATTGGCCGTCACCCCGAAGTACTTCATGGCGATGAAGCACATAAGCACGGCCACTGGCAGCATGCCCGCGATCAGGATCGATGCCCGGAGGTTCACGACCATCACGATGATCACGATGATGGTGATGAGCACCTCGAGGGAAAGCGCTTCCTCCAGGGTCCCGAGCGTCTCCTGGATCAGGTTGCTGCGGTCGTAAAAGGGAACGATGTCGACCTTGGAGAGCGTTCCGTCGTCCAGCGTCTTTTCCGGAAGGCCGGGCTGGATCTCCTCGATCTTGGCCTTGACCCGCTCCAACACCTGCATGGGGTTGGCCCCGTGGCGGGCCACGACCACACCACCCACCGCTTCAGCCCCGGCCTTGTCCAGCGCACCGCGACGCTCCGCGGGGCCGTAGGAGATATGGGCGATGTCCTTGAGGCGGACCGGCGTGTGATCCACGCTCTTCACCACCGCCTCCTTCAGGTCACCCAAGCCCTCCACGTAGCCGAGGCCACGGATCAAATATTCAACGCGGTTGATCTCGAGCGTGCTGGCCCCCACATCGAGATTGCTCTGCTTCACGGCCTTCATCACGTCGGCTACCGTGACTCCCCGGGCACGCATGGCCTCGGGATCGATGTCCACCTGGTACTCCTTCACGTAACCCCCGATCGAGGCGACCTCCGAAACGCCCTTTACCGAGGACAAAGCATACTTGACGACGAAATCCTGGAGCGTGCGCAACTCCTGCGGGTCCCATCCGCCAGCGGGGTCTCCCTGCTTATCCCTTCCTTCGAGCGTGTACCAATAGACTTGGCCGAGGGCCGTGGCATCGGGACCGAGGGTCGGCTGAACCCCTTCCGGCAGGGTCCCCGGCGAGAGTGAGTTCAGCTTTTCGAGGATCCGCGAGCGGGACCAATAGAAATCGACCCCCTCCTCGAAGATGACGTAGATGCTCGAGTTCCCGAACATCGAGGAACTCCGGATCTCCTCCACACCGGGCACCCCAAGCAAAGCGGTGGTGAGCGGGTAGGTGATCTGGTCCTCGATGTCCTGAGGCGAACGCCCTTTCCAGGTCGTGTGAACGATCTGCTGGTTCTTGCCGAGGTCTGGGATGGCATCGACAGCGACCGGGTCCCGGGGTAGGGTCTCGACCTCCCAGTTAAACGGTGCCGTCGCAATGCCCCAGGCGATCAGCAAGAGGAGGAGCAGAACGGTCACGAGCTTGTTCTCGAGAAAGAAGCGTATGATGCGGTCCAACATGGATTCCGGATAAATGATGAAACAGCGGGAAAAAGGCTGAGCGCTGCAAGACCCTTACCAGGGTTGATGGTCAGGACCTTGCACAGAAGGGGTTCACGCAGAGGGTGCAGAGGAGTGCAGAGAACGCAGGGGATCACGTATAAAAACGTGGCGCGACCTCGGCGATACCCTGCGCCCTTTGCGTGAATCGTCTTATCTCAGATCCGGAAAACCTGGAAAAGAATGGAAAAATGATCGGAGCTCAGGACCGGCACGGGGGGGCCGGTGTCGGACCACTTGTCGATGCCGCGCCGGTCGCTTTGGACGCCAAATAGAACGGAAGGATCGAAACGATCCAGGGCGCTTACCAGCACATCGGGCAGCAGGGATAGGCCGCCACTACTCAGATAATCCGTTCCGATCCCGTAGGTGTCCACTTCATTGTCGCAGCAATCCATGGGGGCGACCATGGACAGGCCTCCCCTTTCGTGCATGTCACAGGAAGCTTCCATCGCATCCATCATGCTACAGGAAATATCCCCTTCGGCCAGGACATGCTTGCTGTCCACGGGGGCTCCCTGGCAATAATGGGTCACGAAGCTCATGCCCACTTCTCCCACGAAGAGGGCCAATGACATGAGGATGGCGAGGACTTGGGTCAAATCAATGGTGCTTGATATCGCGAATTTATAACGTTTGGACGGAGAAAATGTTTCAGTCCTTGTTCAGCCCCCTTTCCTCCAAGGGGTGATAGACCGGTCCCTTATGCCCCAATACGGACGCCCAAAGGACCACCCGCTCAGCGGTGAAATGCAAACGATCCCGCAATGTTGGTTCGGGTTCGGGTTTGGGGTCCGGAGCCTTCCCTTTTTTCAAGCGGGCAAGGGTGATATGGGGGATCGCTTCCTGTTTGAGCTCGTGTGGCTCGTAGAAGGCCCAGTTCAACCGATCATAGAGGGTCACAAAGGTTTGGGTGGAAGCGTAGCGCCCCCAGATCATCCGGGGCTTTTTCGGGGGAAAGTACTGGAAACGGTCGAAAGCAAGATCGAAAGGGCCAATACCCGTCATGGCATCGTTCACTCGTGGCATGATATCATCGCTCAATGACCGATCGGTCTTCCCGATGAAACAAAGGGTGATGTGCCAATTCTCGGGGGGCACCCAACGGACCCCGCTCTCTTTCCGATGAAAATGGGCATCCCGCCAATCCCGGATCGCCTCGCTCACCGTATCAGGAACAGGAATACCTATAAAGAGGCGCTTGCTGGTGCCGGGTTCGGTCATGGTTGGGCCAAGGACCTTAGTTCTGTCTTTTTTCTGGAATCGATCTCACCTGCCTGCCTGCACGAAGGACCACGGGCAACGGAGGGACGCATCCGACCCCCACAGCTCATACCATATCATTCATGACGCCGTTCCACCTGCACCAATATTCAACAGGTCGAATGGATCAGGCAAGCGGCAGGCTTGACCATCCGCAACTCGTTGAATCGATCCACCGCCTTGCCCGTGGGGAGCACATCGACATCCACACCCCGGGATTCCAGGTACTCCTTGGTCTCGCGAGGGACCTTCAGGCGCTTGAAGTAGCCCTGGGAGAGGACGACGGCCTGGGTTCCCTTGCCGAGCAATTCCTCGACATCGGCCGTCTGGATGCCCGGGTCGTGGCGCGTCCCCGTCTCATTCCAATCCCACGCCCTGGAACCACCGGGGAAGATCTTGGCATCCTTGTATTCGTGAGACTCCCCATTCTCCGAGACGAGCACCTTCCCCCAAGCGACCTTTTCGATCCGGGGAGTCGTTATGGGCTCCTTGTTCTCCATGATCTTCCGATCTGGTGTTGGCAGCGTTCAATATCGCAAAATGGCGTTGCAGATCGCATCCTTCTCCGGCATGTCCGGCCCATCCGGGAAATGGAGCGAATCATTTACCGACGGGTTCCTGGGACCTTTCCTTCTCGGAGATCGCTCGTTCACCCACCCCGGAAACATTCACGCCACTGCTTTGGGGGCCGTTTTTGACCCGGTTGCGAATGGCAAGACCGGTCCCCAGGATCATGAGGATACAGCCGATCCAAAGGATATTGATCCAGGGAAAGACGAGGGCCTTGACCACGATGAAGTCTCGGCTCGGGGAGTTCCGCTCGGCGAGCTCGATGGTCAGCTTCTTGGAATCCGGGTCGATGCTGGCCAGGCGGAACTTCAGGCCGGCCTCTTCAACGACTGCCTCGTCCGGAACGACCAGGGATGAATCGCGGATAATGTAGAGCGGTTCCGCCGTATAGGTCTCCCCATCTCTGCCATGCACCTTCAAGACCGCTTTGGCAGCCATGTCATTCGGCAGGAGCTTGTGCTTGTCGTGATCCACATTGCCCGTGATCCGTGTCAGAACAGCGATGTGATCGGTGGTGGGGATGGTATCGCCAACTTCGACCTCGACGGAGCGGGGATCGGAATAGCCACTCGTATCGGGATCCGTCTCCAGATCCCCGTACTGAACGTGGGTATAAAGGTCTTTGTGAAGGAAATGCTTCGTGGCGGGCTCGGCAACGTTCCCGAAGTCGGGATTCTTCTTTACATTGGGGCGGAGGGTGAAGGCTTTTTCGCCGGGCGCACCGCTCTTCCAGGAGGAATAACGCACGATACTATGGGCCGGATCATTGACCTCCTTCCACTTGTCCTGGTCTTCCAAAAAGGAGCTCCCGGCGGTATGGGTTTCCTGAGCCACAAAGGCTTTGCCTCGGACCACTACGGTATCTCCTTCCTGATAGGTCCGGGGAACGCTCTTGAAGTAGTCCATCAGGAAGCTCACATTGACCCCGTCTTGCTCTTTTCCGCGATAGGTCACAAAATAGTCTCCCATTCGGAGCGTATCGTGGCGGGATATAAAAAGGTCCTCCCGGTTGCTGAATTCCTCGTTCACCTTGTTCACGTCGACCATGGAAGTGTTCCGGGAGATGGGTTCACCCTTATACTGCGAGATCAGGGCACCGAGAAGCAAGACCCCGAAACCGGCGTGGGCAATGGAGGAACCGGCCCGGTCGAAGCGCCCCTGCCCGAGCTGGCGGAAGTAGTCAAGGTTCGCCACGATGGCGAAGAGGGTCGCGAAGAGCAGAAAAAGGTATTGCGGCTGCTTGAAGCCGAACGCCAGGGCCCAGGCGATGCCCACCGTCAGGACCAGGGCCCCGGCCAGCGAGACCCCGATCTTCCGGAAAAAACGACTCACGGAGGTTTGACGATAGCGAAGGAACTGACCGCCCCCTACGAACAGGCAGATAAGAAAGGCAAATACGGTCTGCCAACCATTGTAGTGGCGTTGCACATTCTCGGGTGCAGACAGTTCGGCTTCACTCAGTTTCTGGAAAAGACCGACCCCGGTCGCCTCGTGCAATGCCGCCAGAGACCCCGAAAAGGGCTTGAGGAGTTCGTTCACCACCGGAAGCGATGTAGAGGCCGTGATCTGCACCGCGGAGAGGATCAGAACGAGACTACCAACGAAGATCCAGAACTCGCGGGACCAGACGTGCTCCTCTTCACTGCGGGGCTCCATGTAGTAACGGCCGTAGGCCCGCATAAAGGAAAAGATCGTAAAGAGCAGAAAGACCCCGATGCTGATCCGGGGATCCCAAAGGAGGAACCCGGCGATGAGGAGAAAGACCGACCCGGCTGCGTAGATCGCCCTTTCCCGGTTCTCCCTGAGCATGAGAAAAGCGGACAAAGCCACAAAGAGGAGCAGGAAAACGAGCAACTGGGCCAGCATGCCATCGCTCGTGAAGGAGTGGACGGAGGTATCCCCCAGGATTCCGCTCCGCGTGAGGAAGGTGGAATACATGACGAGAATGAAACTGAAGAGGGTCAGGAGCAGGGTCGTGAAAAGCGACTTTCCACGCTTCTTGTAGACGATCATCAGATGGGCCGCCCCCACCATCACGATCCAGGGGACCAATGATGCGTTCTCAACGGGGTCCCAGGCCCAGAAACCACCGAAGCTGAGCGCCTCATAGGCCCAGGCGCCACCCATCAAGATACCCGTACTCAGGGCCATCACGGAAAAGTAAGCCCAGGGGATCGCCGGCTTGACCCAGTCCCCGAAACGCTTTTTCCAGAGCCCCCCGATGGCAAAAGCAAAGGGGACCAACGTGGAGGCGAATCCCAGGAAGAGTACCGGCGGATGAATGGTCATCCAATAGTTCTGGAGAATGGGATTGAGGCCCTGGCCATCCTCAAAGAACGGAAGCTGTTGCAAATATTGGGGGTCGCTCGTCCACGGCGCGCCCAGGTTCTGAGGAAGTTCCCGCACGAGGATGAAGGGATCGCTGCCGTACTGAAAATCGCCGATATAGATGCCCAGGAGCATGCTGAGGATCAGCATCTGGACACCCGAGAAAACCGTCATGACAGGCGCTTCCCAGAACTTACCGGCGACCTTCATAAGGATGCCCCCCAAAACGACATGCCAGAAAGCCCAGAGCAGGAAACTCCCCTCCTGCCCTTCCCAGAAGCAACTAAAGATATAACGGAGTGGCAGGCGGTTGTTGGAGTGCTGCCAGACGTAGTGGTACTCGTAGTATTGGTTGAAGAGGAGGTAAAAAAGGACCCCCATGACCGCGATCACGCCAAAACCGTGCACGGTAAAAGCGGTTCGGCCGAGTTTTCTCCATTGCCAAGCTTCTCCGGCCTGAAGGCGCGACGAGATAAAATATGCCACACCGGCTGTAATGGCACTAACGAAGGCCACCACAACCAAAGCCGTCCCCAGCTCGCCGATCCATGTATGCTCCCCGACGTAGTCCACGTCCTTGTAGCGGTATTTATGGCCCGATCAGGAACCCCCGGAGGCCACCTTTTTTGCGTCGTTGTACTTGGAGGGGCATTT
Organism: uncultured Weeksellaceae bacterium; assembly: GCA_964453635.1. Lineage (GTDB taxonomy): Bacteria > Bacteroidota > Bacteroidia > Flavobacteriales_D > CAYVSK01 > CAYVSK01. Next base: position 3,848 of record CAYVSK010000031.1, on the reverse strand, counting down.
CATGAGCATATCGGTGGCATGAAAGGCATTTTCACCGGCTTTCCCGATGAGAACGATGTTCTCCGAACGCTCGAAATCACGGGGTTTGGCCATATGAAGATGGACCTTGCGGGTGTTGCCTTTCCGGTCCTCGAGGTGGAACTTGACCAGCTCGGGGTTTTCCTCGGGGTTATAGACGACCTCCTTATCGCGGTCCAGCGTACCGACCACGTGGTAAGAGGTGCCCTTGTTGCGGAAGGCTTCCTGGAATGACGCGTATGTGCTGGAATCCGTAATCGAGCCGATGATCGTAGCGATCGCCACGGCGATGATCACGATCCCGATGATGTGCGAACGTTTCATGACGACCCGTCTTGAGAACCACCGTTCTCCCCTTTTTGTTCACTGATCCGGCGCTCCAGGCGGTTCAGTTTCCTTTCCATGCCAATTAAAAAGATCAAAAGGCCCACAAAGATGATCGCGATCACCCCCACGACGACCCAGATCTTCCCGGCGCTATGAAAGAATTCCTCCATCTCGACCGCAAAGGTATCGCTTGGGCTTCATACGGGGACAAATTTTTGAGACTTCGACATGCCTTCGCGCCATAATCCGGGAAAATGATCAGGCTCATCCGACGAAAGCAAGACAAAAAGCCCGGAAAAGTCATATTTTTGGTTCGGTTGAACCAGCCAAATAGCTCGGCCAATGCAGATGGGTGATCCAGCGGAGAAAAGATCAAGGCGACCGCTTTTGGGAATGCTCGCTTTCTTGTTCCTGATAAGCACGGGCTGTAACAAGAATGAGGACGAAAACTCACCCGATGGCGGTACGGAACCGGCCAAGTATTCCATTACCCTGAAGTTCAGTCCGGTATACAAAGGAAAAAGGATCGATCTGGACACCATGAAATATACCAATGCCGCTGGCAACCGGCACAGCATCACCCGGCTTCGCTTTTTGGTATCGAGGGTCGCCCTGGCCCGATCGGAAGGTGGGACCAGCACCACCGACGCTCACCACCTGGCCCAGATCGCACCGAGCAATGGACTCCCGCTTGGGAACAAGACGATGCGCTTCACCCTTCCCCAAAAGATCCAGCAAGCGGAGATCACGTCCCTTTCCTTCAACTACGGGTTCAACGAGCAGGACAATACCACCAATGCCTATCCGGAATTGAACCAGGCGAACTGGAACTGGCCCGAACACCTTGGCGGGGGCTATCACCACATGCAGTTCGAGGGTCGTTTCCAGGCCGATAGCGGCGGTGTAAAAACGTTCAACTTCCACATGGGAACGGCCCGGGACACCACAGGACCGGACACCACCTTCGTCAACAACCACGTTCCGGTCACCCTGGATGGTGCAGATTTCAAGCTGGACCAGAATGTAACGGTGGAGGTCATCATGCACCTCGATCAATGGTTCGAGAACCCCCGGAAGTTCGACATGGACGATTGGCCAGCTGCCTTGATGCCGAACTACGATGCCCAACTGCTCATGCATGACAATGCCCACAATGTCTTCTCAGTGGGGAAGATCGAGTGACCCACACCGGTTTCCGAAAAGATCACCTTTTGCCTTGTAAGCATCGACAAAAGCCCATCGCCTATCGCCCAACAACTATCACCCATTGCCCAGCACCTATCGCCCATTGCCCAAAAACTATCGCCCATTGCCCAACACCTATCGCCCATTACCCCTTCCCTTAACCCAAGCCCACACATTTTCATACATTAGACCCAAAATATTCCCGACCATGGACATCATTGTGGAGCCGAACCCCGACATTCCGACGGTAAAGAAGATCACGGCGGACTACTTTCAAGATGAAAGGGGCTTCTTTCAGGAGGTTTTTCGAAAAGATGTCTGGGCAGAGAAAGGTCTGCCCACCGCCTTCGTGCAGGACAACCACTCCAGTTCGGGCAAGAACGTCCTCCGGGGTCTTCATTTCCAATGGGACCCGCCCATGGGCAAGGTCATGCGTGTAACGCGGGGAGAAGCCTACCTCGTGGCCGTTGATATCCGGAAGGGCTCCCCCACCCTCGGGCAATGGTACGGAATCCGTTGTAGTTCC
>CAYVSK010000031.1:0-1782 GCA_964453635.1 uncultured Weeksellaceae bacterium | reverse complement strand
CACCGTAAACGAGGACAACAAGCACCAGATCTGGGCCCCGGCCGGTTTCGCGCGGGGATTCTGTGTACTCTCGGACGAAGCCGAGATCCAGTACATGTGCACGGGGACCTACAACAAACAAGGAGAATCGGGGATCCTGTGGAACGACCCGGCCCTGGGTATCGATTGGCCCATCGATGACCCAGTCCTCTCCGAAAAGGACCAGAACGCCCAGACCCTGGCCCATTGGCTCAAACGGGAGGAGTCGGACAACTTCATTTACGAAGAAGAAGCAGCGGAGACCTGAAAGGCGGAAAGACCAAAACACCAACGGGACAAGACATGAAACTACTCATCGCCGGCGGCGCCGGATACATCGGATCGGTCCTCGTCCCCAAGCTCCTCGAACGGGGCTACGAGGTGGACGTGGTGGACCTCCTCTGGTTCGGGGACCATCTCCCCAAGGAGGCCAATGTGATCGAAAAGGACATCTTCGATCTGGAAGAGAAAGACCTCAAGGGCTACGACCAGGTGATCTTCCTCGCGGGGCTCTCGAACGACCCCATGGCGGAGTTCTCCCCCAAGGACAACTTCATCCAGAACGCAGCCTCACCGGCTTATCTCGGCTACATCGCCAAAGAGGCGGGGGTCCAGCGCTACATCTACGCCGGTTCCTGTTCGGTCTACGGTTATACGGTCAACGAACTCTACGACGAGGAATCCCCGGCCGTGAGCGACTACCCTTACGGGATCTCCAAGCTCCAGGGGGAGAGTTCGGCCATGCAGATGCAGGAGGACGGCTTTTCGGTCATCTGTTTCCGCCAGGGAACGGTCTCCGGGTACAGTCCGCGCATGCGGCTGGACCTCATCGTGAACACGATGTTCAAGACCGCCCTCGAGAAAAAGGAGATCGTGGTGAACAACCCCGCGATCTGGCGGCCCGTGCTCAGCATTCAGGACGCTGCAACGGCCTATATCCGGGCGATCGAAGCCAACTACGAGATCTCGGGGATCTTCAACATCTCCTCGGGCAACTACACGGTCGGGGAAGTTGGCGATCTTGTCAAAGAGGCCATCGAGCGGGACCTCGGCGAACCCATCAAGCTGACCATCCACAACCAGCAGGATTTCCGCAACTACAAGGTCTCGATCGAAAAGGCCCTGAAGGTCCTCAGCTATAAACCGAAACACGATGTGCCCGCGGTCATTGACGAACTGGTCAGGAATCTGGACCATTTCAGGGACTTCGACAACAAGGATTACTATAACATCCAGGTATTCAAGGAACTCAAAGAAAAAAACCACCAGAAACTATGAAGATCGCCGTCACAGGAAGCAATGGCCAACTTGGCTCCGATGTCACCGAAGCCTTCAGAGCCCAGGGGGACGAGCTCTATCCCCTCACCCACGCAGACATAGAGATCACGGACGTCCATTCCGTATACCAGGCCCTCGAAAAGATCCAACCCGATGCTTTGGTGAACACCGCCGCTTTCCACAACGTGGAACAGTGCGAGAACGAGCCCGTGGAAGCTTTCCGCGGCAATGCCTACGGCGCCTGGAACCTGGCAAAAGCAGCCCGGGACCTCGACTTCCTCCTCATTCACGTCGGCACGGATTACGTCTTTGACGGGGCCAAGGGTGAACCCTACGTGGAAACGGACCGGCCCTGTCCCCTTAATGCTTATGGCAACACCAAGCTTGCAGGGGATCACTTCGTGGCGACCAAGGCCCCGAAACACTTGGTCATGCGTTCGAGTGGCTTGTACGGAGCCAATCCCTGCCGGGCAAAAGGGGGGCGCA
>CAYVSK010000030.1:5108-29462 GCA_964453635.1 uncultured Weeksellaceae bacterium | reverse complement strand
TTCCTTTTCAAGGGGGACAAAGGGAATGGGGATATTTATCAGAGTCGGGTTGAAGGAGAAGGCTGGTCCGATCTTGAGCCCTTCGGGTCGAATATCAATACGGAGGCCTGGGAGACCCATGCCGTAATGTCGGCCGATGAAAGGGTCCTTTATTTCGTGAGCGACCGGGATGGCGGATTCGGCGGAAGGGACCTCTATCGGGTCAAGAAGTTGCCCAACGGGAAATGGAGCAAGGCCCTGAACCTGGGCCCCAAGGTCAATACAGAATACGACGAGGATGCCCCCTTCATCCACCCCGACGGAAAAACCCTCTACTTTAGTTCCAAGGGCCATAAAAGCATCGGGGGCTTCGATATATTTTTCACCGAGAAAAAGGAGAGTGGGCAAGGAAAACAAAAATGGACCGAACCCACCAATGTCGGATATCCCGTCAATACAACGGGAAATGATGTCTTTTTCGTTACCTCAGCCGATGGGCAACGCGCTTACTATTCCACTGTACGGGAAGAGGGGTTGGGTGATCAGGACCTTTATAAGGTCCGTCTCGAGGATACAGTAAGGACCCAGGATGTGGCTGTTTTGAAGGGTTTTGTCAGTGTGCGTGAGGACCAGGATATCCCGGATGAGCTCAGTGTCGACATTACCAACATGAGCACGAACCAGACCACGACCCATACCCCCAGGCAACGGGATGGGGTCTTTGTCGCTGCGCTTCCACCGTGCAAGAAATATCTTCTGCAATACAAAATGGGCATGGAACCCTTTAAAACAGATACGGTCCAGATCCCTTGTAATTCCTCTTATTCAGAGATCAATAAAAGCCTCTTCCTCAATCCCGTTAGCCTCGATTCCTCGCTTGTCCTTGACCAGATAGATGAGGAAAGACAAAGCGAACTTAAAGGGAAGATCCTTCTCGACGGAAAACCCTACGAAAGATCCAATGTGGTCATCAAGTACCTCAATAAGGACGGCCGGGTGGTCAATACACAGGATCTTCAAGAGGGAGGGGTCTTCGAATATTATGAATTGCCCGGCGATCAGGAGTTCATGGTGGAGCTTTCTTCTGATAAGCCCCATTTGTGTGAACGGATGGAGATGGTCATTACCAATGAGCGGGGTAGGGTGGTTAGAAAGACCGTGCGCGACGAAAAGTGTCAGTTCAAATACAAGGAAATGGAAGATCTCGAAAAAGTGGAGTCCATTTACCGGGGTGAACATCCAGATGTATCCGGTCAGTTAAAAGTGAATGATGAACCCTATAGCAGTGATAAGCCGATCAAAGTGAAATTCCGGGATACGGACAGCAATGTGGTCTTCGTTAGAAAAGTTGGCGAGGACGGGCGCTTTGGGTATACCGAACTCCCCGGCGATCAGGATTTTATCGTAACCCTGAGCACGAACGACCCCACCCTTTGTGACAAGGCGAACCTTGAGCTTATGACCAACAATGGGCGGGTCCTCAAAAAACTGAAGCGTAAGGAGGAGGAGTGTGTGTTCAAATATGCCGCTCCACCTGCTAAGATCGAGAAAAAGGAGGCTTCATCCCAACAACAACAGGTGGACCGGGATGAGATGGAGATGAGCGAAAAAAAGACCATCGATCACATTAAGGAAGGGGGATCTTACACTGGTTCCAAGGAGAAATATCTCCAATATTTCGGTTTTAATGCAGGAGATCCCAATGCGGGCGAAGCGGCCTTCCAGAAATTCCTTGATGATATCATTACTGAACTCGAAGAGAAAGGGGAAGTGACCGTACGGGTGGAAGGCAGTGCTTCCAGGGTCCCGACCCGGACCTTCAATTCCAATAAGGACTTGGCAGCCTACAGGGCAGAAAAAGGGGAACAGGCCCTGCTTCAGAGTCTGAAGGAAGAAGGTGTGGATACGTCCGGCGTCAAGATCGTCAAGGAAACCAAGGTACAAGGCCCCCTTTATCAGACCGGGAATATCGTAACGAAGGAAAAATACGGGAAATTCCAATACGTTCTGTACAAGATCCTGGATTGAGGCCAGGATATTTGTTTTCTATCAACCTTGTTCTCCTGTAGAAAAGCTTCTTTTGTCTTGGGTATCCTTTGTTGCTCGGGGTTGCCTTTTGTGAGTCTTGGTCAAAAGGCCGATCCCCGGGTCGGGGAGGAATTGTTCGACCAGTCCAATTACCTCGATGCCATGAAGGTCTATGAGATCCTCGTGGATAAAGAGCCGGACAATAGCGAATACCCATATAAACTCGGCCTGTGTTATCTCCGGACCCGACGCGGGAAGAAAAACGCTGTTGAGTACCTTCAAAAAGCCAGGGAATTGGACCACGGAGAGGATGAGTTGTATTATCTGGGCAAAGCCTTTACACACGATCACAAATTCGATAAAGCGATCAAGTTATACGAAAAATACCTCGAGAAAGGAGGGGGAGATGTAGATGATAAAAGGGTGAAAAGGGCCATTAAGAATGCGTCCACTGCCAAGGAATTGGTCAAATATCCCCTCAATGTTGAGTTTGAGAACATGGGGTCAAAGATCAACTCCGAGTTTCCGGATTATTATCCCTACGTTTCCAAGAATGAAGAGGTCATGGTCTTCACTTCGCGGCGGTCGGATAATGTCGGAGCCAATAAAAAGGAATTCGATGGATATTATCCCTCAGACATCTGGAAGGTGGAAAAGGCGGATGACGGGAACGAATTTGAAGAGGCTGAGAATATGGGGAGAAAGATCAATGGTCGTTTTGATGAACAAGCCGTGGGACTTTCCGATGACGGGAAGCGGATCTACATCTACATCGACCATGTCGATGAAAAAGGGGATATCTACGTTTCCAAAAAGAAACGGTTCCGGTACGGACGAATGGAAAAGTTGGGGGATAATGTAAACTCGGATGCGCTGGAAACCTCGGCATCGATCTCGGCAGACGAACAAACCCTTTTTTTTACAAGTGCACGTGAGCCCGGCATGCTGGAATTCGATACAGATGAAGAGGAGAAGGCTTACGGGGGATTGGACCTTTATATGTCAAGGAAATTGCCTACCGGCGAATGGGCCAAACCCCAGAACCTCGGTCCAAAAGTGAACACGGCGTATGATGAGGGGTTCCCTACGCTTTCGTACGACAATGAGACTTTATATTTCTGTTCGGAAGGACATGCCAGTATGGGCGGCTTCGACCTTTTTAAGTCGGAATGGGACCCCGAGGAGAATCGCTGGTCGGAACCGGAGAACATTGGTTATCCGATCAATACCACGAAGGACGACCGGACCATATCCTACACCCGTGACGGAGATCATGCCTATGTTTCCCAGCGTAGAGAAGATAGTAAAGGGGACCTCGACATTTACCGGGTTACCTTCAAAGGGGAGGCCGAACGGCCGGCCATTTACAAATTGAAGCTCCCCAAAAGCAAATCGGCTGTTGAAATGGTCGAAAACGCCCCTGATTCGGTGGAATTCGAGACCGATGAGATCTATCATACCGATGCCATGGTCACACTTCTGACTCCCAAATATGAACGGGTTGGCCAATACGCTCCGAACCGTCGGACGGGTGCGTACACGATCGCCCTTCAGCCAGGAGAATATGTTATGGAGATCGAGATCCCCGGAGGGAAGGTCCATTCCCGTGAAATGAAGGTGTCCGAATCCGACCGCGAAAGTGGGGTCCAGAACATGACGGTGATCCCGGGGAAAAAGAAAAACAAAGACAAAGACAAGAAAAAGGACAAGGGGGATTGATGGAGTTACAACTCGACCGGCCGATCGTATTTCTCGATCTGGAGACCACCGGCACGGACATCGCCACGGACCGCATCGTAGAACTGGCTTTTTTGCGGGTGGAACAGGATCAGAAACAGACCCTTTTGACGCGCCGGTTGAACCCGGAGATGCCGATCCCGGAGGAAGCCGCGAACGTTCACGGGATATCCGATGCGGATGTAAAGAACGCACCCACTTTCGCCCAGGTCGCTGAGGAACTTCGTGCTTTTATCGAGGGGTGCGACCTGGCCGGTTTCAATAGCGAACGTTTCGATATTCCCTTGCTGGCCGAGGAATTTCTCCGGTGTGGTGTGGATCCTGAGCTGGAGGGGCGACGCCGCATCGATGTTCAGACGATCTTCCACAAAAAGGAGCAGCGAGACCTCTCTGCTGCTTATCGATTCTATTGTGACAAGGAATTAAAAGGAGCCCATGGGGCGGAGGCCGATACTTATGCCACCTACGAGATCCTGAAGGGACAGCTTTCACGCTATGAAGATCTCCGTAATGATATGGAGCATCTTCACGAATACTCCACGAAAAGAAGGGGTATAATGGACCTTGCCGGGCGGATCGGTTCTGATAAGCATGGACGGCCGGTATTCAATTTTGGAAAATTTAAAGGACGCCCTGTGAAAGAGGTCTTCGAACAGGAACCGGGCTATTACGGATGGCTCATGAAGGCGGATTTCCCCCTTTATACCAAAAAGGTGATCAAGCGGATCCGGGAAAGTATGAAGGAAGCATGAAGATCGTTTGCATCGGTCGGAATTACAGGGCCCATGCCCGGGAGCTCGATAATTCCCTGCCCACGGAACCACTCTTCTTTCTAAAACCGCGAACGGCCCTTTTGAATAGTGGGGCTTCGCTCTCCTATCCCGATTTTACACGTTCCCTTCATTACGAGGTAGAGCTGGTCCTGGAAATAAACAGAACGGGTCGGAAGATCCAAAGAACGAACGCAAAGGATCACTACGGACGCATTGGTCTGGGGCTCGATCTTACGGCCCGGGATATCCAGCAGCAGGAAAAAGCGGCCGGCCATCCGTGGACCCGAAGCAAGGCTTTCGATGGGGCGGCACCGATCGGAGAAGCTTTCCACCCGGTCGAGCGTCTTCCTGAAGATATCCATTTCCAGCTTAAAAAGAACGACCAGCTCGTTCAGGACGGAAATTCCCGCCTGATGATCTTCCCTTTTGATGAATTGGTGGCATACGTGTCGCGTTTCATGACCCTGGAAAAGGGGGACCTTATCTTTACGGGTACACCCGAAGGCGTGGGAGAATTGGAACAGGGGGACGTCCTGGAAGGGTCCCTGGAGGGTCGGAAGGTCCTGGAAACGAGCATTACCTGATCAGGGACACGGGGTCCCTAATCTTTTTCCTTTCCCATTGCTTCCTCCGTAAAACGATAGCCCACTCCCCGAATGGAGTGGAAATGTTCAGGATGGCTCGGGTCTTTTTCGAAGTATTTCCGGAAGGTCATGATGAAATTGTCCACAGTGCGGGATGTTGGGTTTGCTTCTCCCGGCCAGACATGTTCGAGGATCTCTTCCCGGGAAACGACCTTTCCTTTTCTTTCAATGAGATAGTGAAGGAGGACCATAGCCTTTTTGGAAAGGGTCTTTCTTCCGGCGATTGGCGACTCGATCTCGTAGGTGTCAAAGAATACCTGATTATCACCGAAAGCGAATCGTTGGGAACCGACCTCCGGGACATTGCGTCCCATTAGTTTTTTGACCCGCAATAAGAGTTCTTCCAGCTCAAAGGGTTTGCCGAGAAAATCATCCCCCCCGATCCGCAAGCCGTGGATCCGGTCCGTACTGGTGTTCTTGGCCGTGAGAAAAAGAACGGGCGTATCGTTTCCTTGCTGGCGAAGTTGTTCACAAAGCGTGAACCCATCAATGTGAGGGAGCATTACATCGAGGACGATCAATTCGACGACCTGCTCCGAGAGGGACCTTAGCGCGGCCTCCCCATCCTTCACCAGAACTGGCCGGTACCCTTCCATCTCGAGGTTCATCCGAATGGCCTCACCGAGACTTTCCTCGTCCTCTACCACTAAAATGGTCCGCTCACGCATGATCGTTGCACTTAGTTTAGCGCTTTTTGTTAAAGATAGAACGATCGGCCGGGCCTGTTGTTGTCAGCACAGCAAGGGTCAAAGTTCATGACTTTGGTCGCTCGGTGGTGAACGGTCATTTTTCCCTTAGCTTTGCTTGCCTTTCCCAATTTAAAAAAGTTGTTCTATGAATGAATTAACGGATCCGGGAGCGCTTCAGGAGCTTTGCCACGAAACCATGCCGGAAAACCTCGGTATCGAGTTCACAGAGGTGAACGAGGAGCGATTGTGTGCCCGCATGCCTGTGGATGAGCGGACCATTCAGCCAAGGGGATTTCTCCATGGAGGGGCATCGGTCACCCTGGCCGAGACGATCGGAAGTCTGGCCTCTGCCATCCGGGTGGATCTGGACCATTACGATGTTCGGGGCATCGAGATCAATGCCAACCATGTCGGTGGCATTCGCTCAGGTTGGGTGGAAGGGATCGCGACGCCGATCCATCTTGGCCGGACTACTCATATTTGGGATATTCGTACGAGAGCTGAGCAGGAGGGAAGGTTGATCTCTGTTTGCCGCTTGACCATTATGATCATCCCAAAAGAAGACCAGTAAAAAATGAAGGACCGCGTAAAAGCCAATGAAAAAGCGCTGATCGACCGTTGTCTGGCATTGGACCTTCCATTCGCCTTGTACCGGTTGCCAAAGGATGGACGACATGTCTTCACGATCCGGGAAACGGGAGATGTCCATTGGTGGAAAGAATTGGGGGAGATAAAAGGGAAGCGGGGCTTCGTTATGGCCCCTTTTGATCGGCGAACGAGCCGGGCAGAACCGGTTCTGATCGAACCAGGGGACATCGTGGAAGGGGACCGGGAAGCGGCCGAGATGTTGGCCCGCCTTGAGGATCGCCCCCCTGTACAGCCTTCCGGTCCCGGTTTTCGGGAAATGGAAGGGGAGGAGCATGCGGAATCGTACGAGCAGGGTTTCCGGGATATCAAGAAATGGATCCATGAAGAAAGCGTCGAAAAGGTCGTGCTATCCCGGCGGATGACCTTCTCGATGGAGCGCATGGGGTCACCGGCCGAGGTCTTTGCCCGCGGGGTCCGTGAATACCCTGGAGCTTTTGTCTATTTGGCCAATATCCCCGGCCATGGAACTTGGTTCGGGGCCACTCCGGAAACCCTTGTCCGGGGAGGTCATTTCCATCTGCGAACCGAAGCCGTGGCTGGTACGCGAAATGCGACCGAGGGTCCGAAATCCTGGCCTGCCAAGGAGAAGCATGAACATGCCCTGGTTGCCGACCATGTGGAGAAGAGCCTTCGCCATCTCGGCTTGAAGAACTATCGGAAGGTCGGCCCCGTTACGATCCGGGCCGGGAATATTTGCCATCTTCGGACCGGCTTCGAATCCGATCATTTGATGGACGATCAGGTCGGTGTGCTCGCTGAAGTGCTGCATCCTACCCCAGCCGTGGCTGGGACGCCGGTCGATAAGGCCGTTGAGTCCATCCGTCTTGTGGAGGATTTTGACCGGGAATATTACACCGGTTTTATTGGGCCCTGGAACCTCCAGGATGAATCCGCCCTCTTTGTGAACCTTCGTTGTGCCCAGTGGAAAAAGGATGGAGTGCGATTGTATGCAGGTGGAGGTATTACCAATGATTCTGACCTTGAGGCGGAATGGGAAGAGACCGAGTTGAAAGCCGAAACCATGAAAAAGATCATGGGGGCAGGGGAATTGGTATGATCCAGTCCGCCCCTTGTCAAGGAGCATCCCCCTTCTCCTGAACCCTTGCCGTTCCTTACTGACAAACCCGGTGTACGTGATCTGGTCCGATGTTGTCGGGCTTATGGAATGCGGACCGTCGTCATATCACCCGGTTCCCGAAATGCTCCGCTGGTCATAGGATTCTCCAGGGATGGAGGATTTGAATTGATCAACCTGCCGGATGAGCGATCAGCGGCTTTTTTAGCCATAGGGATAGCGCAATGGGAGGCCCGCCCTGTTGGAATCCTCTGTAGTTCAGGTACGGCCGGCCTCAATTATGCACCGGCACTGGCGGAGGCGTTCTATCAAAAACTGCCGCTGATCGCCATGACCGCCGATCGTCCTCCAGAGCGGATCGATCAGATGGATGGCCAGACCATCCGTCAGCCGGGCATGTTCCATAACCATGTGAAGAGAGAGGCGCAGCTTCCCTATGAGCCGCGCGATCAGGATTCACTTCGGGTGAATCGCCACTCCGTTCTCGAGCTCTTAAATGAGGCCATGAATCCGCCACAGGGTCCGGTCCACCTGAATATTCCACTGGAAGAGCCGCTTTACGGGCTGGAAGCGGTGAGCAGGGACCAGAAGGAAGAACCCGGTCCAGGCCATGATCCGGGGGAGGTCCCTACGATCGGGGCGAAGGATCGGATCGCTCGTTTCAACCGGGCGAAAAAAGTGATGGTGATCGCTGGAATGTTGCGGAATGCCGATCCGGTCCGGGATCAGCTCGAAAAATGGGCGCTGTCTTACAACGTGGTGGTCCTTACCGAAACCCCGTCCGGCCTTAGAAAAGGTGCTTTCGTCAATTGTATCGACCGGGTCCTCTTGGCCTTCCCTGAAGAGCAACGTGGAGATGTTATGCCGGACCTGCTCATCACCCTGGGGGGACCGGTCATCTCTAAAAAGATCAAACAGCTCCTACAGGCCCATCCGCCCGATGAACACTGGCATATTGGTGCAGAACCCAGCCCGCCCGATACCTACAGATGCCTTTCCTGGTATTATCCCGGCCCGCCGGCTCATTTTTTTGAACATATGGAAAACGGTATTGAGCCCCGCCCTGTTGATCTCAAAGCGCAATGGGACTGGCGGTCCCAAGTGGCACAAGAGAACCATGAGGCGTTTTTGGCCCGTGCTCCTTTTTCTGACCTCAAAGTCTTTGAGGCTATCCTGGAACACTTGCCCCGATCGAGCATCGTCCATATGGGGAATAGCTCCCCGGCGCGTTATTTCCAGTTGTTCGAAGGACGTTACGACCTTGAGTATTATGGGAACCGGGGTACGAGCGGGATCGATGGGACTGTCAGTACGGCGACCGGGATGGCTAAGCGGACGGAAACGCCCTTGACCCTTGTGATCGGGGATATTGGCCTTCTCTACGATGCCAATGGGTTTTGGGTCCGCGACCTGCCGGGCAATCTCTCTGTTATCGTTATCAACAATGGCGGCGGTGGGATCTTCCGTATCATCGATGGCCCTTCGGAACAACCGGAATTGGCAGAACATTTCGAAGCCGGGCATACCTTTACTTTCGAGGGGGTCGCCCAGACCTACGGGCTTGCCCATGCATCGGCCCGGGACCTGAATGAACTCGAAAGCGCTTTGGAATGGCTTTATGGAGAAATGAAGGACCAACCGGCCATGCTCGAGGTTCATACACCGCGGGAAAGCAATGCCGGGGTTTTGCGGGATTATTTCGGTACCAAGCTTTGACCCGTAGGAAGGATCCCTTTATGTTGTAAATTCGTTCCATTGGTAATATTTGAATGGACCATGGCACAAGAAAGGAATTGGGAGACCATTAAAGAATATGAGGAGATCCTCTACGAGTTTTACGACGGGATCGCCAAGATCACGATCGATCGCCCCCGATACAGGAACGCCTTTACCCCGAAGACGGTGGATGAGATGAGCGATGCGATTCGGATCGCACGCGACGATGAGAACATTCATGTAGTCATCCTTACCGGAAAAGGGGAGAAAGCTTTCTGTTCAGGCGGCGATCAGAATGTTCGGGGTCAGGGAGGCTATGTTGGTGGTGACCAGGTCCCCCGGTTGAATGTTCTCGATCTCCAGAAACAGATCCGTTCCCTCCCAAAAGTGGTGATCGCGATGGTGAACGGATACGCGATCGGAGGCGGTCACGTGCTCCACGTGGTATGTGATCTCAGCATTGCGTCGGAGAACGCAGTGTTCGGTCAGACCGGTCCGAAAGTGGGAAGTTTCGATGGGGGCTTTGGGGCAACCTACCTGGCTCGGCATGTCGGTCAGAAAAAAGCCCGGGAGATATGGTTCCTTTGCGATCAGTACAGTGCTGAGGAAGCCCGGGAAATGGGGCTTGTCAATACTGTGGTGCCCTTCGACCAATTGGAGGACAAGACCGTGGAATGGGCGCGAAAGATCCAAGAGAAGAGCCCCCTTGCGCTTCGCATGCTGAAGACGGCATTCAATGCAGAGCTCGATGGACAGGCCGGCCTCCAGGAATTCGCCGGCAATGCCACCCTCCTTTATTATCTCTCGGATGAGGCCAATGAAGGGAAGGAGGCCTTCCTGGAGAAGCGAAATCCGGACTTCCACAAGTTCCCAAAATTCCCCTGATCGCGGTGAAGACCATTGGTCCCTGGATCCGGGCGATGCGTTTGCGGACCTTGCCGCTCGCCATTGCCAGTGTGCTGACCGGGAATTTTCTGGCGATCGGGGAGGGTGATCATCGTTGGGCCGTGCTCTTCCTTAGCCTGACCACGGCCATGCTGCTCCAGATCCTCTCGAACCTCGCCAACGATTATGGCGATGCTGTAAAAGGGGTGGATGGTGCCCACCGAAAAGGGCCGGAGCGGACCGTCCAGTCCGGAGTTATTACACCGGAGGGCATGAAGGCCGCTATGGTCGTTATGGTCCTGTTGACCCTGGCCAGCGGTAGTTGGCTCGTTGTGGAAGGGACCCGGGGCTTGCATCCCAACTCCGGCCTCCTCTTTTTTGGGTTGGGCTTCGCTGCGATCGTCGCGGCCATAAAATACACGGTGGGAAAGAATCCTTACGGATATGCTGGTTTCGGGGATCTTTTCGTCTTCCTTTTCTTCGGTATTGTGGGGGTTTCGGGGACCTATTATTTACAGACCCATCAGTTTTCTTTCCCGATCCTTCTGCCCGCGGTCGGTATCGGCTTGCTCTCCGCTGGCGTGCTGAACGTGAACAATATGCGGGATCGGGAGATGGATGCCCGCTCCGGTAAGATCACCCTGGCCGTTCGCCTAGGCCAATGGGGCGCCCGTCTCTATCACCTTTTCTTGTTGCTCGGTGGAATGGGTGCGGTCATTACCTATACATTCCTATACTTTGAAAACCCCTATGAGTGGCTTTATTTGGTCGGTGTTCCGCTCTTCTTCCTTCATTTGTGGAATGTTTACACGAGAAAGGATTCAGAGGAGGCCCTCGACCGAGAATTGAGAAAACTGGCCATTTCCACTTTCTTGCTCTCCGTTATGTTCAGTACTGGAATGGTCCTTTAAAGGACTTCATCAGAGGGTAAAAACAACAGTTCTTCACCCTTCAGCCCTTGCTTCGCTGTGACCCAGGTCGTGATGAGGGGCCAGATGGTCGCGGATCGCTTGCTTGATCTCCTTGGCCTCGGGGAAACGCCCTTCCTGTTTGCGGGAAAATATCGTGTGGTCGTCCAGATGAACGGAAAAAACGCCGCCCGAGTCCGGCATTAGGGCGACCTCCCCCAGATCGTCACCGAAGGTCGTCAAAAGTTCCTGTCCCATCCAAGAGGCCCGGAGCAACCAATGACATTGCGTACAATAATGAATCTCGATACGAGGGTGTGGCATGGGACGAATATAAAAAATTGTAAGAAACTGAAAAAGAAGCGCTTTTAATTGACCTCGCCCCTGACTCCCGGGTGCTTTTATAAGCTGCTGCCCGGCCTTATCCGTTAATGTTTACCCGCCTGTGAAATCCATTGGAGTATTCACCCAACGGAAGATGGACTTTCAATCGCCCATTGCTATGGTCGGCGTGGATGCGTTCCCGGTCGACATCCCTGGGGATGGGTACTTCCTGGAGCATCCTCGGAACGATGACCTCCCGTTCTCCATCGCGGGCTTTGAACTGATGGTAAATGTGCAGTACATGCTCGTTTATCTCCACCCCGAGCGAATGGGTATCGATCCCGGGCGTGGTCACGTTCAATTCGTACTGCCCCTCCTTTCGTTCCATGTTGATCTTCGGCAGGCTCATGCCTCCGTTCAGGGTGTTCATTATATCGCTTTGCAGCAACAGTTTCTTTGTTATGTTTTTCATGATCTTTATCGATTCTATCGTTTTTTAGCGAATAACGGCAAGCATCATTCCATCCTTACAAAAAATGCGTTATTGGATATAATGGCCCCAATTTGTGCCGTATTGACATTTTTTTATATAAAATATGCCAAAATGACGCAAAGCGGTGTGCTTTCCTGGGGGTAGGTATCGGGAAGGCTGAATGTTCAGTTCTCCTTGGGAGGATCGGGTGGTTTGCGGAGGCGTTTTTGTTCCCCCCTTGTCTTTTTATTTCGGAGCCTTTTTTCTTTCGCCCAGCGAGGTTTTTTGGTCGCTTTTCGTCGTTTTTCGGGGGTCAGGGCTTTCCCGATCCGTTGATGGAGGCGGTGGGTCGCTTCCTTTTTGTTCATGGATTGGTGCCTGTGTTCATCGCTGGAAACGATGAGGTCACCATTGCGGTTGAGGGAGCGTTTGAGCCGGTTGAAGAGGCGCTCTTTCTCATTCCGGGAAAGGATCCCGGAACGGGGAATATTGAGCACAGCCTCGACCCGGGTCTCGGTCTTATTGGCGTGTTGACCTCCTTTTCCGCTACTGCGGCTGGTCCTGTAAAATATCTCGGGGCTGAGGTCCTTGTTGAAGCTCATGGGAAGATTGGGCAACCCGCGCTCTCTCGCGTCCTTTGGGAGAACCCTTTACAGATAGGGGATAAGCCAGTGTAGTCAGTTTTTCTCCATTTCCTGTAACTTCTCCTCGAGCACTTTGATCTTGGCCCGGGCATCGGCTTCCTTCTTTCGTTCTTTTTCCACGACCTGTTCCGGAGCGTTATTGATGAAGCCCTCGTTGCTGAGCTTTTTCTCCACCGAGGCCAAAAACCCCTTCACATATTCGAGTTCTTCTTTGAGTTTCTGTTTTTCCTCTTCTGCGTCCACAGCCTCGCCACTGGGAAGGAAATACTCGTTTCGGCCGACCATGAATGAGATGGCCCCTTCGACTTTTTCATCGGTATATTCAAGGGCGGAGAGATTGGCCAGCTTTTTGATCACCGGATCGAACGTGCCCTGGATCCCTTCGTGGTTGCGGACCATCATCTCAAGGGGGTCTTTGTTGCCGATCCCGTGATCCTGGCGCGATTTCCGGACGTTGGTCACCGTTTCCCTGGCGAATTCGAATTGTTTGAGGAGTTCGCTGTCGTATTTCTCTGCTTTGGGCCATGAAGCCACCATGATACAGTCGCTATCCCCGCGGTCCCGGGTTCGGTGCCACAACTCCTCGGTGATAAAGGGAAGAAAGGGGTGGATCAGTTTGAGGGTGCTTTCGAAGAATGCAATGGCCGTTTCATATGTGGTCGTATCGATGGTCTCGCCGCGCTCGGGTTTGATGGCTTCGAGATACCAGGAACAGAAATCCTCCCACATCAGGCGATAACCCGTCATCAGGGTAGAAGAGATGCGAAAGTCTTCGAATTGGTCCTCGTATTCCTCGATCGCCTGGTTCAAACGGGCTTCGTACCAGCGGGAGGCGAGCCGGCATTCATCCGGTTGTGTTTTTTCCTCAGGCTTCCAGCTCTTGATCAGCCGGAGGGCGTTCCACATTTTATTGGAGAAGTTCCGTCCCTGCTCGCAAAGGGCGGTATCGAAGAGCAGGTCGTTACCCATGGGGGAACAGAGCAACATTCCCACCCGAACGCCATCAGGGCTGTACTCCTCCATGAGGTCCATGGGGTCCGGGGAATTCCCGAGGGACTTGGACATCTTCCGGCCGAGCTTGTCTTTGACGATCCCCGTGAAATAAACGTTCTCAAAGGGTCTTTTGCCCCGGTAATGGTAGCCTGAGATGACCATTCGGGCGACCCAGAAGAAGAGGATCTCGGGGGCCGTAACGAGGTCGTTCGTGGGGTAGTAGTAATCCACCTCGGGATTGTCCGGTTTGCGGATGCCGTCGAAGACGGCAATGGGCCAGATCCAGGAGGAGAACCAGGTATCCAGGACGTCCTCGTCCTGTTTGAGCTCCTCCTGCTTTAGTTCCTTGTTCCCGCTCTTCTCCCTGGCCTTTTTCAGGGCTTCTTCCCGGGATTCGGCGACCACAAGATCATCCGCCCCCGTTCCGTAATAATAGGCCGGAATGCGGTGTCCCCACCACAATTGACGGGAAATACACCAGTCCTTGATGTTTTCCATCCAGTGGCGGTAGGAATTTTTGAACTTCCCGGGGAAGAAGCGAATATTCCCGTTCATTACGTTCTCAAGGGCCGGTTTTGAAAGCTCCTTCATGCGCACGAACCACTGCAGGGAAAGCTTGGGTTCGATAACCACGTCGGTCCTTTCGGAGTAGCCGACCTTGTTGATGATATCCTCTTCCTGGATCAATCGTCCTTCTTTACGGAGCTCATTGGCTACGGATGAGCGTGCCCGGTCGCGGTCCTCGCCCACGAAGATCGTCGCCTTTTCGTTGAGGGTCCCGTCGTTGTTGAGGATATCGATGACCTCCAGCCCGTGCCGTTGACCGATCCCGTAGTCGTTCTCGTCATGGGCCGGGGTCACCTTGAGGCAACCGGTCCCGAATTCAGGGTCCACGTAGGTGTCTGCGATAATGGGTATTTTGCGCCCGATGAGGGGAATGAGGGCCTTTTTCCCGACCAGGTGTTTGTAACGCTCATCTTCCGGATGGACGGAAACAGCGGTGTCACCGAGGATGGTCTCGGGCCGTGTGGTGGCGATCGTCAATTGATCCTCGCTCCCCTCGATGTCGTACTTGATGTGATAAAGCTTGGAGTTGACCTCCTTGTGGACCACCTCTTCATCCGAAAGGGCCGTGAGGGCTTCAGGATCCCAGTTCACCATGCGAACGTCCCGGTAAATGTAGCCCTTGTCGTAGAGGTCCCGAAAGACTTTGATGACGCTCTCATAGTAGGAGTCGTCCATGGTGAAGGTGGTCCGGTCCCAATCACAGGAGGCACCCAGCATCTTGAGCTGCTCGAGGATCGTCCCGCCGTGCTCCTCCGTCCACTGCCAAGCGTGCTCGAGGAATTCCTCCCGGGTGATCGTGCGTTTGTCGATCCCGTCCGCCTGGAGTTTTTCAACGACCTTTGCCTCGGTGGCGATCGAAGCATGGTCCGTCCCCGGCACCCAACAGGTGTTCCGCCCTTCCATGCGGGCTTTTCTCACCAGTACATCCTGGATGGTGTTGTTCAGGATATGCCCCATGTGCAGCACACCCGTAACATTGGGAGGTGGGATGACCACGGTATAGGGCCTGCGCTCATCCGGA
The DNA here is from genome assembly GCA_964453635.1 of uncultured Weeksellaceae bacterium. Taxonomy (GTDB): domain Bacteria; phylum Bacteroidota; class Bacteroidia; order Flavobacteriales_D; family CAYVSK01; genus CAYVSK01. The sequence goes on along the minus strand of CAYVSK010000030.1, from coordinate 14,359 downwards.
ACGGAACGGAAAAGCCCCTGCTCCTGCCAGTGCTCATACCACTTCTTTGATAGCTCTTGGGCGTCGTAATTTTTGGGAATGTCGGCCATGCTTACGGATTATCCCGCTTTGTGAAGGAGGGCAAATTTAAGGGATTTGTTGGCCTGGGGAAAAGGAAAAGGCGGAGGAAAGCGGTGCGGCGAACTGTCCCGGTCTTTGGCACGATTTTGGGATGAACCTCCATAACAGGAAACCGGTCTAGCAAAGACGTGATCAGAATTGTATCTTTGTGTGACTGCAAAAACCAAACGCCATGAAAAATTCAATCCTATTCCTTGTAAGCATTTTCGTGTTCGGCTTATCAAGCACTTTTGCTCAGGAAGAGCAAGCTGAGAAAGTGGAAGGAAAAGGCCCCATGATCGAGTTCGATAAGGAAGTCCATGATTACGGAACGATCACGAAAGGTGCCGATGGTGCTTCGACGTTCACGGTTAAGAACTCGGGTGACAAGCCCCTCGTTATTTCGCGTTGTAAAGGCTCTTGTGGATGTACGGTACCGACCTGCCCCAAAAAGCCGATCGCGCCCGGTAAGACCGCTAAGATCAAGGTGAACTACGATACGAAGCGGATCGGGCCCATCAACAAATCCGTTCGGGTGACCTCGAATGCCGAGAACAATTCCAACAAGACGTTGCGGATCAAAGGCAAGGTCAAGAAAAAGAAGGAATCCCCGACCACGCCCAAGAAAAAGGCCGGCGCTCCGGCGGATGGTGGCTGATCGTCAATGACCTCCATCCCGAAAAGCCTAAAGAACCCCGTGCCGAATAAAGGCACGGGGTTTTTTTTGTTCCCCCCGCGATGACCCTTAAATTTACGGCAGCAGAGTCTATGGGCTCATCGATTCTTCATAAATAAAACCGTTAGAACCATGCCAGAACTATCAGAAAAAGGCAAGCAGATGCCCGCCTCCCCCATTCGGAAACTTGTCCCTTTCGCCGACAAGGCCAAAAAAGCGGGCAAAACCGTTTATCACCTCAACATTGGCCAGCCCGATATCCAGACCCCCGATGTGGTACTGAACGCATTGCGGAACATGGACGACAAGGTGATCGCCTACAGCCATTCGGCTGGTATCCCGGAATTTCGGGAAGGGCTTGCCAATTACTACAAGGCCTACGACATTCATGTAACGGCGGATGATATGGTGGTGACCACAGGCGGTTCGGAGGCGCTCCTGTTTGCCTTTAAGACCTGCCTGAATCCCGGCGATGAAGTGATCGTTCCGGAGCCCTTCTACGCCAACTACAACGGCTTTGCTGTGGATGCCGGTATCGTCCTCCGGCCCATTACCACCCATGTGGATGAGGGTTTTACCCTGCCCGGCTTCGATGCTTTCGAAAAATTGGTCAACGAGAACACCCGGGGGGTCCTCATCAATGCACCGGGGAATCCCACGGGCTATCTGAACACCAGGGAGGAACTCGAGGTCTTGCGCGACATCGTGAAACGTCACGACCTCTTTCTCTTCTCTGACGAGGTCTACAGAGAATTTACCTACGACGGTCTCGAGCCCACCTCCGCGATGCACCTGGAAGGCATCGAGGATAACGTGGTCATGATCGACTCCGTCTCCAAGCGCTACAGCTTGTGTGGAGCCCGCGTCGGGGCCCTGGTCTCGAAGAACCGCGACCTGGTGGAAACGGCTCACAAGTTCGGCCAGGCCCGACTTAGTCCGCCCACACTTGGACAAAAGGCTGCGATCGCAGCCCTCGACACGCCCAATGAATATTTCGAGGAGGTTACCAGGGAGTATGTGAAGCGCCGCGACATCCTGGTCGATGGATTGCGGGAGATCGAAGGGGTCAAGTGCCCCAGGCCGGGTGGTGCCTTCTATGTGATGGCCGAATTGCCAGTGGATAGCGCTGAAGAGTTCTGCAAGTGGCTCTTGTCCGATTTCGACCACAACGGGCAGACCGTTATGATGGCACCGGGCCACGGTTTTTACGTGACCCCTGGCCGCGGGACCAGGGAAGTGCGGATCGCTTACGTCCTTGAAGAGAATGCCTTGCGGAATGCGGTCGAATGCCTGCAGCTCGGGTTGAAGGAATATGCCGGTAAACTGGCAACCCCATAGCAAGCGCTACTCAAAAACCTTTCCTATGCTTAATTTCATTTACATCACCACATCCGACAAGGAAGAGGCCAAACGGGTCGGTGGCCGGCTGGTGGAGGAGAACCTGGCCGCTTGTGTGAACATCATCGACGGCATGACCTCCATTTTCCCCTGGGAGGGAAAGATCGGGGAGGACCAGGAGACGATCCTTATCGCCAAGACGGAACAGGAACTGAACGAGCGGGTGAAGAAGCGGGTGGAGGAACTCCACAGCTATGATTGCCCCTGCATTCTCGTATTGCCGGTCCAGGATGGCAATCAGGCCTTTTTGGACTGGGTGCGGGAAGAAGTGGACCTTGAATAGAAAAGCGGATCCGCTTTTACAGGGTCCTTTCACCTAAACCGAAGCAAGCTATGGAACGCCCTTTAGTAGACCCCCTTTCCGGGGAAGATGACGCCGAACTGCAGAAATTGGTCGACTTCTTTAACGAGACGCTTGGCTTCTGCCCCAATAGCGTGAAGACCATGCACCACCGGCCCCGGATCGCCTACGCCTTTATAGAGCTGAACAAGGCAGTGATGGAGAACCAGGGAAGGGTCTCGAGTGCCCTGAAACGCCTGGTCGGCTACATCAGTAGTCGTACGGCTGGATGCCGGTACTGCCAGGCCCACACCATCCGGGCGGCTGGACGATACGATGCGGAGCAGGAAAAGTCGGACAATATCTGGTCCTATCCGACCCATCCGGCCTTTTCAGAAGCTGAGCGGGCAGCATTGGACCTCGCCGTAGCATCTTCTTCCGTCCCGAACGGGGTCAACGATGCGGTGGCTCAGCGAATGCGGGAGCATTGGAATGAAGGGGAGATCGTAGAGATCATGGGCGTTATTTCGCTCTTCGGCTTTCTCAATCGCTGGAACGACTCCATGGGGACCGAGATCGAGAGCGGTGCCCGCGAATCCGGCGAAGAACTCCTCAGCAAAGCCGGTTGGGATCCCGGCAAACATCAGTACGATAAATAGCGCAGGGAAAGGGCGCTTTTAGAGGTGGAGCTGCTCAATCCAGGTCGTAGAGGAGGTAGTCCTTCCGCATCCGTTTATATTCCTCGAGCTCTTCCTTCCAGGAAGCCCGGATCTCCTCTTCCGGGACCCCCTTTTTTATCTTTTTGCGGAGCTCATCCGTACCGGCGAGCAGGTCGAAGAAATCGTTGAAGAAGTCCTCCTTTTCCGGAAAGTATCGGTAAGCTCCTTTCAACCAGAAGAGGTAGACCTTCTTGAGTTGCGGCATAAAATTCCGGCCAAATAGTTCCAGGTCGTAACCCCGGCATTCCTTGCCCGCCAGTTTTGGGTTTTTGGATCGCCCCGCTTTGCTTTCCGGCGTGAACCGATAAGACCCTTCCTCGAGTGCGGGGTGCCCGACCACCTGAAAGGGCTTATCGGTGCCTCTTCCCACACTGATGGGGGTCCCCTCGAAAAGACCGAGGGTGGGATAGAGGTAGACCGATGCCATGTTCGGGAGGTTGGGAGATGGCCGGACCGGCAGGCGGTATCGGTCGTCGTGTTCGTAATTTTCGCACGGGATCACCTTTAATGAACATTGCTCACCGTTCTTCAGCCACCCTTCTCCGTTGATCATCCGGGCATATTCCCCAATGGTCATACCGTGGACGATCGGAACCGGATGAAGCCCCACGAATGATTCGAACCCGGATTCCAGGATCGGGCCGTCCACGTAGAATCCATTGGGATTGGGTCGGTCGAGCACCATCACCGTTTTGTCATCCCGGGCTGCAGCTTCCATGATGTAGTGCATGGTGGAGATGTAGGTGTAGAAGCGCACGCCCACGTCCTGAATATCGAAGACCAATACGTCCACGTCCTTCAGGTCCTCTTTTGTGGGTTTCTTTTGGTCGCCGTAGAGGGAGATCACGGGTAGCCCGGTCCGGGGATCCCTTTCATCCGAAAACTTTTCACCGGCATCGCGTCTCCCCCGAAGGCCGTGTTCCGGTGCGAAGACCTTGGTGACCTCGATGTTCCTGGCCAGGAGGGTATCCAATAAATGGGACTCTCCAACAATGGAGGTCGGGTTGGCCACGACCCCGACCTTCTTATCGGAAAGAAAAGGCAGATAAGCATCCATTCTTTCGGCCCCGGTAACGATGGTCGTGTCGAACGGTTCCGGTCCGGTTTTTCCTTCCTGGGCTGAAAGGTGGCCCATTCCGGCCATTGACCAAAAAATGAACGCCGCAACGCCAATGGGACCGATCATCGCTCTGGGCCACTGTGTTCTCGGAAGATCGGAAAAAGCAAGCTCCATGAGGTCATGAATGGGGTTGGTGGAACAATAATACGAAACAGCGGAGGTCATCCCGACGGACGAAGCCCGTTTTTCTGTCCTTTCTTTCGGGCTTCTTCCGGTCTTCCCGGGAAAAAGGTTTTGAAACAGAACGGGACCGGGCGGGCAAGTCGCTTATTTTTGTTCCTCATGAACAGTGCCCTGTTCATAGCAAAACGGATGATCTTCGGTTCCACCGGGGGGAAGCAGATCTCCCGGCCCATCATCCGGATCGCCACGGTCGGGGTCACGCTCGGGATGGCGGTCATGATCCTTTCGATCGCTATTGTTACGGGTTTTCGGCAGGAGGTCCGGGACAAGATCATCGGTTTCGGGTCCCATATCCGCGTATTTTCCATGAGCGCGGAAGGCCCTGAGGATCCGGTGCCGGTCCTTCGCGATCAGCCTTTCTATCCAACCCTTGATACGGTGGAGGGGGTTCGTCATATCCAGGTGGTCGCCCAGATGTCGGCGATCCTGGAGACCGAGAAGAACATCCACGGGGTGATGCTCAAGGGGATCGATACGGATTTCGACAAGTCGTTCTTCGCGGATAAGATCGAAAAAGGACGGCTCCCCGATCTCGGGGGGGCGGATGAAAAGAGTGACGAAGTGCTGATCTCGGATTTCATTGCCTCCAGGCTCGAACTTTCCGTGGGGGATACCCTTACGGTGTACCTGGTCCGAAGCCGGGAGAACATCAATCCCCGCCCCCTTCGAATATCGGGCATTTATGATTCGGGCCTCGAGCGCTTCGATAAGCGTTTTATTCTGGGGGATATTCGGCATATCGAAGAGGTACAGCATTGGGGTTTGGAGGCCCAGCTCAGGGTGAACGCGGATTGCCAAAAGGAGGGAGTTACGGTGGAAGCGCTCGCTTTCGATGGGGAGGGGGGCTACCACTACGACTGGTCCAATGTTGATTGGAATGGAGCGGGCCCCCATACCCTTTGCAGTTCAGAGGATACCAGCCTATCCGTCGTCCTTACGGACGAGACCGAGGCCCTTCCGGACACGGCATTTCTGGAGCTAACGGTCGATGATACCGCAAAGGGGTCGTGCCCTTGTGGGGATGCTGTTCAAACGGAAGTACGCACCACGGGAGGAAGTGGAAAATATTATACAGGCGGGTTCGAGGTCATGCTGGAGAGCTACCGGGATCTTTCCAAAATGGACCGCATCATCTACGATCATATCGGGTACGACCTGCAGACCCAAAAGATCACCCAGACCAACCAGGACATTTTTTCCTGGCTCGAGATGCTGAACGTGAACGTGGCCATTATCATCATCCTCCTGATCGGGGTGGCGGCCATTACCATGACTTCCGTGCTTCTGGTCCTCATCATCGAACGGACCAGTATGATCGGTCTTTTGAAGTCGATGGGGGCCACGAACTGGCAGATCCGCAAGATCTTCCTTTACAACGCTGCCTGGCTCACCATCCGGGGGATCCTTTTCGGAGACCTGCTCGGTATCGGACTTGCGCTTTTGCAGAAATACACCGGCCTGGTGACCCTTCCCGAAAAGGCCTACTACATGAGTGAGGTGCAGGTGCTTTTGCAGTGGGAATACATCGTTCTTCTCAATGCAGGCACCCTCCTTCTTTGTACGCTCGTTCTTACCGTTCCGTCCTGGATGATCACCCGGATATCCCCGGTCCGGGCGATCCGTTTTGAGTGAACCAAGGGTTTTATAGTGGCTTCTTTTGAGGGATTCACGCAGAGGGTGCGGAGGAGATGCAGAGGATGCAAGGGCTTTGTTTGAATGGGGGTTGAGGGTAGGACTTTCTGGAGGGGCCTGTGATCCTGGGCTTATGAATGGCGTTTGGAAGGATGCCATGGGAAGCCCTTATTGCTTCTCGTAGGCGCCCAGGTCCGGGTCCGCATCGCGGGGATCTCCGTCGAGGTCCTCTGTGACCCCGGATAGCGAGATCCCTTTGTCAATGGGAAAGGCCCCGTCGCTGAGGTGGAAGTCCCGGTCATCGGGATCCACGAAACCCGGGGCTTTGTTCCGGAAGGGGTCTTGGTATTCGGGACCGTCGGTGCTTTGCTCGGTGGTGAAGAGGCAGTTGTGAAAAGTGAAATCAAGGGGTTCGCCCGACTCCATGTCAGTCACGAATTCGTTGTCGAGGCTTCCGGTGAAGATGCAGTTGTAGAAGTCGGTATTGGTCAGGGGACGGACGAATTTGTTCTCATTGGCGTCCTCGAAGTAGTTGTTCATCAGGAAAGCAGGCGTTTCCCGGTCCGTGAAGTCCCAATAATTGGCGAAAGTACAGTGCTTGAACTGGTACTCTCCGCCGCTCGTGAGCGCTGTCGTGAACTCCCCACAGTTGTAAAAGAGGCTGTTCTTGGCCTCGATGTAGGCCCCGGCCTGGCCGAGAAGCCCGATCTTGGAGGCGTTCCAGATGATGGTGTTGTTCAGGGTCACGGCCGGCACCGAAGCGTCCCCGACGGTATCCACCTGAAGGCCGATGATGCTGTTTTTGATGATGGCATGATCGATCTCGCTGCCTTTGCTCTCGATGAGCCAGATCCGTTCCCATTGCCCGGGCTCATCGTCGTAAATGGGTTCGAGGCGGTCGCCCTGGAAGACCACTTTGTTGTCGGCCTGGCCTTTGACATCGAGTTTTCCGTCCTTGAGCACCACCATTCGGGAGTTGGCATGAAAATGAACCTGTGTACCCTTCTGTATGGTCAGGGAACAGGCCGTGTCAACCGCTACGGTGCCGTAGACCACGTGGGGTTTATCAGAAGTCCATTGGGCATTGCATGGAAGAAGACGATCCCGGTAAAAGTGGGCATCCTGTCCCCAGGCAGCCAATTTTACCTGTTGCCGGTTCCCGTTGGTGCGGAAGATCACCGAATCCTCCACGATCATGGGCTTGTTTTTGTTGTTCGGGTCCACTGTCACCTCCACAAAGGCAAAGAGGCTGTCGTTGGGCGGGATCTCCACGTTCTCGAGCTGATCCGCGGGAACCCCGTCCACGTTCATGCGGAATTGCGAATTCTCGCCGCCAGCCAGGGATATCGAGCTGATCTCGATCCGTTTGTTGTGCTTGTTGTAGATCTTAAAGTTGTGGGTGGTGGACCCCACGGTCGTAAAGACCGTGTCAAAGAGCACGGTATCGGTGGAAAAGGTCAGTTTGGCACTGCTGTCCTCGATAAAGCTCTCCTTGCGGCAGTTGGTGAGGGTGACCACTGCTGCGATCAGGGTGGACAATATGATCAGCGCCCCTTTTTTCAAGGATCTGTTTTAGAGGAATGGAAACGGTGTGAAAACGGATTCAATTGCCCGTGATCTTGAATTCGGTACGTCGGTTCTTCTGGCGTCCCGCTTTCGTTTTGTTGGTGGCCACAGGCTGCTCCGAACCGTATCCCTTCGCTGTCAACCGGGAGCCGTCGATCCCTTCATTGATGAGGTATTCACGGACCGCTTCAGCGCGTTTCTGAGAAAGCTCCTTGTTGAGCTTTTCCGATCCCTGGTTGTCCGTATGGCCGGAGAGTTCGATCGTAAGGGCCGGGACCTCCTCGAGTAGTTCTACGAGGCGGTCCAGCTCTGTGTGAGAAGCCCTTTGGATCTCGGCCTTGCCCGTTTCGAAAAATACGTTGCGCAGGGCGATCTTGCTGCCCACCTCGATGTTCTTGAGGCCGATGGTCTTTTGGACGAGGTTGTAATCATCATCCTTTGGAAGGTCGAAGTTCTCCGAGTGGAAGAGGTAGCCCTCGGCCTCTACGCGGATCCCGTAGTTCTTTCCGGCCGGAAGCGATATGAGGAATTTTCCCGTGGCCTTGTTGCTCTGGACCGTCCGCACGGGTTCTCCACTTTCGTTGTCGACGATCTCAATGTCGGCTTTCACCGGTTTCTGAGCAAGTTCGTCGATGATCTTGCCTTTGAAAACGGTGAGGCTCTTCTTTTCCTCCACTTCTACTTTCCCTTCGATCTCGGTGCTTTTCACCGGCTCCGCGAGGCTTGCGATCAGTTTGTCCTCCGTGTCCGTCATAACGGGCTTTTCAGGACCCCAGAAGGTCACTTTGTAGATGTCCATGCCCCCTTTGCCGCCGGGGCGGTCAGAAGCGATGTAAGCGGTCTTTTCATCGGCCGTAATGGCGAAGAACTGGTCGTCGTAGGGGGTGTTGATGGGGTAGCCCAGGTTCTTGGGTTTCTGCCACTGGTTCACCTTCTTGCGGGAGACGAAGATGTCGTAGCCGCCCATGCTGTTGTGGCCTTTCGAGGCGAAGTACATGAGCTTCCCGTTGGGATGCATGTAAACGGGGCCTTCGGCCAAGTCGGTGTTGACGTGCCGGCCGGCGGTCTGGCCCTTGCCGTATTCCCGTTGGTCCTCATCGATCAGGCCGCTTTGGTAAATGTCCCGGTCCCCTTTCCGATTGCGGGCCTTTTGGTTGGTACAATAGTAGAGGGTGATGCCGTCGTAGTTGTAGCTCGCGTAGGTCTCATCGGTACCACTGCGGTTGATCTGGGGGGAGAAGCTGACCGGTTCGGTCCAGCTCAGCCCTTCCCTTTTGCTCTCGTAGATGTCCGCATCTCCTTCCCGGTACTGGAAGAGGAGCATCTTTTGGCCATCGTATGAGAAATTGCCGACCACGTCGTCGTTCGGGGTATTGATGGTGGTGTCGAGCCGTTGGGGATCGGACCAGGATCCCTCGTCGTAGCGTGACCGGTAGATCTCGAGGTCGTAGTTGCCCCGTTCATCGGGTTCGTGCTCGTTCTCTCGGTCGGAGGAAAAGAGGAGACGTCGCCCGTCTGTCGTAATGGCGGGGCTATACTCGTTTGCCGGCGTATTGAGGGTCTCCATGTTGTCCACCC
>CAYVSK010000030.1:0-5098 GCA_964453635.1 uncultured Weeksellaceae bacterium | reverse complement strand
GCTTTGTCGAAATCTTTTTCCAACTGATGGACCCACCCCATATAGTAAAAGGCGTAGTCGTCGAGGTCGTCCAGTTCATCCACCCGGTCCCGGGCCGCTTTCATGTGTTCGATCGCCTTGTGCTTCTCCGTGGTGTAGAGATAGCAGTTGGCGATCTTGTAGTTGAGCGCCGCGTTGTCGGGGTTGAATTCCTGCGCCTTGAGGTACTCGTGAAGGGCCTTTTTAAAAATATGCGTCGTTTCTGTGTTCGAGCGTATACGGTCGTTGGCCTTTTCGCGGTATTCGTCCCCCTTGTCGATCCGATCCTCGGCTTTTTTCATCGCATCGATGTCCTCGAAGTTGCGGCGCTTGAACTTGACGTTCTCCTTTTCCTGTGCACTGAGCGGTGTGGTCATCATGAAAATGACGCCGCCAAGCAAGAGCATGCTGCGCATGATCCGGCTCGTGTCGGTCCCTGGTCTTGAAACGGTTCTCATTGCCTTGTACAGTTCTTTTCGATATACGTATTCACTTTGTCCACGCCGAGTTCCCTGGCCTTTTTCCAGTCTTTACAGGCCCCTTCGATGTTGCGCGTCATCTCCCGGGCAAGCCCCCGGTTGTAGTAAGCATGGGGATACTCTGGGTTCAGTTCGAGGGCTTTGTTGTGGTCCTTCACAGCATCCTGGAAGCGTTCCAGTTTGAACTTTGCGGAACCGCGGTTGGTATAGGCCGGTGCGTACTCCGCGTTCTTTTCGATCGCTTTGTTGAAGTCCTTCATGGCCTTTTTGATCTTGCCTTTTTTGAGCCAGAGGTTCCCCCGGTTGTTGTAGGCCGTGGCCGAGCCGCCGGATTCCTGGATAGCCCGGTCGTATGCGTTCTTGGCCTTGTCCAGCTCACCCATCTCTTTGTACGTGGACCCCAGGTTGTTGATGGAGAAGGTCATGTCAGGGTCCAGCTCGAAAGCTTTGCGGTAGTCCCGGATCGCCTTTTTGTATTCGCCCTTTTTGCGGTAAGCGCTGCCCCGGTCGTTGTAGGCGTAGGCGTGGTCCGACTTTTGGTCGATCGTCTTGGTGAAGCGCTCGATAGCCTTGTCGTACTTCTTCTGGAGGAAGCGTACGCAGCCCAGTTGGTAGTAGGCCTCCACCTTATCAGGTCGCTTCTCGATCACCTTTTTGTAATCCTCCGCGGCATCCCCGAGATTTCCCATCTTTCGGGAAACATCGGCGCGTTCCATCAGCGCACCGGTGTGGTCCCCCATTTCAATGGCCATACTGAAGTTGCTTAGGGCGTCTACATTCTTTCCCTGTTTTTTATAAGCTACGCCCCGGTTGAAGTAAGCTTTGATGAAGTTCTGGTCGTGTTCGATGGCCCGGTCGAAGGCATCCACCGCTTCTGCGTGGCGTCCCTTCTTGAGGTGCTCGATACCCGCGTTGAAGGCTTTCTGGGAGCTTTCTTTTTGCTCTTGTTCCTTGTTCACCCGGGCGATCGAGTCGCGATAGGCTTTCTCTTTCTCCGTGAGCGAGGTGTCCTCTGGTGCTTGTGCGGTCGCTTGCGTCACCAAAAGGAGGAAGAGGGCGAGTGGAGATAAACGGATCATAATTGCGCGTTTGGATGCGAAAATAGGGAAAGTCCGGGTGCTGTCCATAACCTTTAACTTTGTGGGGAAGCCGGATCGAAAGAAGTTGTAAGCGATCCCTAAGAAAAAACGACAATGACCATGTGGAACGAAAGAGATAACAAGCTCGTCCGTCAATTCGAATTCAAGAACTTCCGCCAGGCCTTCTCCTTTATGACGGAGGTGGCGATGTGGGCGGAACGATTCGATCACCATCCCGATTGGAAGAACAGTTACAACACGGTCACCATTACCCTCACAACGCATTCCGAAGGGGGCAAGGTCACCGACACGGACCGGCAGATGGCCGAAAAGATCGACGAGACCTACGCGCGCTTTCAGGGGGCGGCTCAGGCGTGATCACATACCCCTGAAGACCACCTCTTGTTCGGAGGAATTCGGGCTTTGATAACCCATGTGCAACCATTTTATTGAGTGTTGCACGAGAACCTTGAATCTGCCTTAAACCAAGAAATATATATTTTTCACAGTGAAATCACTGTGAAAAATATATATTTTTTAATGAATGATCTGGCGCTCAACTTCCAGCTTCCAATCCCCGATCATAACCACACGGCATCTTTTTACAGGCCCCACAGCCTACACATACGCGGATTTCTCCATCCCTCCCTGAATAGAATTATCTTCGCCGGTCATGAGCTTCGTCTATCCGGAATTCCTCTACGCGCTCTCTGCGCTCGCGATCCCGGTGATCGTCCATCTCTTTAATTTCCGGCGTTACAAGCGGATCGAGTTCTCCAATGTCCGTTTTCTGAAGGACGTGAAGCAGGAATCCCGCTCGCGGTCGCGCCTCCGCAATCTATTGATCCTCCTGATGCGCATGCTGGCCCTGGCCCTGCTCGTGTTTGCCTTTGCGCAACCCTATTTGCCGGCTGAAGGAGAGCGTCAGGAAGGGGGTGAAAAGGCCGTGGCGGTCTACATCGACAATTCCTTCAGCATGGAAGGGATGAACGAAGATGGTCGTCTTCTGGAACTGGCGAAGCAGAAGGCCATCGATATCGCGGAAGCACACCGGCCCACGGATCGTCTAATGCTCGTGACCAACACGCTGAAGGCTTCTGATCAGCGTATGCTCACCAGGGATGAATTCATCGAGAACGTGGAGGAGGTCGAGGCCTCAGCGGAGACACGTAAGCTTTCCTCCATCATGTCAAGGACCCGGGACATGCTGGACCGAACCCAGGCGAGCGATCACGTGGTTTACGTGCTCTCTGACCTTCAAAAAACGGTAACCGACATCGACCAAATGCAGAGGGATACCACCGTGGCTCGCTACTTCCTGCCTGTATTGCCCCAGGAACGCGCCAATCTCTACGTCGACTCCGTGTGGTTCGAAACGCCGGTGCGTCAGGTCGACCAGCAGGAGAAGCTCAAGCTTCGGATCGTGAACGATCATAACGAGGCGATCAATGATGTGCCCATGGAACTCCATGTTGACGGGGAAAAGAAGGCTCTGGCCAGCTTCGATGTCCCAGCGCAAACCTACACAGATACCTCGGTCTTCTTTACCAATCGCGGTACGGGCACCCGAATGGGGAAGGTCAGCATTCAGGACCATCCCGTCAATTTCGACGATCAATACTTTTTCTCCTACGAAGTGGCCGACAGCATTTCGGTCCTTCGCCTTTCGAAAGGACTAAAGGAGGATACGCTCAGGGACCGTTTTGCGGCCATCTTCGGGGACGATCCCTTCTATGCTTACCGCTCTGTTGCCGCCGACCGGATCGACTACGCACGCCTCAAGGAATCCCAACTTATCGTCCTTGATGGCCTTACTGAACTCTCCAGTGGTTTGGCTCAGGAGCTTCGGAAGTTCCTGAAAGGGGGTGGGAGTGTGCTCGTTTTTCCTGGGAACCCGGTCAATTTGGAGGGCTACAACAACTTTTTTCAGAGCGTCGGGGCAGATCAGCTGAGCGGGAAGGATACGGGGAAGCGCAGCGTGCAGGATATCGACCTCGCTGCCCCGCTCTACCGGAATGTTTTCGAACGAACGCCGGAAAACATGGACCTCCCGGTCACCCAAGCGCATTACACCTTCACCGAACAGGTGCGCTCCGGGGGGCGTGACCTTATGACCCTGCAGGGAGGGGCTTCTTTCCTCAAACGCTACGAAGCGGGAAAAGGCAAGCTTTACGTGTCCGCCGTTCCGGGGGATGGTAGTTTCAGTAACCTCCCTGAACATGCTCTTTTTGTGACCACCGTCCTTCGCATCGGGGAATTCAGTAAGACCAGCGGGAAAATGGCCTACACCATCGGCCAGGATCCCGTCATTGAGGTCGAAGGGTTGCGCTTGACCGGAGAGGATGTTTTTCATATCGTTCACCCCGAGCGGGAAATGGACGTTATCCCGGAGCACCGCAACTTCCAGGGGGGTACGCGGATCTTTACGCGGGGGCAGATCAAAGAGGCCGGGCATTACGAGCTTCGCTACAATGAGGAAGTGATACGAGGCCTGGGATTCAACTATTCGCGTCTCGAATCGGACCTCACTGGCTACAGTCCGGATGCGTTCCGGACCGCTATCGAGGACAACGGTCTTGCCCGGACGCGCCTCCTGGAATCCGAGCTGGGGGAAGTCGGTCGAAGTATTCGGCGGATCGAACAGGGCATCCCTTTGTGGCGATATTGTATTATATTGGCATTGCTCTTTATCGCGATGGAGGTCTTGTTGCTCGGTGGGCCAGGGGTCATGAAGTGGTTGAGAAATGGGGTGATGGGCAATAGGCGATAGGCAATAGGCGATGGGTGATAGGTAATGTGTGAGTGGTGAAGTGGCGAAGTAGCGAAATAAGCAATAGATAATAGAGCTTTCAGGGGCTTATCATGGAATTGATCATCCGTTCAGCTCAGATCGTCGATCCTTCGTCCGCGTGGGATGGGAAGACAGCCGATATCCATATCCGGGATGGCAGGATCCGGGCGATCGGTGAAGGGCTCGAGGGGACTGATCAGGCCCGGATCCTAGAGCGTGAGGGGGTGCACGTCTCACCGGGCTGGTTCGATATGCGGGCAAATCTCTGCGACCCCGGGCACGAGTATAAGGAAGACATCGAGAGTGGTGCCAATGCAGCTGCGCGTGGCGGGTTTACGGACCTGGCCGCCATGCCCTCCACTTCTCCGCCGGTGGACAACAAGGGTGCCGTGGATTATTTGCTGGGCAAAGCGCATCCCACACCGGTCGATCTTTGGCCCGTCGGGGCGCTCTCCAGGGGATTGGAGGGCCAGGACCTGGCCGAAATGTACGATATGTATCAAGCTGGTGCCATTGCTTTTTCCGAGGGCAAGCTGAATCGCGCCAATGAAGGCTTGATGCTGAATGCGCTCCTCTACGTAATGAATTTCGGGAGCCTCGTGATCGCTTTTCCTGAAGAGCCATCACTGGCGGAACAGGGGGTTATGCACGAAGGGGTGATGAGTACCCGCCTCGGTCTGAAAGGGATCCCCGAGATCGCGGAGGAGATGAGCATTGGCCGCGATCTTTAC
>CAYVSK010000029.1:0-29469 GCA_964453635.1 uncultured Weeksellaceae bacterium | reverse complement strand
ATCAAGGCGATCAAAAGGGTATCTTCTTTTATGGAATCCTTTAATTCATCCAAAGAGATCCTTCCATCTCCATCCACCGGCAGATAAGTCACCTCGGCACCGATCTCTTCCAAATATTCACAGGTATCGAGCACCGCCTTGTGTTCCGTTTGGCAGGTGATAATATGAGATCCTTCCAGTTGATCGGATTCTAAAGCACCTTTTAGCGCAAGGTTGATGGATTCTGTTGCTCCAGAAGTAAAAATAAATCCCTCAGGGTTTCCATTCAGGAATTCTCCTATATCTTTCTTTGCTTGTTCTACGGCTTTTCGGGCTCTTTCTCCGTATGGATGGGTATTACTCGAGGCATTCCCGAATTCCTCCAGGAAATATTTTTTCATTACCTCCACCACTTCTGGATGGACTGGGGTTGTAGCTGCGTTATCGAGGTATTTTGGTCGACTGTTCATGATAGATTATCCAATCTTTCTCTCTGCACTTTTTTTGAGCTATTTTTACCTGTAAAGCTATAGAATTTAAAATGGCAGTATGGTTCTTTTATTCAACATTTCAGTTGGAAACCAAAAGGAGTCACCCGGTCACACCTTCTTTCCCAACCCTCGCCATCACCACAGGCTTGCATTATTTGTAGAGATCGTGCATTTTTGTAGTCCAAAAAGGTTTAAATGAAGAATCCAGGCAAATACCATCACGGGCATTCGGGCCCCTTTGACCCCTGAGCATGGTCTGCCTGTAGAAGGATCGGTTGAAAGGCTTGCCAGCTCGGCAGGCCTTTTTTTTGCCCGGATCCGAGAAGAAAACGTCTTATGGAAAAGTTGAGGATCGCTTTGCAGAAATCCGGCCGTTTGAGCGAGGATTCACTCGAACTCCTCAAAGCCTGTGGAGTAAAGCTCAACAGCGGGAACAAGCAGGTATTAAGGACAGTCTCCCCGAATTACCCCCTCGAGATCTTCTTTATGCGCGATGACGACATTCCTGAATACGTGAGTGATGGGATCGCCGACATCGGGATCGTGGGAGAGAATGTTTACCTGGAAAAAAAGAAAGATTGCCGGGCCGTGGAATCCCTGGGTTTTTCCAAATGCCGCCTCTCCATAGCCATAGACAAGAATATTGAATACGAGGGGATGGCATTTTTCAACGGCAAGCGGATCGCCACCTCCTATCCCAATATTCTGCGGGACCATTTAAAGGAACACAATATCGACGCAGAGATCCACGAGATCAGCGGCTCTGTGGAACTGGCACCCGGGATCGGATTGGCCGATGGGATCTGTGACATTGTCAGTTCGGGAAGCACGTTGTTCAGCAATGGGCTGAAAGAGGTCGAGACCATCCTCCGCTCCGAAGCGATCCTGATCTCCGGACCTTCCTTATCCGCTCAAAAAGAAAAACACCTCGAGGACCTCCTTTTCAGGATCCAGGCCGTGAACAAGGGCCGCTCCCACAAATACATCCTTATGAACGCCCCCAATGACAAGATCGATGAGATCACAAAAGTCCTGCCGGGCATGCGGAGCCCGACGGTCCTGCCCCTCGCGGAGGAAGGATGGAGCTCACTCCATGCGGTGATGAGCGATGATGCCTTCTGGAACGACATCGATAAGCTCAAGGAATTGGGAGCTGAAGGGATCCTGGTGGTCCCGATCCAAAAAATGGTGAGTTGACCCTTAAAACGCCGCCCCATGAATATTCACGAATTCCCCGAAAGAACGGCATGGGATAATATCCTGGCCCGACCGGACCAAGGGGATCCCATGATGGAAAAGAACGTCTCGCTCATCCTCGAAGAGATCAAAAAGGACGGGGACAAAGCCCTTCACAAATACACGAGCCATCTTGACGGGGTCGAGCTTGAAGATTTCCGGGTAAGTAAAGAGCAGATCCAGAATGCCGGAACGGCGATCGATGAGGAGCTGAAAGCGGCCATAGAGGTGGCCCGAAAGAACATTAGCACCTTTCATGGAACCCAATTGCAGAATTTTGACCAGGTAGAGACCAGCGCAGGGGTGACTTGCTGGCGTCAGCAAGTGCCGATCGAAAAGGTGGGCCTGTACATACCCGGCGGATCGGCCCCTCTCTTCTCCACTGTTCTAATGCTGGGGATCCCAGCAAGCCTGGCTGGTTGCAAAAGGATCGTCCTGATCACACCACCCGATAAAGCCGGGAACGTCCATCCCGCTATTCTTTACACTGCGCATTTACTCGGCATTGAAGAGATCTACAGGATCGGTGGTGCACAGGCCATTGGTGCCATGGCATACGGAACGGAGTCGATACCCCGGGTGGATAAATTGTTCGGGCCCGGTAATCAATATGTGACCCTGGCCAAGCAGCTGATCAATAAAGAAGGGATCGCCATCGACCTTCCTGCCGGTCCTTCGGAGGTCCTGGTACTGGCGGACGAAACCGCAAACCCTGAATTCGTGGCCGCGGACCT
The DNA here is from genome assembly GCA_964453635.1 of uncultured Weeksellaceae bacterium. Taxonomy (GTDB): domain Bacteria; phylum Bacteroidota; class Bacteroidia; order Flavobacteriales_D; family CAYVSK01; genus CAYVSK01. The sequence goes on along the minus strand of CAYVSK010000029.1, from coordinate 27,029 downwards.
CCTCTCCCAGGCAGAGCATGGCCCCGACAGCCAGGTCATATTGGTAACGGTGGACCGCAAGATCCTGAATGGGGTCGAAAAAGCGCTCAATGAACAAGTTCAACGGATCGAACGGCGCTCCATCGCAACAGCGGCCCTCGAGAATAGCCAGCTCATCCTCTTATCGGATATAGATGAAGCCCTCGACCTGATCAACCTTTACGGCCCCGAACATCTGATCGCTTCAATAGCGGATGAAGAAAGGGTGATCAGGGGGGTCCGCAATGCCGGGTCGGTCTTCCTCGGACATTACAGTCCGGAGGCCGCGGGTGACTATGCTTCCGGGACCAATCATACCCTGCCCACCAACGGAGCTGCAAAGGCTTACAGTGGGGTCTCAGTGGATAGCTTTATGAAGTTGATCACCTATCAGCGCCTTACCCGGAGCGGCCTGGCGGAATTGGCCCCGGTGATCGGGGTCATGGCCGAGGCTGAGGACCTTGAGGCCCACAAAGAGGCGATCCGGATACGCAACACACAAGAATGATCCCCTGAATGAACCCCGACGATCTTGTGCGCAGCAACGTCCTTCGACTAAAGCCCTACTCCTCGGCCAGAGATGAACACGAGGGAAGGGCTTCGGAGATCATGCTCGACGCCAACGAGAACCCTTATGATACCGGTTACAACCGATATCCCGACCCTTATCAGGGGCGATTGAAAGAACGGATCGCAGAACTCAAAGCCTCAAAGAGCGACAATATTTTTTTGGGGAACGGGAGCGACGAGGTGATCGATCTCCTTCAAAGGGCTTTTTGTGAACCCGGCCGGGACAATATCCTGATATGTCCACCGACTTACGGGATGTACAAAGTTTATGCGGAGATCAACAACGTAGCTGTTCGGGAAATACCCCTGACCGCCTCCTTTGACCTGGACCTTAAAAGCACACTGGAAGCCCCGGACGATTCCACCAAGGCCATTTTTCTGTGCAGCCCGAACAATCCCACGGGCAATGACCTGGACCCCGATAAGGTCCGTTCCCTCGCCAGCTCCTTTCCCGGTCTGGTGGTCGTGGACGAGGCCTACATCGATTTCTCGACCCGCCCCTCCTTACTCACCCGGATCGGGGAACACCCCAACCTGGTGGTCCTTCAGACCCTCTCAAAAGCCTGGGGAATGGCCGGAATAAGGCTTGGTATGGGGTTTGCCGACGAACGTGTGGTCCGCACCCTGAACAAGATCAAACCCCCTTACAATGTGAACCAGGCCACCCAGGAGCTTGCCCTGGAAACCCTGAAAAATGAAAAGAAAAGAGAGCAACAGATCAATAGCATCCGCAAAGAAAGAAATGCGATCGCTGAAAGGCTGGAATGCTCCCCCCTGGTAAGAAAGGTCCACCCTTCCGATGCCAATTTTCTCCTGGTGCAGTTCCACAACGCCAAAACTGTTCTTTCCGCCCTCAAAGAAAGAGGCATCATCGTACGCGACCGCAGCGAACTACCAAACTGCACGGATCGCTTACGGATAAGCATCGGTACACCGACGGAAAATGAGCGATTCAAAGCGGTCCTGGACGAACTTGAAAGCACCCTTTGAAAGTTCATTCTTTAGTTGGAATTCAGATTTCTGGCTCGTATATTCACACCTTGAACCCAATTTCGGACCGGCCACCCATGCCACGGATCGTTTCACCAACTATACTGACATGCCTGCTATGGGCAGTTCTTTTCCTGCCATTGTGGGGGACCTCCCAGGTAGATAGCGCGGGCCGTGAGGAACCGGTCTTCACCATGGTCGATGAAATGCCTTCATTTCCCGGCGGAGAAAAGAAGATGCATCAATACATCCGGAAAAACCTGGATCTTCCCGAGGAAGTAAAGAAGGGGGACCTTTCGGGAAAGACCTATGTATCTTTCGTTGTGGACAAGAACGGAGCCATTCACGACATCCGCTCGATCAACAGCCTTTGCGATCGTTGTGCCCAGGAAGCTGAACGATTGGTAAGGGAAATGCCCAAATGGAAACCGGGAAGACTCAAAGGGGAAGCCGTCCAGGTTCGGGTCGTATTGCCGGTACGATTCCATAAGACCGATCAATAAGCGCGTTCCCGTACAACAGTTTTTTACTACCTTGGTCGTAATGTTCAGGAACCCTTTCTTTACGAGATCAAGATTTCGAGATGCACCTGATCGAACCCCATTACAACTGGCGGAACCACTACATTGCCGACGAAGACCCTTATAGCCCCTATTACGGGGAAGTGCACAGCGAATTCTTCTTCGAGGAACAGATCTACGACCACCTGATCCATCCCCAATGGGACAGCATCGGTTCACCGACCCTTTTCATTAAGATCCTTTATGCCGACTATGAAGATGGGACCGCGATCATCGAAATGATCGGGGAATGGAACGACTGCCTTCACAATGACATCATGTACCTCAAACGGGAGGTCGGGGAGAAATTGATGAAAAACGGGATCGGCAAGTTCCTATTGATCGGGGAGAATGTTCTGAACTTCCACAGCTCCGATGATTGCTATTACGAAGAATGGTTCGAGGAGGTGGAGGACATGGAAGGGTGGATCGCCCTGATGAATTTCCGTCAGCACGTTCTACAGGAATTCGAGGAGGCCAACATAGACAGTTTCCTCGTTTCCGGTGGCAAGCTCTCCGAGATCAGCTGGCGTACTTTGGATCCGCAACAGCTTTGTAAAAAAGTCGACCAGTACGTCATGAAACGCCTCGGAACCGCATTCTGACAACCCGGCGGGAGAGAAGGCAGGCCTCCACTTGAAGAGGATCCTGGAACGATCGGCATGCGGCGACCTCTATCACCGCCTTTGATCGATCCCTTATAGAGAGGCGGGACGGACTCAGATCAATTCCTTCAGGATATCATCCACACCAAGACTTTCAGCGGCCGCTTTATAATTCCGTATAACCCGGTGACGCAGTATGGGAAGTGCGACCGCTTGTACATCCTCGATATCCGGTGAGTATTTGCCATTTATGGCAGCATGACACTTGGCCCCGATGACCAGGAATTGGGAGGCCCTGGGGCCGGCACCCCAGGACAGGAACTCATTCACCCTTTCCGTCGCATACGATGTACCGGGTCGGGTCCTGGAGGCCAATTGTACACAATACCCATATACATTATCCGGGACAGGCAATCGCCGTATCAACCCCTGGAAGAACAGGATATCCTCACTTGAAATGACCGGCTCGACCTTGGTTGTAGCATCCGTGGTGGTCGTTCTTAAAACATTCAGCTCTTCTTCATATGTGGGATACTCCATCCAAATGTTGAACATGAAGCGATCGAGCTGGGCTTCCGGAAGCGGATAGGTCCCTTCCTGCTCAATGGGGTTCTGGGTGGCGAGCACGAAAAAAGGCTCTTCCAACTTCATGGTCTTTCCGGCAGCACTAACGGCCTTTTCCTGCATGGCCTCGAGCAAAGCGGATTGGGTCTTGGGCGGGGTCCGATTGATCTCATCGGCCAGAATGATATTGGCGAAGAGTGGGCCTTTCACGAAGCGAAACTGGCGATTCTCATCAAGGATCTCCGCCCCGATGATATCGGAAGGCATCAGGTCGGGCGTGAACTGGATCCTGTTGAAGTCCAGGTCCAGCGTGCGGGCGATGGTATCCACCAAAAGGGTCTTGGCCAATCCAGGCACGCCAACGAGCAAACAATGTCCCTTGCTGAAAATAGAGATCAGCACGTTACGGACAACGTCCTCCTGACCGAGGATGGTCTTCCCGATCTCCTTTTCCAGGTGCTGATACCGTTCAACAAACTGATCGACAGCCTTAACATCCGATTCTTTCTCAAGTTCTTCTGCCATAAGATCCGATTTGATACCCCCGATCCCTATTCGGGCTTCTTCAGGTCCACCTGGTCTTCCTCCGTGTGCCAGTCATGGTCATAGTCGCAATCCCGGTACCCCTTATCAAGCCGCACATGTGTATTTTTCAATTTCCGGGTCAACCACGCCCCGAGCTTTTCTTCCTTTTCACGCTTCTGGGCCTTTTTCTTCAAAAATTGATAGTCCTCGTCGAGACTGGCTTTGTGAGGTTCCGACCGGGAAACCAATTGAACAAGGCGATAAGCCTTTGAATTGTCCCGCTTCCGTTCCCAAACCACGGGCTTCGAGATCTCACCCACCTTCATTTTATCGATCACAAAGAAAAGTTGAGGGTCCAGGTCATCCATTTTAAACTCGGGTGATCCTGTCTTTTGATTGATAAGGACCCCTCCGTTGTTGCGGGTAGCTTCATGATCAGAATAAAGACGGGCAGCCTCCTTAAAGTTCAAGGTATCATTACGGATCACCCCGGCCAGACTGTCCAATTCTTTTTTCGCTTCAGTGAGGGCGGCATCACTGACCTTTGGCCGCTTAAGAATGTGTTTCACCTTTACTTTCTCACCCCTTCGCTCTATGAGTTTGGCGATATGGTATCCCATCTTGCTTTCAAAGACCCTGGAAACATCCCCGCTGTCCATATCGAACACCACTTTTTCGAATTGGGGCGTCATCTGACCCCTTTCAACCCAACCGAGTTCCCCTCCATTTTCTGCGGAGGCGGCATCATCGGAATACAAGGTCGCGATAACATTAAAGGATTTTTTTCCGGAAAGGATATCCTTCCGGTATCCCTGTAACTTCTTTTTGGCCCTTTTTCTCTGTTCTTCTGATACTTCCGGCTGCTTCACGATCTGCGCAACTTTCACCTTGGACTCAATAAAAGGGACACTGTCTTTTTCCAGGTTCCTGAAATAGGCCTCAACATCCGAGGGGGTCACATTGATACCGGAGGTCACTTGATTCCGCATTTTTCGGACCCTTAGCTGCTCCCGGATCGATTCCCGGAATTTCTCCTTGATCTGGACAACACTCATCCCGTAGTAATTCTCAAGCTTTTTACGGGAACCGAATTGCCGGGTGAAATAGCGAACCCGCCGGTTCAATTCCCGCTCTACCCGGCTTTCCTTGGCTACAACGCTATCGTTCTTGGCCTGATGCAAAAGCATCTTATTGATCATGGCCTTTTCCAGGACCGAACAATCCGAATTCCCTTTGGGATTCCTCCCGGACTGCATCATTCGACTTCGTTCGGCTTTGACCTCGGATCGCAATATGATCTCTCCACCCACGACGGCCACGATCTTATCCAGAACTTCCAGATCCTCTTGGTTTTCCTGTGCACTCCCTTTTTGTACACTGAAGCAGAACAGCAGGAAAGCCGTCGCGAACAGCGTGCTTTTAATAGACCTCAAATTCTTCCGCATTTTTGGCACGTTCCATCAAGTTCTTCCGCGCTTCCTCCACAATTGCCTGCTTCCGCTTATTGAGAATGACCCTACGGATCCGCTCCCGGATCATTTCAAGTGGCGCAGTATCCTTCTTCGTCTTAAACTCGAGCAATTTAACGAAATAAAGATAGTCATCCTCTTCAAACCGAAAGACCCGATCTTTATTGTATCCGGCCAAGACCCCCGGGTCTTTTTCTTTAAAAGGACCGACATCCGGAAGCTCGGAAAAGCGATACCACCGTTCATCCCGAAGGCGGTAAGCAATCTGATGATCACGGCAGATCTCCTCTATACGCTCAAGACCCCCCTTTTTGCCGGACCGGATCGATCGAGAGACCCTCTTCAACGCCGGGGCCATGGAATCCAGCCTCAGAAAGCGCATTCTTACAATGGGTCCATCCAATTGAAAATCCTCGCTGTTCTCCTCATAATAAGTCCGGATGTCGGCCTCGGTGACCGTCGAATCCAAACGCCTTTTCACCAATTTCTTTTGATAGTGGTGGACCAAAAGGGAACGTCGATAATCCGCAAGACGCTCCTCCAGGTTCAGCTCTTCTTCTGTAAGCTCCGTTTCTGCATGCTCCAGCAGGACCTGTTCCCGGACCCAATCCATGATCCGTCGCCTGGCCAGTTTTGCACTATCCGCCTTCGAAATATGCTCCGGGACTTCTTCATTCAGATCCTTCTGATAAAAAGTTTTTCCAAAAGCCCTTGCAACCGGCTCCCGGTTCCTTTCTTCAGCATCGCGCTGTCCGCATCCCATCATGAAAAAAGGCAGCAAGAAAATAGAAAGAGCTCGGATGGAACGAAGCGGGATGAACTGGCCACCAAGCCCTTGTGGTGTGCCAAAAAAGGGCATAGAAAAGGGGTCAGCGAATCGTCTGCAGAACATTCTCATTCACGGTCACCTCATATTGATCACGAAGCTTTTCCACCCATTTCTCCTCGAGGTGTTCCTGGTAATCCGAGGTGACCAGCCCTTTGGCTTCTTTGAAGGTCTTGGGCCGGGGCTCGAGCACTTTGTTCACTTTTACCACCACGACTTTATCATCGACCGGAATGGGTTCTGAAATCCCCGGTTCCCATTCCACCTGATCGGTCCAGGGTTCTTCCTGCGCCTGGAACTTGCCCCGATCGATCTTGACCTTTTTCCCCTTCGCCCCTTCCTGAGCCCGGATGATGCTATCGGCCCGTTCTTTCCTGAGCATCTTGCGGACCCGTCCGGCATGCTTCCGGTCCGTGCATTCGTAAACCTTTGCATCGAGCCTTTTATCCCACATATAGGATTTTTTGTTCTCCTCATAGTAGGCCTCGAGACCGATCGTATCCTTCAAAGCCTTTTTCCATACCTTTTGATCCGTAAGCTCGAACAAAAGGATCCCGTCCCGGTATTCATTGAGGAGAGCCCGGAATTCCGGATACTTTTCATCCAGATTGGCTTTTTCCCTTTCTTTCAGTTTATCCTTTAAGAACTGGTGGAGCAGATCCGTCACAAAGGCTTCCATGGACCCATCAGGACGCTTCTTTTGTCGCCCCGCTATAAATTTCAGGAGATCCAGTTGCGAATAACTCCGGTCCTCGATCTCCAACACGGTCTCATCCCATTGGTCTTTGGGAGACAATTCCTTGCCCCCCTGAAAGAAGCCCGAATCCAGCTCGGCCGTCAGGGCCTTCGCTTTTTCCGGATGGGTTTGATGCTCGTAAGTCTGCATCAGCTCCCGGGTAAAAGCTTCCTGAACGAGCCGGTAACGATCGCTTTTTTTCAACTTCTTCTCAAGTTGATCCCTGGCATCCTCGTAGGAGGCAATGGGATAGCGATCCAATCGTTTGATAATATGCCACCCATAGCGAGTCTTGACGGGTTCTGATATGGCCCCGTTCTTTTCAAGGCCAAATGCGGCATCTTCGAACTTGGGGACCATATCCCCGGAACCGAATCGTTCGAGCTCTCCCCCGCGTTTGGCTGAACGCCTGTCATCCGAGTTCCGACGGGCCATTTCAGCGAATGTCCGCTCCCCGTCCACGATCTTTTTGCGGATCTTTCGGATCTTTTTCCGGGCTTTTTTCCTTTTTTCCTCACTCTGTTTCTGCGTGGCCTGCTTCATAATGTGAGCCACTTTGATCGCTCCCCTGGAAGGCCGTTTGTCCAGGACCTTGATGACATGATAACCATACTTGGTCCGCACAGGACCGCTCATCGCCCCCTCTTCGGTCTCGTAAGCAGCACTCTCGAACGGGTAGACCATATCGAAGACCGAGAAATAGCCGATGTCCCCGCCGTTCCTCTTCACCGTCGGATCGTCGGAAAACTCCCTGGCCACCTTCGAAAAGTCATCTCCTTCACGGACTCGCTCCATGGCCTGAACGGCCTCTTCATAAGCCGCCTGGGTATCGGCGGGTGCAGCATTTTCCGGCACCTTGATCAGTATGTGTTTGGCCCGGACCTCTTTTTTCTTGCGGCGATAGGCTTCCCTGAGCAGCCCCTTCTTCTTCTCCTGATCCGTCATGTACGGCTCAGCCAATTGATCCCGATAACGGCTCAATTCTTTTCGAAAGCTTTCGAGCGTATCCATGCCCCGGTCTTCAGCCGCCTTTACCTTCAGTTTGAAATTGATGAAAAGGTCCAGGTATTCTTCAAGGGATTCCTGGGTGATCTTTTCGTCCTTGTTGTTCTTTTTGTAAATATTGAGGAACTCTTCCTTCGTGACCGGGTCGCCATCGACGGTCATAAGCACCTCCTCTGTTTCCCTGGATTGAGCAGAAAGGAAATTGGCCGTAAAATAGAGCAATACCGTCAGGAAGTAAGCATAAGCAACTGGCGTGAAGCGCATGAGTCGGGAAATTTTCTGCAACAGCGTCATTCCTTGAGCGGCCATCATCAAACCACACTATAATTCGGGGACTCCCGTGTAATGGAAACATCGTGGGGGTGGCTTTCCCTTACGCCGGCATTTGTTATCTGGACGAATCTGGCCGTGGTTTGGAGATCCTGGATCCCTGCACATCCGCAATACCCCATTCCTGCTCTTAAACCTCCGACCAACTGATTCACGACCTCAGCAAGACGGCCTTTGTAGGGCACCCTTCCACTAATCCCTTCCGGGACCAGTTTTTTTATATCCTCTTCCACATCCTGGAAATAGCGGTCCTTGGAACCTTTTTCCATGGCCTCGAGGGACCCCATACCCCGGTAGGATTTGAATTTTCTCCCTTCATAGATGATGGTCTCGCCCGGAGATTCCTCAACCCCAGCGAACAAGGAACCGATCATAACACAATCCGCACCCGCGGCAATTGCTTTAACGACATCCCCGGTATAACGAATCCCACCGTCCGCGATCAACGGAACACCGGTCCCGTGCAATTCGTTGGCGACGTCGTATATGGCCGTTAATTGTGGGACGCCCACCCCGGCAATGACCCGCGTCGTGCAGATCGAGCCCGGACCGATCCCCACTTTGACAGCATCGGCTCCGTTTTCAACGAGATCGCGGGCAGCTTCAGCAGTACCGACATTGCCCACGACCGTTCCAAGATCGGGGAACTGTCCCTTCACCTCCCGCAAGCCCTCGATCACACCTTTGGTATGGCCATGGGCGGTATCGATCACCACAGCATCCACACCAGCCTCCATGAGCGCACCCACACGTTCCAGCATATCCGCCGTGACCCCGACCGCTCCCGCTACCCGCAAGCGGCCGTAAGCATCCTTACAGGAATTGGGATGTTCGCGGACCTTAATGATGTCCCGGAAGGTGATCAACCCTTTCAAATGGTAGTTCTCATCCACAACGGGCAACTTCTCGATCCGTTTGGCCTGAAGGATCTTCTCGGCTTCACTCAACTCGATCTCCTGGGGGGAGGTCACAAGGTTCTCGCTGGTCATCACCTCACTCACCGAACGCTCCATATCCTTCTCAAAGCGCAGGTCCCGATTCGTTACGATCCCTTTGAGCTTTTTCTCAGCGTTCACCACCGGGATACCTCCGATCCTGTTCTCCCCCATGATATGGAGTGCATCCCCGACCGTTGCTTCTTCAGAAAGGGTAATGGGGTCCTGGATCATCCCGCTCTCCGAACGCTTCACTTTCTTGACCTCACCGGCCTGCTGCGAAATGGTCATGTTCTTATGCAGCACACCGATCCCGCCTTGTTGGGCAATGGAGATGGCCAACTCGGCTTCCGTTACGGTGTCCATCGAGGCAGAGACCAGCGGCGCATTGATGGGGATGTTGCGGGTGAAGGAAGAAGCGATACCAGCGTCCCTGGGAAGCACCTCAGAGTACCCTGGAAGAAGGATCACGTCATCAAATGTGAGCCCGGTCTTGGAAAATTTGTCGTCGTTCATAAGGGCAGGTTCCGGGACTTCAGCTTTCGCAAGAATTTTAGCAAAATTACAAAATTTGGCCCGGGCCTTATGCCTCCTTATCTGTTCCTTAACATCATCACACTTCCCCGACGCTCGATCACCTTGCCCTGTGGAGTCTTGTACTCAAAAAGGTAGACATAAGCACCTTCCCGGACCAATTCATCCTGATAAGTCCCGTCCCAGCCCTTTTCAGGATCCTCCGTGTAAAAGATCCGTTCCCCCCATCGATCGTATATGCTCATGGAATACTGGCTCACATCCACGTAACCGATCACTGGTTTAAAGACCTCGTTCTTCCCCCCCACCATAAAGGCATTGGGGACCCAAAACTTTGGCTCTTGGTATGCACAGGCCTTATTGGAACGACTGGTCTCAGGTGCTCCGTATGCATTGCTATCCTTCTCCACCGCTTCGACATAATAACAGAAGCGCCCCTTTTCTTCCATCATTCGCGATACATCGTCTTTATAAACATGCTTACCCGCTGGCACGGTATCGAGCGGTGTCCCCTTGAAATTGCCGTCGATCCCCCGGTAAATGCGATATTCCTTCACCCCGCCATCCCAATTCTCATAAGGATTCCATCGGAGCCGGTTCATGCCACTGGCATCATTGGCCTCCGCTTTTAAGCGCATGGTCCGGCCGATATTCGACCCCATTGCATTGTTGCCACAGCTATCCACAGCGACCACCCGGTAATCGTAAAAGTTCCGTTGGGTGTTCACTTCGGTATCCACATGCTCATACACCGGGCCATTGTTCGGCGGGAACGTTTTTATGGGCTCAAAAGCCCCACTGGGAGCGACACCTCTGTCCAGGCGGTAATGGTCCACATTGCCCCCGGGATCCGGGCGAAAGCGGACGGCAATGCTGTTCTCACCCCTTACAGTGGCAACGGCCATATAGAGGAATTGGGGAGGATCGGGGAATTGAATGGTTTGACACCGCTCGTTTGAAAGAACGGTCCTTCCGTCATTGGCGATCGCCTTGACCACGTAACAATATTCTGCCAAGGGCTCCGCGTCGGAATGGATGATGCTGGTGTCCGTGGTCTTCCCGATCTTCTTGGGCACCCCATTCCCTTTGGCGGCATATATCTCGTATTTCTTTACCCCACTGTCCCAGTTTATATAGGGATTCCATGAAAGCGTGACATTGCTCGCACAAATGTCCAGATCGCTCCGCAAATACACGGATGTCTGGGCTTCTCCCCTTGCACTGGTATTGGGTTGCGGTGGGGACCCGCTCCAGCAACTGTCAAAAGCAGCGATCCCATAGGTCTCACTGGTTTTACCGGGCGTCGAATTGGGATCGAGATATTCGGTGTTGTTCCGGCCCCAGACCGTATCGATCACCATATCGCCGCCGTTCACGACATGCACGATCAGGTAACCTTCCGTATCCCCCTGGGGACTGGGTTCCCATTCAATCCTTGCCAGCCCCGCTGCCGTGTCCACGGTCACCCTCTGGACCTCTGGAGGCGATGGCGGGATACGGTCCTTGAAAACGTCCCCGCTTAGCGAAGAAACAGAGCTACAACCCGAGGCATCACCGAGGGTCACCTTGTAGGTCATCGAATCGGAACAGACCGATATCGTGTCCACATAAGCACCCGTACCGTAAGGCACAGAATCGATGACAGCCCAATTACCAGCAGCTTGCTTCCGGTGGATCATATAGCGGGCCTCAGCGGAATCGGGCTTGCCCGTATGGCCCAGTTGGTCCCAGGAAAGTTCCGCCGTGCCATTGCCCGGAGCGTTCAGCTCCAGGAACATGGAAGCCAGGGTATCAGAAGGCTGGGAAGCCTTTTTCCCGGAACAGCCCGAGATGGTCTCCAGATAGTAGTATTTCGCTCCATTGTCGGCATTCGCCCCAGCATGGACGTAGCTTGTCACGTTTGGATCATCGATCGTATCCAGCGGAGCGAAAGGCCCGTTGGGATCATCCGCCATATGGACTACATAGCCATTGAACCCATTATTGGGATCTGGTGGAGGGACCCAGTTCAATTCAGCATCCCCGTTCCCGAGCACGGAAACACATCGGAAGGAAGGTGCCTCGATCGCGGGCGTATCGAGGACCGTAATGGAAACGGTGGGCATGTTCACGCCGGGTGCTGGACAGAAATCGTCACGCACGCGCATCGTAAACGTGTAGGTATTGCTCGATACGGTGCTGTCCGCTCCCTTGACATGAGCGCAAGTGGTCTGCCACTCGAAGGTCGTACTGATGCCGTTCTGCCCTTCGAGCGGCATGGGATCCGATAACGTGGCGCAGGGCGGGAAGGGGCAGCCCGAGGAAGGATCGTTGAAGTTCTTTCCGAATTGCATGCCAGCGGGTTTCAGGATATTGCTCTGTTGAGACCCGTCCTGGAGCTCCTCGTTATCACTACTATTGAAATTGAAGACCACCTCTTCCCCTGCATACACTGTATCGGAAAAAGCGGTCCCATTATCGAAAGGCGGGGTCACCACCGGGGGGGCGTTATTTCCGCACTGGACCAATACGATCTGCATCTCCCGAAAGATCTCCGCTACTTTTTGCCCGTTCCGCCAGGATTCCACCTTGACCACGGTCACAAAACTTCCCTGCGTATAGGATGTGAATGCGATCTCGCCCGTATTGGGATCTATGGATGCAGGGACATTGTTCGGGTCGAGGGATGGCCCGGGTGTTGGCGCATTCTTGCTATAACCGGATGCAAAAGGAATGGTGTCCGGGTCGTTCGGGGGGTCGAAATTGTTGTTCTGGATATCATCGAGCGGATGCCCCCACCGGAACACCAGGGAATCGAGGTCGGGGTCGCTGGCATTGTGGTTGTACCTGAAGTCGTGCTCGGTACATAGCACCGTGGTCGGCGTTTCGGAGAATTGCGGCGAGGTATCGAAACAAGGGGCCCCATCCTTCCCTTTGAAAGGATACATCACGGCCCTTAAAGTGATCCCGTGACTATTGGGGTTCTTAAGATTGGCAATAGAGCCGTTCCGCAAACCGGCGTCCCAGGTAAAGACCCATCCATTGGCCGGCGGTGTTCCACTTAACGTAACGGGATTGGACCGGAACACGAACTCTTCCACCGCACCTGGTCCGGTACCACTTCCACCGCCCGACCCACACCGGATCGAATCCGGTCCGCCGGGCACTTTCCGGCAGGAAGGAGAAATGTCCTTTTGGGAGACCAGCGAAAGGGCTATATCATCAACGTTGGGATGTCGCCAAACATCAAGTTTAGCAGAAGAAGGGCCGACACTCCCGTTGCAATCGCGATAGATCTTCAGCTCAAAGCGATAATCACCACTCCCGAGGCATTCCCAGGTTATCTCCCCCCCCATCCAATGGGAGCCACGTACCCCGCCCATTTGACCAAGGACGGCCAAAAGAAGGAGCAAAACCCCCCGCATGGTATTTTTTCGATGAGGCAAAGTTTCTGGGAACGTTCTCTAAACGATCCTATTGTTCTAAACAGCTAGATCCGGTGATCGTTCCCGCATTAAAAGACGGTAAAAAGCGAATTGCGTTGCCCTTTCTTGACCCCATCCTAGGATCAAAAGATGCACCGAGCTCAAAGGTCCTTCAGAAAGCGAACTCAGACCACATTCTTCCCGATATAATTGGAATTCAGCAACGCCAGTGCACCCATGTATTGCAAGCGAAAAGAGATCAGATCCCCGACCTTATAATTGAGCCGGGATTCCCCGAGGTCCATGATCAACATGTCCGAGCTCGCACCGGCAATGGTGACCTTTTCGTCCTCCGGTTCGATGTAATCGGGATCGATGTCGAGCAGACCGATATCCAATATGGCCCGGTACGATGTCTTGCCGTAATCCGCATCCTCGAAATCGTGCTCGACCCCTTGCGTGTCTTCTCCCCTTTCCCCGGTGGGAACACGAGGTTTTTTGGTCAGCTCGATGATCTCGGCATAGAGCTTCATCACATCGACTTCCATGCCCTTGATCGGCTTTTGCTCGTAGAGATCGTTGCCAAAAAAGAGGGTCTCCCCCATTCGGAAATGGTTGATCCCCTTGGGCAGACGGTGTTTAAGGAGCAACGAAAGGACCACGGAGGTCCCGCCGGATACATAGGGAATGGTACGGTCGAACTTCGCCTCGATCAATTGTTTGTAGAGGCTCAGCTGAATAAGCTTGTCCTCGGAAGGCAAAACCCCGTACATACAATTCAGGTTCGTGCCGATCCCGATGACCTCGATGTTGGGCAGATGAAAGACATGGGAAAAGAAATCCACCAATTCATCCCCCATGACACCCTCCCGCAGATCCCCAAGCTCGATCATGATGATCACCTTGTGGACCTTATCCTGCCTGCCGGCTTCCTCCGATAGTTTCTTAATGGTGAGGTATTCGGTGTTGAAGCTCACATCCGCGTACTGAATGATGCTCTTAATGCTTCGTCTGGCCGGTGGCTTTATGTAGACCGTTTTGACCTTGGGGTCGATCTTTTTGATGGCCTTGAGGTTGCTCACCCGGGAATCGTGGATCTCTTCGATGCCCAGGTCCACAAGGACCCGAAGGAATTCCTCGTTCCCGCACAATACTTTGGAGACCACCCCCCATTCGATGCCCCTTTCTTTGAAAAGGTTCTCCAAATAGCGGAAGTTGGTCTCCAGGTGGTCCTTGAAAAGCGTGATATAGGCCATGAAAGGGATTTAATTCACAACGATGCGTGGAATGCTTCTTGACAATTTGGTGAGGATCTCGTAATTCAACTGAGCACTGAACTCTCCGAAAGCGGAAACGCTGAGGACGCTATCCCCCTGGCGGCCGATCAGGATCGCTTCATCTCCTTTTTGGGTGTCAGGGGCATCGGTCACATCGGCCAACAACATATTCATGTTCACGGTCCCCACCACACTCCGGCGTCCTCCATTGATGAGCACCCGTCCCTGATTGCTCAGGTGACGGCTATAACCGTCCGCATATCCCACGGGAACACTTGCAATGCACATCTCCCCCTCGGTCAGATAGGACATCCCGTAACCAATGAATTCACCAGCTTTGACGGTCTTGGTGTTCATCACTTTGCTGCGCCAGGTCACGACCCGTTGGAGGGGGTCTTCCCGGTCCTTTCGATTGCCGAGATAGCCGATAAAGGTCTCAGTGCTGGGCCAGAAGCCATATTGAAGGATCCCAATGCGCACCATATCGAGCCGCGTCCGGGGATAGGATATAGAGGCGGCTGAAGAGGCTGCATGCCGATATTTAGGCTCGATGCCCCGCTCTTTGAGCCACTTGAGCATGCGCTTATAAGCGTTGAACTGATCCCGGATCCGAACGTAATTGGCCACGTGTTCCGCCCCTGCAAAATGAGTGCACACCCCTTCGAGCACATAATGATCCTTTTCTTCCTGAAGGAGCCCCAAACATTTTTTCAGTTCCTGTCGGGTGAATCCCATCCGGTTCATGCCGGTCTCGAGCTCCAAATGGACACGCGCTGCTTTTCCCATGCGTTTGGCCACTTCAATGGCCTTCTCCAGACGGTCGTGTTCGAAGACATAGAACTCGATATCGTTCTCGATGGCCCAGAACAACTCCTCGTTGTCGATCATACCCATGATCATGATATCGGCGGCTTGACATACGCTTTTGACCCGAAGGGCTTCGTCGGCATGGAAAACGGCAATGTGGTCCACGCCCGCGTCCTCGACCAGAGGAGCGAATTGTTCGATCCCGTGACCGTAAGCATTCCCTTTCAGGACACTCGTTATGCGAACCTCCGGACCAACGATCCCCCGGATGAAGGCGATGTTATGCTGAAGGGCGGACCGGCTGATCTCGATCTGAGACGTGGGGAACATGACGCTAACCCTTTTCTGTTATCGCTTCCAGAATATTCCGGAACACCGCAACCCCGGTGGGTATGACCGCATCGGGAAAATCGTAGTCGGGATTGTGCAATTGGGGGGTCTGAACTCCTGCACCGAGCCCGAACAAGGCACCTCCATGAGCATTGGTGAAGTGATTGAAATCCTCACACCATTTAAAAGGGGCCTCCAACTCAATGAGCTCAGCCCCGGCCTCTTTACCAGCCTTTCTGACCGTATCCACCGAAGCCCGATCCCCCGCCGTTGAAAAGAATTCCTCTGTGTAAGCGATCTCCACTTCCAATCCTGCCTTCGCTCCCCATTCATGCACCAGTTCTTCGGCCTTTTCGGTAAGTTTTTCCAGATCATCATCGCGGTGCGCCCGGAGTGTGGCCCGGACCTCCGCGTATCCGGGAGCCGTCCCGTAGGCAATAGCCCCCAGGTTCACGTGAACCACGGTGACCAGAGTGAAATCGGAGAAGCTTCCTTCCTCGGGGAGGCTCTCCAACCCTTGGACGATCCCCGCCATGGCATTGGAAGGGCTCTTTCCGTTCCAAGGTTCTCCCGCATGAGCGGTCTTTCCTTTCAACTTGATCTCCATACCCCGCGATGCCGATGCAAATATACCATCCTTGACCACCACGGCCCCTTCGGGATAACCCGGCAGGTTGTGGAGAGCAAAAGCCTTATCGGGAGCGAATTCCCGATATTTCGGGTCCGCAATGACACGAGCCGCCCCCTCCCCGGTCTCTTCAGCTGGTTGAAAGACCAGGATCGTCCGACCCCGTTCAGGACGCTCATCCCGAAGCGTCATCCCGAGCCCCAGGAGGATCGCCATATGCCCGTCGTGACCGCATTTATGGCCAACACCCTCCCGGCGGGACCGATGCGGAAGATCCCCGACTTCCGCGATCGGCAAGGCATCCAGTTCACATCGAAAGAGGATGGTCGGGCCCTCCGCCTTCCCTTCGAAGACCCCGGCCACACCATATCCCCCAATGCCGGACACAACAGAGTCCGCCCCGAGCTCGGTAAGGAGCGATCCTACCCGTTCGGCGGTCTTCTCCTCCTGGCCGGACAATTCCGGATCCTTATGAAAAGCTTTCCGGAGCTCGGCCAGGTAACGACGGTCGGATTCCTCAAGCGCGTCGGGTGTCAACTGAAGCTCTTTTCAAGGATGGAAATAAAGAAGCGGTCACTCGTTCCCGGCTGATTCCTCCCACCGCATTTCGATGTATTTTTTCTTGAACCCTTCTTTCTCATAAAGCTTAACAGCGGGATTTTCCTCTTCAACATGGAGGGCAATATCGCCGGTGGAGACCTCCTTGGCCTTGGACATCAGCTTGTGCCCCAGACCCTGACCCCGGTAATCCGAATGCACTGCGATATACACCAGGACGTTCTCGGGGATGTAGCCGCTCATCCCGGTCTTGTTCATGATCACACCCCCAACGACCCGGTCCCCTTCAAATTCGATGATCAGGGATCCACCCTCACTGGGATAGGAACTAAGGGCATAATCCACGGCTCGTTTAATGTAATCCCTGGGGTCACCAAATGCATCGAGGTTGTTGTAAAAAAAGTCGACGATGTTTTCCTGGACCAGGAAGGTCGGTTTGTCCATCGTGGTGTAAATAACGGTCTGCGTCTCCGGCATGCTGATAATAGATTTTTTTAAGGACCGACTCGTCCCGTTGTCCATAAAGTCAGCATAAAGATAAAGAAAGAAGCGCCAATGCCAAAGATATTGGGGTCCAATTGCCAGGGAAGCTGGAATGCAATGTCGAGGGAACGGACCCAGATAAGTTGCTGATCGGCCTGCTCAGCCATCGCCTGTTTGTCCAGACCGATCGGACTCTTTTTCAACAAGGCCGGGAAACGTTCCTGCAGGATCCCATACCATTCCGCGACCCGTTCCCGCGGATAAGCACTGACATCCTTATCGCCAAAGAAAGAAACGAAGGTCCCCGGTATGGAGACCTTGTGCAATTGAAGGAAGAGGGTCGTGCTTCCCCCCAGGATCATAGACAAAAATGCGGCGAGGGAATTCCTGGCACGAAAGATCAGCCCCCCGACGATCGGCACGAGAAGTCCGGAGACCATGAATGCATAAGACAGGAGCATCAAGTCAAGGACGCGGGTCATGGCCAGGGCGATCAGGAGGGCCAGAACCCCGAGCCCCAGGGTGAGCAACTGGGACAAGCGTAGAAAACCCGTTGAATCCCGGTCCAGCTTTTTAAAATGGCCGATGATATCCGACACAACGTTCCCCGAACTCGCCATGAGGCAACTATCCGCCGTAGAAAGAATGGCCGAAAAATAGGCGGACATCATCAATCCCATCAAACCCACCGGTAGAACAGTTGAAAGCAAGCGGGGCAATCCCAGTTCGGGATCCATGGTCCCCGCATCCATCGCACCCAGCAAACCGGAGTCCACACCGACCCGGGCGAGCAAGCCCAGAGAAACCCCCATAAGCGCCATAATGGGCCACTCGAACAAACCGGCATAGAACCAGGCCCTTTTGGCCGTCTCTTTATCCCGGCAGGCGTAGATCCGCTGATAAAGGGTCATGCCGACGAACCAGATCGGAATGATGGTGATCCCCCAATTGGCCAGTTCTTGCCAGGAAACATTCGTAAAAGAAAGGAATTCGGGTCCCACTGTGCTTGTGATCCCTTCCCATCCCCCAACAGCGCTATAACTGAGGGGGATCCCGATGAAGATCAGCCCGCTCATCAGGATGATCCATTGGACCGTATCCGTATAGATCACAGCCTTCAGCCCCCCCATCACGGTATAAACAATGGCGATCACCCCCATGAAAAGAAGGGCAGACTGTAACCCCAGATCATCGAAGGTCTCTGAAGCAAGCTTGGCCCCGGCCAGCAACTGGGAACTGGTGAACCCGATGTATCCGATCGCCGAGATAATGCCGGCAAGCAGCGCCACCTTCTTGTCGAAGAGGTACCCAAAGATCTCGGGAAAGGTCTGAAAGTGCTGAAAAGCTTTGGTGTCCTTTACCCTGGGAATAAGCACGACCGCACTCAACCAGGCCCCGAGGAGGCCCGTAAAGAGCATCCAGGACCCCGACATCCCAATGGCAAAGCCCAGCCCCCCGAGCCCGATGGAAAAACCACCGCCGACATCGGTCGCCACGACGGAAAGCCCCACATGTAGGCTGTTCATGTTCCTTCCCCCTACATAGTAATCATCCGAACCCTTGTTGCGGCGCATAAAAAAGAAGCCCACGCCCAACATGGCCGTCACGTAAAGAATGAACACGATGATATCGAGGATGCTCAAAAGGTCTGTGCTTCTTTCAATGATAGCTCTCCGCCCACCAAGATGCCAAGCCGGGACCCTACGCTTCTACTTCCTCCATCAGTGCCCGATAGGTCCGTTTTCCTTTAAGATAATACTGGATCGCGATGCTTTTGGGGTACAACGCTTGAAAGACCGCATCATCCCCAACTTTCCGCTCAGCCTGGACCGACCTCCGCTTCCGCAGAATAAGCGGCAAATGGAAAAGGATCCACCCATGTCCTGCAATGATCGCGAAGACCCGTTTAAGCTCCAACTTGCCAAGGGCAAACCCAATGGCCAGCAGATCCAGGAGCCAACGCTTGAAAAGCACCCCTGACAATCGCCTCCGACCAACATTCTTGAGAAGCATGAGCGTACTATTGCGATGATTCCAGTACATCTTCCTGTAACTGGCGGGGGTAATGGTGGCCCCGCCATAATGATAGACCACGGAAGACGGGATCGCTCGGAGGGTGTAGCCCCGGAGTCGCAATCGCCAGCACATATCGATCTCTTCCATGTGATGAACAAAATCCTCATCCAATAGAAAGCGGTCCCGCTGACGGATCTCATTCCGGATGAAAAGAGCCGCCCCCGAGGCCCAGAAGATCTCGGCCTCGTCATCGTACTGCCCCTCGTCCTTTTCCATATGATCGAAAACCCGTCCCCGCAGGAACGGGAACCCATAGCGGTCCATATGCCCCCCAGCAGCCCCGGCGTATTCAAAGCGGGAAGGGTCGGGCATGGATAGCAATTTGCTCTGTAAGACCCCGATCGTCTCATCCCGCTCAGCCCGATCGACCAAGGGCTCGATCCACCCGGGATCGACGGTCACATCATTGTTCAGGAGAATACTGTACTTACCCGGCGCACCACCCAGGGCAAGGTTGTAAGCGAGGCTGTAGCCTCCGTTCACGCCGGTCTCAAAAACCTTGACGGCGGGATAATGGGCCTGCGTATAGGCCACACTGTCATCGGTGGAACCGTTGTCGACCAGGACCACATCGAAATTGGGATAGGAAGAGGCCAGAACACTCGTCAAACAATCATCCAGGAAAGGCTTCCCGTTGTGATTGAGGATCAGGATGCTGACCAAAGGGTGTTCCGCCATGGTTCGAGATCGAAGCAACAAAAATAGAGATTTATTGCGGCACCGATATTGCCTCCGACGGACCAGGGGACTTCTTCAGGGCGGTTGAAAAGGCGGAAAAGAACCGGAAAAGGGGAAAACTCTTAGCTTTGGGATCCCCATCAAGGGCGATCGATCATGCTCAGAGCCGTGCACCGCCAACATACGCTCCAATTCTCTTTTCCCGCCGGCACATCACGGGGGACCATGCATGAGCGGGAGACCTGGTTCATCCTGGTCTACGACACGGAAGACCCATCGGTCATTGGGATCGGAGAGTGCGCCCCTTTGAAGGGGCTCAGTATCGATGACCGGCCGGAGTTCAACGCCAAACTCGGTTCAATATGCGACCGGGTGGATAACTGGGAAGCCTATACGAGCGGCCTTTATACCCATTACCCGGCCATTCATTTCGGTCTCGAAATGGCCTTCAGAGACCTCGAAAGCGGGGGGTCCAAATTGTTGTACCCCTCGGAATTTACGGAAGGACGCGAAGGGATCCCCATCAACGGACTGATCTGGATGGCATCCAAAGAAGAAATGCACCGCCAGATCAAGGACAAAGTGGACCGTGGGTTCCGGTGCATCAAGATCAAGATCGGAGCCCTGCCCCTTGAAAAGGAGCTGGCTTTGCTCCGGAAGGTCCGGGCCGAATACGGCGACCTGGAATTGCGGGTGGACGCGAACGGCGCATTTGCTCCCGATAATGCAATGCAGCTCCTGGAAAGTCTGGGGGAGCTCGGGGTGCATTCCATTGAACAACCGATCCCCACCGGACAGCCCGAAGCAATGGCCTCCCTCTGCCGGGCATCCCCCGTGCCCATCGCCCTGGACGAGGAGCTGATCGGCATACCCGGACGAGAGGCCAAACGGAACCTGCTGGAGACCATCCGACCGGCCTACATTGTTATCAAACCGACCCTCGTGGGTGGGATACGGGGTGGCCGCGAGTGGATCGAAGCGGCGGATCATGTGGGGGCCGGTTGGTGGATCACTTCCGCCCTGGAATCCGATCTGGGGCTCAATGCGATCGCCCAATGGGTCCATTCCTTCCAAAACGACCTCTATCAGGGGCTCGGAACCGGCCAACTCTTTACGAACAACCTCGGTTCCCCCCTGAACGTGCGGGATGGGAAGCTGTGGCACGACCCCGAAGCATCCTGGGACCTCTCCCCGATCGGGAAATGAAAGCCGGGAAATAACCCGTGAAAAAGGAAGCATGGAAGGCCCCACGATACAATTCGAAAAAGAACGCCTGGCCCCCAGTACCGTTCTTTCCTTTAAGGAAACGGAACGAAGCACCCCTTCCTGGAAAGCCGCCCTGTATCATACCCTCGAAAAATGGATGGACGACAGCCCCACCTTCTCCGTCCAGACCTCGGGATCCACGGGAGAACCGAAAACGATCGAACTACCAAAGTCAGGCATGCAGGAAAGTGCCCGACGTACCTGCGACCATTTCGGCCTACAGCAGGGCGACACGGTTTGGCTTTGCCTTTCCGCGGATCGCATTGCCGGCGTCATGATGGTCGTACGGGCATTTGAAAGGGGACTGAACCTGCTGATAACCCCTCCCAGCGGCCAACCCCTCCCGGACCTGCCGGTCACCCCCGCTGACGTTGATCTCGTTTCCATGGTCCCCTACCAACTTCAGCAAAGCCTTCAAAAGGATGGTCCTGAAGCCCTCGAAGAAATCGGTCATATCCTCCTCGGCGGTGCCCCGGTCCCCTCCCCCCTTGAAAAAAGCATCCAGGGCCTCCATGTTCCCGTTCATGAAGGCTACGGGATGACGGAAACAGCCTCCCATATCGCTTTGCGGCAGATCAACACCCAACCCTACGACCGAATATTCAAAGCCTTTAAAGGAATATGGCTCTTTGAAGGAGAAGCCGGTAACCTCAAATTACAAGTCCCTTATATCTCGAACGAGCAGATCGCGACGGACGACCTCGTCGCTTTCGAGGGCCTGCGGGAATTCCGCTGGCTGGGGAGGCGAAGCAACGTCATCAACAGCGGTGGCATCAAGGTCATTCCCGAAACGGTCGAAGAAAAGCTCGCGGGCATGATCGACCGTCGCTTCTTTCTGACCGGCCTCCCCGATGAAGCATTGGGAGAATGCGTAACGATCGTCCTGGAAGGAGAACCCTTCGACCGCACCACCGAAAAGCTTTTTAACAATTGTCTCGGATCTTACCTGGAAGGGGCGGAACGACCGAGAAAGATCCGCTTCGTAGAGCGCTTCGCAGAAACCCCGACAGGGAAGATCGACCGGATCAACACCAGAGAATGGATCAAAATTGGTCGACAATAAGAACGGTTTCATCTATAGATAAATATCTTTAATAGATTTTGAAGGCTCGCTTGCGCAATTTTGGGCAAATTCGTAGGACCTTTTGCTGTGAAGCTTTTGCATGAAAGGTCCGTTACATATTGAGGGGTCCCTTTATACCCCGGTGATCCACCTCGACAAAGAGAAGGGCATATTCCGTTTTTCCGGGCCGCTCATCACAAGGGAGGCCGAAGCCTTCTTTGCGCCCGTCCATGAATGGATGGATCAATACATCGCGGAACCGGACCCCGTTACCTCTATCAATCTCCAACTCGAAGAGGTCAACCCCATGGCTTCCAGGCAATTGCTCGAGGTTCTCAAAAAGCTGAACACCATCATCCAGCAGGGATACGAAGTGCAGGTGAAGTGGTATTACGACCCGGAGGATGAGGAAATGCTCGAAACGGGCCGGGATTTCGATTTCGCAGTGGAGGTCCCTTTCGACTACGTCCCCTTGACGGAGGAGTTCTCCCCGGAGGACGGATAGGCCTCAAAAGGTCAATTCATGTGGAAGTCGAGCTCCCCCGCTTTCATCTTCTTGTACTGCTCCGATAGATAGGCCATCAGTTGACGAAAGCTTTCCATGGCCTCGCCGGTCTCCTTGCTCACTTCTTCATTCCGCAGCCTTAGCATGAGGAGTCCATAAAGCCCGTTGAGACAGGTCTCGATCTCATTGTCGTCGTTCGCCCCCTTCTTTTGAAGGGCGCTGATGTGGGGCATGGCCGCCTGAAAAAGCTCACTGTAGCGTTTATCGCGCACCACATTGAGGAGGGTGTTGTGGAGATAATAGAGCTCTACCAAAAGATCTTCCAGCTCCGAAAGATGCCCTTTTTCCGCGATCCCCTCCTTTCGCATCCGTTCGATCAAGTCGTTGAACCACGCCCTTTCCGCCTCTTTTTTCTCCGCGTCATCGATCTGCCCGATCACGTTCTTTTCTATCTGTTCGGGATCCATTCCGTTCCCTCGGACCAGATCTTCCATTTGCCACATGTAGAGCAAATATTCGGCAATGTTCTCTGTTTTTTTCTGCTCTGCAATGAATTTCATGGGGCCGCGTATCCGGTATCCTGTTCAGGATCATAGGCAGCGTTCAACCCTTTGAGGACCTCCTGGGTGATGTTTAGGCTGTCATTACAGAAAAGGACCTGACCTCCGGGTTGGTAATTGAGGATATAATCGAACTTTTTGTTCTGGTTGTAATCCTTCAGATAATCGTTCAGGTTCTCGAACAACCGTTTCTGCATTTTCTTCTCCATTTTGCGGAGGTCCCCCGTTAAGCGCTGACGGTCCTTTTGGATCTGCTGTTGGAAGGACATCAATTCCTTCCGTTTCTTCTGCATTTCCTGTTGGGTCATGTAGGTCTGTTCTTCCTTGAACTTCTTGGCCTTTTCCTTGTAACGCTCTACCTTCTGTTGCAATTGTTGTTCAAGACGGAGCTGTTCGTTGTTGAGTTCCTCGTATTTCTCCTCGAGGAATTGGTAATTGTTCAGAATGGAATCCCCTTTCACGAAACCGATCTTCAAACTCCCCTTGGGCACTTTATGCGTAAAACCACCCCCACTTTCTTCGGCGCTTTCCCCTTTTTCATTCCCTCCATCCGCTTCCGTCCCGCTCCGTAGATTCAGGTAATAAAGGTGGCCCACCGCCAATAAGAGGACGACGTTCAGGCCGATGGATAACTTATTGGTCATGATCGCGTCTTTTTTCTCTGCGGATCCCGGCAGAAGTTCCGGCCCGAAATCCCTTTGGGAGCTTCGGGGACCGACCCATCCTATTCAAAGACCACGCGGCGAGTCACTGTCCCTTCTGCACTTTGCAGGCTTAAGAGATAGACCCCGGCTTCCAGCCCTTTCCGCTGGAGTCGACCATTTCCAGCGGCGGAACGGATGGTTTTTTCCCGGACCTCACGGCCCGTCAGGTCGTAGAGCGTAAGGTCGACGCCACTGTTGGCCCATTTTTCCGGAAAGCTGAAACGAAGCTCGGAACCGGCTGGATTCGGACGGACCTCGACAAGCCCTTTCGAAAGCTTCCTTTCCTGGATCCCGACCGGGCTCTTCATGCTGCACACCGCGTCTTCATTGCAAACAAAGCGCAAGAGGAAATGTTTCGTGATCGTAAGGGTGGAATCGTAATAAGCTTCCTTGTTGCACTCAGGCGTATGCCCCTCCCCGGGATAGGGCGTGAAACAATCGGGTACGCCGATATGGTCCGCCCGCTTTTTAATGGAAGCACTCCCGTCCACCTGAAGCAAGGGGTTCCCCTGGATATCGATGGTGTCGGAACCGTAGGGCACCGTCCCATCGTTATCTCCGTGAAAGGATACCAGTGGAATATCACCGGGCTCCATCCAGGCACTATCACCGATCGCTCCCGAAACACTGAAAAGGGCCGTAACATTCCAGGAATATCCGGGATTACCACTATTCCCGGCTACACCTCCACCGAGCCCCGGTTTGCTCGTATCGAGCCCCGTGACCAGGACCTCGCTCATTCGGTCGAGGTACCCCAGGTGGAGGGTGGTTATGGCCCCGGCGGACAAGCCCCCGAAAAAGATCTGGTTCGGGTCGATCCCATACGTGTTGCCGTTCTCCGCGGCATCTTTCCTGAAGAAGCGCACTGCTGCCCTGGCATCATGGGTGGCCCGCCAGACCGACTCCGTCGCATCCACCGAATCGGGACCCGGAAAGGGAAAATCCTCCATGCCGATCCGGTAATTGATCGAGACCGCTACATATCCCATTTCGGCCAGGTCCTTACAGACCCGCACAACACAATCCTCTCCTTTGTCACCACTTATAAAGCTCCCCCCGTGGGTAAAGAATACAAGCGGACGTTCCTGCATTTGATCATTGGCAGGTTCGTATACATCCATCTTCAGGGTGGTCGTATCCCCGCTCACATTGATGTTCTCCCCATAAACAACATCCTGGGTAACCGAAACATCAAAGAGGGAATCCACATAGCGACCATCGCTACAGGTCTGGGTTTGGGCAGAGGATCCCATAAAAACAGGGATCAGGGGCAATATAAAAAGCGTAAGAATGCGTTTCATGGTCGTTGGCGTTGGGATTTAATATGCGCTGCGAATCGGCGGCGAATATATGAAAATGCTACGAGGCATAGCCCCAGCTTCCCGGCACTCAATGGGGCGGACCATTCGCCGGCTTTCCGGATATTGTTAAATTAGTGTCCAACGCTCGCCCAAAACAAAGGGTGGAAAGCCACCCAAAACCCATGCGCGACCGCATTACCATAGCCACCTTCACCTTTCCCAATGAATATTCGGTCATTATGGCTCGTCTGGAGTCAGAAGGCATCCGTTGTTTCGTGAAGGACGAAATGACCGTCCAGGTGAACCCCTTTTACTCCAATGCCATCGGCGGTATCAAATTGCAGGTGGAACGGCCGGATGCCGAGCGAGCCATCAGGATCCTCAAAGAAACGGGTTATTTGAGCAAACGCGCCCGGGAACCGACCAGGATCTGGTCAACGCTTCACAATTTGACGGTCAAGATCCCCCTCCTCAACAGGATCCGCTTCGAGCTCCGCGTACTCGTTCTGACCGCGATCCTTCTGGGCATCATCGGAACACTCCTCTATATGGCCACCGTCCCCTGACCCCAGAGCTACCCATCCAGGGATCATCCCCTTTTAATATCAGCCCCGCTTTCCCGGGCTCCCTCGTTCAGTAACTGAATGCATCGCCCGATGCCCCGGTCGTAATGCACCCGTTTAACGGGAGGCAGCCCCAAAAGGTCGCGCCGTACCTCATCGATCAGAACGCGGGAAAAATGATCCGCGTTCCTTTGCTTTGCGACCTTTAGGCAAGCGATCGCGGTTTTGAGCGTGATCCCTTTCACCCGGGTCACAATCCGCGAAACACGAGCCGGGTGGACATGCACATGCCGCTTCCTTTCCCGACCCCACAGCAAGACCCAAAGCGAAGCATCGGAGAGCTCGATCGTGCAATAATTTCGGGAATGCTGGCCAAGCATAGCCGCAAAAGGAGCGGGTTCCAAAGCATTGTTTTCACGAAGCCGGCCGATGACCTCCCGGGCCACGGCATCAGGACTCAAGGGCCCTGTATAGAGGTCCGTTACATTATCAGCAATGAACTCCAGGCACTGAAGCGGATCGCGATCCCCGGTCCGGAGTTTTTCCTGAATGAAGCCGAGGTGATGTTTCCAGGGATTGAACAATACCGGCTCCGGGAGGATCGGCAGGCAGGATCCGTCATCGAATGGCATCGGTTGAGCGCCCCTTGCGCTTCTATTTGAAGGGTTTGGATCTTTTACCTTTACGACTACAAAATTGGTCCAATATCACCATGTTCGGAAGAGCGTACCCCGACTTCCTTACCCTCTTCTGCTTGCTAATCCCGATCCTGCTGCAAATGCAGGCAACGGATGGCGCCCGCATGGGCCATCAAAGCCCCTTGAATGAACAAAGTACAGCGGATATCGTTCAAACGGAAGAATGGAAAGCAAAAGCGGAACGGATGGTGCAGGAACAACTGCTTGGCCGAGACATCCATGACAAGGCGGTATTAAAGGCGATGCGTAACACTCCCCGCCATCGTTTCGTGCCCGAAGGGTCCCGATCCCTGGCCTATACGGACCGCCCTCTTCCCATCGGCGAGGGACAGACCATTTCCCAACCCTACATCGTCGGGCTGATGACCCAACTGCTCGAATTGGAAGGGTCGGAAAAGGTGCTCGAGATCGGCACGGGATCCGGCTACCAAAAGGCTCCGATAGTGCTGATCGATAAGCCC
>CAYVSK010000028.1:0-30003 GCA_964453635.1 uncultured Weeksellaceae bacterium | reverse complement strand
AGGCGGTCGTTCCGGGGCGCTCGTGCTGTAGCTGCTGCAACGATAAGATCGGGATGCCCGCGCGTTTCGAGGTCCTTGTGAGAATGGACGGCCAGGTCGATCGAACCCGCCAGGAGGGCATCCTCCAGGGCCTTGGTGAAAAAACCCGACCCGCTCATGGAGGCAAGGGAACTTTGTTGATCCTGGTCCCCCTGGGTTCTGATCACCTGTATCGTGCCTTCGACCCCGACCCCTTCTAAGATGTCTTTGACGGTTCCTGCCTGCTGAAGGGCGAGTTCGCTTCCGCGTGTGCCGATACGAAGCGGTTGGTTCATCAGGTCCCGATGCTCTCCGGGTTCACTTCGAGCGGTCCGTTATGCCCTTTTTATCATCTCCTGTGCCTTCTTCGAGGAGGATCTCCTTGGCCATTTTCATGGGCATGCTGATGTACTTCTTTTCCAGGTAGGCGACCACCTTTTCGAGCACTTCCCGGGATCCCTCATCCATTTGTTCGAGGTCGCGGGCGAACACGGATTCCACTGCGTTTTTCCGGATCTCCTTCACTTTTTGGGGCACTTCCTTCATGGCCTGTTCCACCTCACGGGTGTGATAGCTTTCGCGGAAAGCCTCGAGGTGTTCCCGGATGATCCGTCGTCCGTGCTCGACCTCGTTCTTCCGGTACTGGAGGTTCTTTTCTGCTTCGGGTCGAAGGTCTTCCACACTGATGAGTTCGATATCGGGTCTTTCGGATAGGGTTTGGTCCAGATCGCCCGGCACTGCCAGGTCTACTACGACAGGTCGCTGGTCCTGCCCGGTGTTACTCCATAAGGCTTGAAAAGTGTTCTTGTCGATCACGGCTTCTTTGCTTCCCGTACATGTGATGAGTATTTCTGCTCCCTTACCTTTTTCTCCCAGTTGATCGAGCGGGTAGGCCCGGCCTCCGATCTCTTCGGCCAGGGATTCCGCATTCTCCAGAGTCCGGTTAAAAAGGGATATATCGGAGAATCCACACTTTTTCAGGAAGCGGGCCATGCTCCGGTTGGTCTTCCCCGTTCCCACCAAAAGGATGCGCACATCGAGGGGGAAGTTCTTGTCCTTTAATTTTTTGAATGCCAGGGAAACGACCGAGACCGGTCGGGTGCCGATACCAGTTGAGGAATAGACCGCTTTGGCCGTTTTGATGGCGTTTTCTGTAAGAAGCCTTATTTTATCTCCCGTCAATCCGGCCTTTTTGCAATTCTCATAGGCATCCCGGACCTGAGAAATGATCTCCCGTTCACCGACCACCATTGAATCCATGGAAGAAGCCACCCTGAAGATATGCTCGACAGCGTCACTTCCTTCGTAAAGCAAGGCACTATTGATGAACCGGTCCTCCCGGACAAGCTCCCTGCCTGTTATCCCCGCGAAGTGATGGAGCAGATCCCGGAGAAATTGCCTGTCCAGCGCCCCGTCCAGTGTAAAGTAAAACTCGACCCGGTTGCAGGTCGACAAGTAAAAAAGTTCCTGTAAACCGAGTTTTTCTTTAAGGGGTTCGAGGGTTTCCCCGAGGGCCTCCTTTTCCACATGGAGGGCCCCGAGGGCTTCCAGGTCCAGGTGCTTATGGGTGAACGCTATGGCTTTTAAGGCTTGCACGATCGATGATCCTCACTCGCTACAAAGTTGTTCAGGTCGATCTTGAGCTTTGTCACAGGAATGTCACAACTTCACAATTTTAATTCATTACAAACTATCGATCGATGATCACGATCATGGTATGGGTACTTTTTTGCCGAGAAACTTGGGTTCCTTGCCGATGATAACATCGATCACAGCCCGGACGCGGGCCAAGTATTCCCTTAAATGAGTGCTTTGTAAACCCCCTTGCGAAAGGTCCTTTGCGCTATAGCCGACGGCTTTTATTCCATTCTTTTGTGCCAGGAATACTGCCCTTTCTGCATGGAAATCTTGAGAGACAATGGTGATGGAATCCTGACCGAAGATCTTTTTACTTCTTATTACGGAATCAAGGGTTCTGAAACCCGCATAATCCAAATGAATTTTCTCTGAAGGGATTCCTTTCTTCATCAGGACCTTTTTCATGGATGAGGGTTCATTGTACCATTTGGTGTGGTTGTCCCCGCTAACCAGGATATGTTGGATCTTTCCGGCCCGGAAAAGTTCGACGGCCGCTTCCATCCGGTAGGTAAAAAAGAGATTGTCCCCTCCTTCCTTTGCGTGTTTGCTGGTCCCAAGTACAAGGCCGACCTGATTCTCCGGAACTTTCCGGATGTCCTCGAAGACGTCCCCGTCGGTGCTCCATTCCACCCAACAATGGGAGCCAATGATCATGAGGACTCCGGCGATGAGGAGATAAAAAGCATATCGAAACAATATGCGGAGGGGTTTTTTCAAGGTTCCCGGTTTTTTCTCGATCTCTTCTTTTTCGCCTGTTTCAAAACGTTTGGGTCCGCTTTGGGTTTGTCAAGGGGATGGCCGGGATGGTTCAACGGGTGCCATTGATCGGGCAGGTCCTCTCCCTGGTCCTCTATCAGTGAACAAAGGGACGACCAGCGGCTTGGATCGGGATGCCTGATCATTGGGATGAGGGCTCTTTGCTTTCCCGGGCATCGGTCGCAGCGATCTTTACCATGTTGAGGATCTCGCGCACGGAACTACCGAGCTGGAGGACGTGAAAAGGTTCTTTCATGCCCATCAGTACTGGCCCGATGGTCTCCACCCGGGTCATTTCCTGCATGAGCTTGTAGGCGATATTGCCCGCGGCCAGGTTCGGAAAGATGAATATGTTGGCCTCCTGGTCGAGTAGTTCGGAAAAGGGAAATTTTTCCCGCATCAGCTCATTGTTCAGGGCAAAGTTCATTTGGATGTCCCCGTCCACGATCAACTCAGGATGCTCCTGGTGGAGGATCTTCACAGCCTTCTGGACTTTTTCGGCGCACGAGCCTCTTGCAGAGCCGAAGTTGGAATAGGAGAGCATGGCGACCCTTGGTGTTATTTTCAAGTCTTCCACTTTTTTGGCGCTGAGCATGGCGATCTCGGCCAGATCTTCCGCTGAGGGTTCCTGGTTAACCGTGGTATCAGCGAAGAAGAGGGGGCCCTTTTTTGAGAACATGATATGCATGGCCGCGACCCGTTTGGTCTCTTTTTTTCTCCCGATGCTTTGAAGGGCTGGTCTGAGGACATCGGGGTATTTCCTGGTTATGCCCGATATTAGTGCATCGGCTTCTCCATTGCGGACCATCATGGCCCCGAAATAATTCCGGTCGTGCATGAGTCGAAGGGATTCGTAGAGGGTATAGCCTTTTCGCTGTCGTTCCCTGAAGAACAGGTCGCCGTACTGTTCCCTTCTTTGTTCTTCTGTTGCGCTTCTCGGGTCCAGGATCTCGACATTTTTCAGCTCGAGTTCGTATTCGTCGATCAGTTCACGGATCCGTTCAGGAGGGCCGAGCAGGACCGGGGCCGCGATCCCTTCTTCAGCAGCTTCGTGGGCTGCTTTGAGGATCTTGGGGTGCTCGGCCTCGGCAAAGACGATCCGTTTTTGTTGTCCGCGGACCTTTTCGGTGATCTGTTGGATGAGTTTGTTGTCCATGCCGAGGCGTTTGTCCAGATCGACCCGGTACTGGTCCCAGTCCCGTATCGGAATGCGGGCTACGCCCGCTTCGATCGCGGCTTTCGCAACGGCCGGGGAAACATATGATAACAGTCTGGGGTCCATGGGTTTTGGTATCAGGTAATCGGGACCGAAAGAGAGGTTCCGCACCCCGTATGCCTGGATCACTTCTTCTGGAACCGGTTCCCGGGCCAGTTTCGCGATCGCTTCCACGGCCGCGTGCTTCATCCCTTCCGTGATATGGGTGGCATGAACGTCAAGGGCGCCGCGGAAGATAAATGGGAAGCCCAGGACATTGTTCACCTGATTGGGGTCGTCTGAGCGCCCGGTTGCCATGATGACATCATCCCTTGCTGCTTTTGCTTCCGTAAAGGGGATCTCGGGGTCGGGATTGGCCAGGGCGAATACGATCGGGTCCCGCGCCATCCTTCGGATCATTGATCGGCTGACGATGTTCCCCATCGACAATCCGAGGAAGAGGTCCGCCCCCTCCATGGCTTCCTCCAGTGTGTTGAGGTCCCGTTCGGTGGCAAAGGGGGCCTTCAGCGGACCGAGCTCTTCCCGGTCCTTTCGGATTACGCCCTTGCTGTCGGTCATGACGATGTTCTCCGGTCGAACACCCAGCGAAGTGTAAAGTCTGGCACAAGCCATAGCAGAAGCCCCGGCCCCGCTGATCACGATCCTGAGGTCCGCCACTCTCTTACCGGCCAGGTGGGTGGCGTTCATCATGGCTGCTCCGGTAATGATGGCCGTCCCGTGTTGGTCATCGTGCATGACCGGGATGTCAAGCTCCTCCTTGAGGCGCTTTTCGATCTCGAAGCATTCAGGCGCTTTGATGTCTTCAAGGTTAATGCCCCCGAAGGTCGGTCCCAGGGCTTTGACAGTGCTGATGAAATGCTCGGGGTCCTTGCTGTCCAGTTCCAGGTCGAAAACGTCGATGTCCGCATAGATCTTGAACAAGACCCCTTTCCCCTCCATAACGGGTTTGGACGCTTCCGGTCCGATGTTCC
Organism: uncultured Weeksellaceae bacterium; assembly: GCA_964453635.1. GTDB lineage: Bacteria > Bacteroidota > Bacteroidia > Flavobacteriales_D > CAYVSK01 > CAYVSK01. The sequence goes on along the minus strand of CAYVSK010000028.1, from coordinate 25,404 downwards.
CGAGGCCCAGGACGGCGCTTCCGTCCGATATTACCGCCACAAGGTTCCCTTTGGCGGTATATTGATACACATCCTTCCGGTTCTCTCCGATCTCTCTGGAAGGTTCCGCAACGCCCGGGGAATAAGCCATGCTCAGGTCCGCTTGGGAACTATAGGGTTTGGTCGGGACCACTTCTATCTTCCCTTTCGGGTCTCTTTTGTGATAATCCAGGGCTTCTTGCTTTGGGTCGCGCGTCATATTCGGAAGCTTTTGCTATAAAAATAACGAAGATCGGGGAGGCAGGTCCCTTAACTTTGATCCGTTATCCAATCCAAAAAAGAGATCATGTTGCGATCGATGACGGGCTACGGAAAGGTGGTCCATACCATAGGAGAGACGGAATATACCCTGGAATTGCGCTCTTTGAATCACAAAGGAACGCAGGTACAGGTCAATCTACCGGCTCGTTTCCGGGAAAGAGAGATACCCCTTCGGCGCCTGATATCCGACCGAACGGGGAGGGGCAAGATCGATCTCTTTGTCAGAGCCCATGGTTCGGGGATGGCACAAGCCTCGGAGATCGACCGGGGGCTCTTTGAGAAGTACTACAGGGAGCTCGCCACCCTCAATCAAACCCTCGGGGACGGAGAGGATAAGGGGCTTATGTCATTGGTGATGCAAATACCCGATGTGATGCGTGAGCCTCAAAGCGGTATAATGGATGTGGAAGTGCAAGCACTTGAAAAAGGGGTGGAAAAGGTGCTCGGAGAATTGGAGAAATACGCGTTAGCCGAAGGCGAAACGTTGTATACGGACCTGAAAGAACAGGTGGATGCGATCCGTGAACGGATAAAAATAGTCGAGGAAAAGGATCCGAAAAGGGTGAACAACAAACGGGAACGCTTGAAAAAGGAGTTGGAAAGTGCAATGGGGCGGGAGGAGTACGATGCCGATCGCTTTGAACAGGAATTGGTCTATTATCTGGACAAATTGGACATCAATGAGGAAAAGGTCCGCCTGAACGGCCATTGCCAGTATTTCATAGAAACCATGGAGGAGGACCCCCCCAATGGAAAAAAATTGGAATTCATTGCCCAGGAAATGGGCCGGGAGATCAATACCATCGGTTCCAAGGCTCAGGATGAGGACATTCAACGTGCTGTGGTGGAAATGAAGGATGCGCTCGGAAAGATCCGTGAACAGGTGATGAACGTGATGTAGGGGTCGGGTCGATCGGGATCAATGGTGATCAGGAAACTATAATAGACCTGATCCCTCCATGAACAGTACTGAGTATTGTGAAGGGGGATGGGGTATGATCCATAATTTATAATGGGCAATTCAGGAATCCCTTACCGCGCCATCATTGTGTGGCTCCTCACGGGATGTGTGATGATCGCCACTATGGTGGTCATAGGGGGAATAACCAGGCTCACGCATTCGGGGCTTTCCATGGTGAACTGGGATCCGATAATGGGCACGATTCCACCCATGGACGAGGAAGAATGGCAGGAAGCTTTTGAACAGTACAAACAATTCCCTGAATACCAAAAGCGAAACCCTGGCATGTCGCTATCGGGTTTCAAGTCCATTTTCTTTTGGGAGTATTTGCATCGGATGTGGGGGCGTTTAATGGGATTGGTATTCCTCATTCCCTTCGGTATCTTTTACCTGAGGGGTTTTTTGAACGCGGCCCTTTTAAAAAAATGCCTCATCATATTGGCCGGTGGAGCACTGGTCGGGGGATTGGGTTGGTTCATGGTGGTGAGTGGACTGAAGGACCACCCGGACGTTAGTCATTATCGCCTGGCCATTCATCTCGTGGGTGCTTTCCTCCTCTTTGGGTATATCCTTTGGGTGGCCCTGGACCTGGGACGGGGAGAGCGAAAAGGAACGGATCCGTCCGTGAAAGGGGTTCGACGCTGGACTGACCTGCTTCTCGGGTTGATCCTGATCCAGGTCGTTTACGGTGCTTTTGTGGCTGGTCTGGATGGTGGTCTTATGTACAACACCTTTCCCGGTATGGGAAAATGGTGGGTCCCAGGTTTGTTTTACAAGGGGCAGGACCTGCTGGTGGACCTCACATCGACCGGGGCCGGGGTCCAGTTCATCCATCGAATGCTGGCTTACCTGATCGTACTGCTCACTGGTGGGCTTTTCGTAAAAGGGATCGGGAAGCTTTCGGACCGGACCTCTAAAATGGCCCTTTACGGGGTTTTATTAGCGGTCATTCTGCAATTTCTGCTCGGTGTCCTTACCCTTCTTATGGTCGTTCCGCTCACCCTCGGGGTGCTTCATCAGCTCGGTGCGTTGCTGTTGTTCGCGGCCGGTATCAACCTACGCCATGCCCTATCGCTAGATCATGGCCCCGTTACGGACCACCGCCTGGCTTCGGATACGCCACGGGGGGAAACGATCCGGTAGAAATAGATCCCTGCCGAGCGCTTCGTTGCATCGAGCGTGACCCGTCCCTCTTTCTCTTTGAGTGGATGGGTCTCGATAAGCCTTCCACTCGGGTCTCTTAGCTCCAGTACGGCCCCCTTGGTCGGGACATCCAACGTGTAAGGGACAGAACTGCGTGCCTGGCTGGGATTTGGTCGGGGTTGTCCGATTTTCAGTCCTTTCATCCCATTCTCATTTATGGAAACCGGGTAATTCGGGATCATTTCGACCTGCAGGTCATCGAACCAGAAGCCCCGGTCGGTTTGCCATTGGTCGCTGACCAGCCGGAATCCGATCAGAATGGAATCTCCAATGTAATCCTGGAGGTCGATCACTTCCTGGACCCATTCATTTTGAGTTCCGTCGTAAAGGGGTTCATTCTGGTCCTGATTTTCCGTACCGGAATTGGTATACTTTCCACAAAGCGGGTTCCAGGTGTTCCCCCCGTCCCTGGAGGCCATGACCTGGACAAAATCGTAATTCCGTTCAATGTCCCACTTGGCCCAGAAGACGAGTTGAGCGTTCACAGCATTCCGAAGGTCAAGGGAATTGGACAGGACCAGCCGATTGTTCGCATCGTTGCTGTATTCATCATTGGGCGAATCGGTCAGAGAATTGGAGGGAGAATGATAATGGGCGTTCGTGGGCCCCCAATCCGTATTGCTTTTCCAGTTCACCAGGTCGTTCCCCTCTTCGGCCAGGATGATCTTCATCTGGCCGTAGGTCTTGGTGATGGTATCCCGAAAGATGTACATCCCGTTGTCAACGGCGATCTCGTATCGGACCTTGTCACCGGCCGAGACGCTTTGGGTCAGTTGGTAGGAAATGGAATCGGACCGTGTTTCAAGGACGTTCATGCCGGTAAAATCTTTGGAAGACCCTGTAGAAGAGATGTTCGGACCGGCCGGATTCACCTTCACGGTGAAATCCCCGTTACCACCGAGCCCCATTCGTTGGAGTTCGAAATTGATGTGGCCGGAGACATTGCTCAGCACGGACGGTTCCTCGTCATTGGCCACCGCGTATTCGGATGCCAACCTGGCGGCCGATAGGTTTTGCCAGAGGTTCTCCTTGGCAAGGGGAACGATTCGGTTGATCGAGGGCCAGAATCCGTCCTGTTGACTTCCGGCTTCCGGGGAATAGGCGTACACCGGGTTGGTCGTGTCCTGTTCCCCGAACATCCAATCGTCGGAACTACCGTTGGCATTGTAGCCCACTGTCTGTGAGGCATTCCCTACCGTATAGCCATTCTCCCGGGTCATGATCGCTCCGAAGCGGGTGAAGATGTTGGAGTCGGGGGGTGTGGGAACGAGGTCAGCATAACCCCAGGGATGGATCAACAGTTCGCTATAAGTGTGGTAATTCAGGGCGATCTTGAAATCGTGCCGGTCCACCAGGTCCATCATGGCCCGGGTTTCGGGTTCGGAGCAAGGGCTTGGTCCTCGATAGGTGTCGCTGTCGGGGTCGGGAGAGGATCCCTGATCGTCGTAACCCCATTCGTAACAATAATTCCGGTTGAGGTCGACCCCGAAGGTCCCGTCCCCGTTATCGCGGCGGTTCTTTCTCCACATGCCGCCGCCGTTCGGTTCATTTTTCTGATTGTAGATGTATCCGTCCGGGTTGACCATGGGTACGAAGTGCATCTGGGTGTTGTTCACGAGGTAGCGGACCTCACCTCCGGAGCTGTGATTTTCCAGCAGGTAATACATGTAGAAGATGAGGTTCGAGAGGCTCGCGGCTTCTCTGCAATGGTGCAATCCACTATACAAGACCTCCGGTTCCTGTTCATCCTGACCCGGGTTATCGGAGATCTTCAAATGATAAATGGGCCGGCCCTTGTGTGTCGTGTAGCCCGGCAGAGTGTCCCGTTCAATAAGGTCGGGATATTGGTTCACCATGCTGTCCAGTTCCGAAAGGAACTCCTCATAGGTAAGGAAGCCTCCCATCGAGCCAAAAGAGAATCCGTCCGGGGTCTCGTAGCTGATGGAATTGTCATTTTCGCAGCCCTGAACCCGGTCCCTTCCCAGGTTCCGGGCCGATCTTTTGGTCCACTTTTCCATGGCCCGTTCGTTGCGCTTTTTATAATAAGCGGTCATGTCCTCGATAAGAACTTCGTGGGGGATATCGTTCTTCTCCAGGGTACGAATCTCATCCCGGGCGATCTCCCCGATGAAATAGGTGTTCTTTTTGTGTTTTCCATGGTCGACCGTGATCCCCAATTCGTTCAGCTTCTGAAGTGAGGTCTCGGAGGTCTGGATCCGGACCCTTGCGTATTGCTTTTGTTGGGCCGTGACCAAGGGAATGAAAAAAAGGAGGAGGAGCCCAAGCAATAGGATGTTCTTCGATCGAAACAGCATCATAATGATAGATTTTGCTTTTGATGGATGTTTCAATTTCGGATTTTATGACGAGGGAATCATGCCAAGCCCCATTTTGATACATTTGTGGTATTTAGTTTTGATGAGCGGCAAATGACATCCATGAAACATTACATCCTGGGGCTTATCGGAGTAACGCTGTTCCTGTTCGCGAGCAGTTGGTCGTACTTCGTTTTTTTCTCCCCACAGGATTTTACTGTGGGAAAACTCCTTCCCTTTGCCTATTTTTTCGGTATTACCCTGATGGTCCATGTATTGACCAAGCGCTCGCTTGACTCGAGTGAACCAAGGAATTTCGTGTACGCTTTTATGGGGTCCCTGGGGTTGAAGATGTTCATCTCCCTGGTCTATCTCGCGAGTTATTTGTTGATCTTCAGGGGTTCGGAAGGATTGCTCGAGTTTGCCGTGATGTTCCTTTTCCTCTATCTGTGCTATTCGGTTTACGAAGTGTTCGTTTTGGTCAAATTGCTCAGGCTAAATAAGGGGTGACCGGAAAAAAGGACGATCCCGACCGGAGTCCCTATAAGGCCTACCTCAAGTATTCCGGTATCGCCTTTCAAGTGGGGGTCATTATCTTTATTGGCGTTTATGCAGGTCTGAAGCTGGATGAGCACCTGGAACTGGAAAACCCGCTGTTCACCGTGGCAGGCACCCTGATCGGCCTGGCTTTGGGGCTTTACTATATGGTGAAGCAGTTAATGAACTGATCCTACGATGGGGTCTTTCGATCCGGGATTCCCTGGTTTTCCTCTTCCTCCTTACTTCCTCTTTTCACAGGCGTGTAATCCTCAATGACTTATGAAGACTCTAAAAGCTCCCTTCACAGGATCGTTTTTCGGTTTGTCGTAAATCCATACTTTTGCCCCCGGAAAAACGGGGGCGATTTTCATGAAGCCACAGCATAACAGGCTTTTAGGGATTTTCGGGGGGGTGTTTCTCCTCTTGGCGAACCTTTTTCTGATTCAGGACCAGGCTACGGCTTCCTCGGAGGGTCAGGGAAAAAAGTTCGACCCGGGGGAGATGATCCTTGGCCACGTGACCGATGCTTATTCCTGGCACGTTTGTGACTGGAACGGCCATCCCGTTTCGATCTCCCTCCCGGTCATACTCTACCATGAGGAACGGGGCCTTACCCTCTTTTCCTCTTCCCGTTTCGACCATGGCCATAGTGCTTATAAGGGGTATAAGCTCGGGGATTCCGGGGTCGTTGCGCTTGGCCCCGATGGAAAACCGGACCAAGCCGCCACGGCTCAATTATGGGACCTTTCGATCACCAAGAACGTGGCTGCCATTCTCTTCAGCCTGGCGCTCATGCTCGTGCTCTTCATTTCTGTAGCGAAGCGATACCAAAAACGGGGGGTCGGGGCGCCCAAAGGATTTCAGTCATGGATCGAACCGCTGATCGTATTTGTCCGGGATGAGATCGCAGTACCTACGATCGGACGCGAAAAGTACAGCAGATTCATGCCCTTTTTGTTAACGGCCTTCTTTTTTATATGGCTCAATAACCTTCTGGGGCTTATTCCATTTCCCCCCGGTGGGGCCAATGTAACGGGTAGCATATCCGTGACGATGGCATTGGCGGCCATGACCTTTATCATAACGACCTTTAATGGCAACAAACACTATTGGCGGCACATTTTCGCCATGCCCGGTGTACCGGTCGGGGTCTTGCCCATTCTTTCACTGGTGGAATTCATTGGGATCTTTCTCAAGCCGTTTGTCCTGATGATCCGTTTATATGCCAATATTTTGGCCGGGCATATTGTCTTGCTATCCTTCTTCAGTTTGATCTTTTTGTTCGCTGAGATGAACGCGGGTGTTGGTCTGGGCGTTTCGGTCGTTTCGGTGGCTTTCACCGTTTTCATGACCCTGCTCAAACTGTTGGTGGCTTTTATACAGGCTTATGTGTTCACTTTCTTGTCCTCCCTGTATTTCGGGATGGCAACGGAGGAGGCGCATTGAGAACGATGATCGATTATTAACCTTTAAATCAAGGCGTACCATGTTTTTATCATTGCTTACCATTTTGCTTCAGAGCGGCCTCGGATACGGTGTTGCCGCATTGGGTGCTAGTGTTGCTGCCCTCGGGGCTGGTCTCGGGATCGGCAGGATCGGAGGAGAAGCACTCCAGTCCATGGCGCGGCAGCCTGAAGCGATCAACGATCTTCGGGCCAACATGATCCTTACGGCGGCCCTTGTCGAGGGTGCTTCCTTTTTCGCCATGGTGATCGGTCTTTTGGTCGTACTGATCAAGTAAGGCCAGTCACCGATCCGTATCTTTGCCCGGAGCCGAGGGGAGCCTAGATCCGACAGCGGCTCCGTGGTAATAAAATACAAGGCCTATGGAACTCATAAAGCCCGATATCGGTCTTCTTTTCTGGATGACGGTATCCTTCCTCATCGTGCTTTTCATTTTGAAAAAGTACGCCTGGGGTCCGATCCTGAACATGATCAAGGAACGGGAGAACACCATTGAGGAGTCCCTCGAAAAAGCCCAAAAGGCCAAAGAGGAGATGGCCTCCGTTCAGGAGAAAAGCGACCGGATCCTGAAGGAGGCTCGTGAGGAGCGGGACTCCATCATCAAGGAAGCGAATGAGACGAAAAAGTCCATTATCGCTCAATCGAGGGAGGATGCAAAGGCCGAGGCCGATAAGATCCTGAAGGATGCCCGTCAGAGCATCGAAAATGAAAAGAAAGGGGCCATGGATGAATTGAGGAGCGAGGTCGCTGATCTTTCCATCCAGGTCGCTGAGCGAATTCTCCGCGAGGAGCTTTCCAGTGAGAAAAAACAAAAAGAGGTCATGGACGGCCTCTTGAAAGAGGTGAGCCTGAATTGAAATGAAAGTATCCAGGGCAGCGGATCGTTACGCCAAGGCTCTCATAGGCCTTGCGAAGGAGCAGGGTAGTGTGGAGCGGGTGCATTCCGATATGAAGGCCATCCGCGATACCATGGAGGGTTCAAGGGACCTCGTTACCTTGATGAAGAACCCCATTATAAGCACGGAAAAGAAGCGGGTCATCTTTGAACGCATTTTCGGAGCCGACCTGGCGGATATTTCCCTCAACTTTGTTCGGTTGATCTTTCGAAAGAACCGGGAGAAAATTATGGGGTCTATTGCCACCGCTTTCATTGAGCACTACAAGGAGCTTCACAATATTGTGACCGCCGAACTTGTTACGGCCGGGGCCTTGGACGAGGATTCCCGGAATCAAGTCTTGGCCAGGATCCGGGAGGCAGAAGGGACCGAGCAAGTGGAAATGCACGAAAAACAGGACCCGGAATTGATCGGGGGTTTTATCCTGAGGATCGGGGACCGACAGGTGGATGCCTCGGTAAAAAAGCAACTCCGGGATATGAAGCGTCGCTTGTCCGGTAGCCTTTTAATGAATTGACACCAAAGAAAGAATCACAGGATCATGGCGGAAGTTAAACCAGCAGAAGTTTCCAATATACTCCGGGAGGAACTCTCCGGATTCAAAAGTGAAGCCGAACTCGAAGAGGTCGGGACCGTCCTCCGGGTCGGGGATGGGATCGCCCGTTTGTACGGGCTTTCCGGTGTCGGTTCCGGCGAAATGATCGAGTTCCAAAATGGGGTCAAGGGGATCGCCCTCAACCTCGAACAGGATAATATCGGGGCTGTTGTTCTGGGTGATTCCCGGGCCGTAAAGGAGGGCTATACGGCCAAGCGTACCGGAAAGTCTGCCTCTGTCAATGCCGGTGAAGGCGTGCTCGGACGGGTGATCGATCCGATCGGACAACCCATTGACGGGAAAGGTGAGCTTGAAGGGGAGACCTACGACATGCCCATTGAGCGGAAAGCACCCGGGGTGATCTATCGGGAGCCCGTAGAAGAACCCCTCCAAACCGGGATCAAGCCGATCGACTCCATGATCCCTATTGGTCGGGGTCAACGGGAATTGATCATTGGGGACCGGCAGACCGGCAAAACCACGGTCGCCCTGGATACCATTATCAATCAAAAGGAGTTCTACGATCAAGGGGACCCTGTCTATTGTATTTACGTAGCGGTGGGACAAAAAGCTTCCACAGTGGCCAGCGTTCGACAAAAACTGGAGGAGGCCGGCGCTCTTCCCTACACTACGATCGTGGCTGCCAATGCTTCCGATCCTGCCCCGCTTCGTTTTTATGCACCCTTTACAGGGGCGGCGATCGGCGAATATTTCCGGGATACCGGTCGCTCCGCACTGGTCGTTTACGACGACCTTTCAAAACAGGCGGTCGCCTACCGGGAGGTTTCCTTGCTTCTGCGTCGCCCCCCTGGCCGTGAAGCTTATCCCGGAGACGTTTTCTACCTCCATTCACGCCTATTGGAACGTTCCGCGAAGATCATCAGTTCGGATGAGCTTGCGGCTTCCATGAACGATATGCCCGAATTCCTTAAGGATAAGGCCAAAGGGGGTGGTTCTCTTACGGCCCTCCCCCTGATCGAGACCCAGGCCGGTGATGTTTCGGCTTATATCCCGACCAATGTTATTTCCATTACCGATGGGCAGATCTTTCTGGAGACCGACCTTTTCAACTCTGGGATCCGGCCTGCCATTAATGTGGGTATATCCGTTTCTCGTGTTGGTGGTAGTGCCCAGATCAAGTCCATGAAGAAAGTGGCCGGCACCCTAAAACTCGATCAGGCTCAATTCAGGGAACTGCAATCCTTCGCGAAATTCGGGTCCGACCTGGATGCGGCCACCCAGCGGGTGATCGATAAAGGGGAAAGGAACGTAGAGATCCTCAAACAGGGACAGAACTCACCCATGCCGGTGGAAAAGCAGATCGCTATCCTTTATTGCGGGACCAAAGGCTTGCTTCAAAAGGTCCCCGTCGATAAGGTCTCGAAATTCGAAGAGGAGTTCTTGAGCGTTATGGAAGCCAAGTACAGGGATACGCTCAACGAGCTGAAAGGGGGTAAGCTATCGGATGAGGCTGTTGAAACACTTGAAAAGGTGGCGGCCGAGATAGCTGAAGGTTACAAAGAAGAGGAAAGTAAAAAAGGGGCTTGAGCCGCTCATTTTAAGCCTTCATCACCTGCCATGTCAAACTTAAAGGAAGTAAGGGACCGCATTGGCTCGGTCGATTCTACAAAACAGATCACATCGGCCATGAAGATGGTCGCAGCGGCAAAGCTTCGCAAAGCCCAGGATGCCATTGAGCGAATGCGGCCCTATGCTGAGAAACTTGAGGAACTGCTCGGGAATCTCAGCCAGAGTCTGGACACGAGCGAGAATGTCTATGGACGGGTCAGCGATCCACAAAATGTGCTGATCGTCGGCATTTCCTCGAATCGTGGTTTGTGTGGTGGCTTCAACAACAATATTATCAAGAAGGTTCAAAAGGAGGTGAAGGGGTATGAGAAAAAGAAGGCCAATGTTGGTGTGCTGGGGGTCGGGAAAAAAGTGGACGAGGCTTTCTATAAGACCCCTCAGAGGATCAAAGGCAGTGGCTTTCCACGTGATGTGAATGCCCTCTTTGATGACCTGACCTTTGAGAACGTAGCCCCTGTCGCGGAGAACATTATGGAACGCTTCCGGCTTGGGCACCTCGATAAGGTCGTGCTTGTATACAACCAGTTCCGGAATGCGGCCGTACAAATACCGAAGACGGAGCAATTCCTGCCGATCCTGCCGCCCGAAAGCGCAAACAAGGGGGAAGATGAAGAAAAAGGCCCCCAGACCGATTTTATCTTTCAACCCAGCAAGGAAGAGATTGTTCAGGACCTCATTCCCCGGTCCCTGAAGATTCAGTTCTACAAAGCGCTCTTGGATTCCCATGCGGCTGAACACGGAGCGAGAATGACAGCCATGCACAGCGCCACGGAGAACGCTGAAGAATTGCTTGAGGACCTCAGGCTCACCTACAACAAAGTGCGACAGGCCGCGATCACCAAGGAGTTGTTAGAGATCGTGAGCGGTGCGGATGCCCTGGAGGAGAGCGAATAAGTCCCCCTTTTCCCCGTTTCCTTCTATTTTCGATATCATCCCTTTGTGAGGGATGAAACAAAAGCACCTTATTGCGTTTATTTACCGCTATCTCCGCCCTGAAAGAAGGGCACCGGGCTGTTCTTCTTATCATCCTGGGGGGCTTTTTTGTTTGCGGTCCCTGGTTGGTCCGTTCGTTCGAACGGATGGAGGAGGAGAATTTGGAGCCCCATGTTCGGGCTTTTGAAAAGGGTCTGCACAAACAAGAACAAGCGCTCGAAGAAGGTCTTCGTCGTTTGACCCGAAGTTTCGGGGGCCTTCATGATCCCGGAAATATTCCTTTTTATGGGAAAAAGGGCTTTAGCGTAGTCCCTTCGGACAAAAAGGGTATCCTTTCCTACACGGTGCATTATCGGGACAGTCTGGTTATGTGGACCAACGATCGGGTCCCTGGTATCGAAAGAGAAGGCTTGGAGAAGGAAGGTCCGGAATTGCGGAAACTGCCCAATGGATGGTACGAGATCCGGGAACGGCTGGTCGGCCCTTTTACAATTCGGGGTGCACTTCTTTTAAAAAAGGTTTTTGCTGTCCAGAACGAATACTTGCGGAATGGTTTTCCTGAACCATACAGCCTTCCCGACCATTTCCGGGCCCGCATCGACGAGCCGAAGGGGAAAGGCTATAAGGTGACGACCAATTCCGGCGAACATTTATTGGACCTGCGACCCCGGTCCTTTGAGGAGGAAGGGGTTAGTTCCCTGGGATTGGCCCTTTCTGCCCTTTTTGTTCTCCTTGGGATGGGGACTCTCTTTCTGGGGCTATTTAAAGGGGGGCAAAACTTGCTCAATAAACCGGGCTCGAAATGGGGTGGACTATTGATCCCATTCTTGCTGCCTCTGATAAGGGGACTCACTATCGGGGGGAATTATCCACCTCTCTGGCAGGATACCGAGCTTTTCGATCCGGCACTTTACGGGGCTTCGGATCTTTTCCCCGATCTGGGCAATTTCCTTTTGAACAGCCTGCTACTGTTCTTCTCTGCGTGGTTCTTCATGCATCAGCTCAGGAAATACCTTAAAGTTAAGAAGATCGGCTTTACAGCGGGAGAAAGGCCCTTGCCTTTGGCCGTTCTTGGTATGACCCTGTTGGGGATCTTTGCTTATGGAGCCTACATATCGGTCCTGGTCAAGGGTTTGGTATTGAATTCCAATATTCATTTCGACCCCAACATGCTTTTTCGTCTGTCCATTTATACCCTGGTAGGAACTGTTGGCACAGCTGCTCTGTTCGGCTCCTTTTCTTTTCTCGCGAACGGCATCATGCAGGCTGTTGGTGGAATTGGACGGAAAAACATACGGAGTGTAGGAACTGTGATGATCGTGGTCATTGTGGTCTACGTTTTCTTCTGCCACGTCTTTGGTTTGGTCGACCTGGCCCTTGTGCTTTGGCCAGTTCTTGTTACGCTCGTGATCGGAGCCGGCTACGGGGTCGCCCCTCAAAGGCCTTATAAATTCGGCGTGGTCGTTTCCCTCATCGCCATATTTGCAGCATTTACGGCCCATACGATCTCGAAATTCTCCATTCGAAAGGAGCATCAGGATCGTTTGGTATTGGCTGAAAAATTGGCCAGTGGGGAAGACCCTGTAACGGATTTTCGCTTTGATGATACGGAACAGCGTATTCTGGAAGACCCGGCCCTGAAGGAGCCATTTAAAAAAGGGTGGGAACCTTCGGACGACCTTGTACAAGAGCATTTTGAAAAGCCTTACTTCGGCGGTTTTTGGGACAAATACAACATCAGCTATTATGCTTTTCGCCGGGATAGTTCCCCTGTATCCATCGGGGCCAGGGTTCGCCCAAAAAGTTTTGGCCAACTCCTGAAGCGTATCCAAAGTGAAGGAGAAGCCACTTCCCTGAGCGACCATCTCTATTATATCCCCCATGCACCGGGTGGAGTACGTTATATCGCGCATTTGCCTTTTAAAGAAAAAGGGGGAGACACCCTTCTGGGGCATTATTTTCTGGAATTCTCCGAACGGCAGGTCCCCGTTGAAGTCGGATTTCCCGGTCTCTTGATGGAAGAAGGTGCTTCCGGCCCCACCGGTTTGGAAGGCTATTCTTACGCGCGATACGCGGATGACACCCTCGTGGATCGTTCCGGGGAATTCCCTTATCGTCTGGACGCTTCTTTTTATAAGGATTTCGATGGCAACTATCGCTTTTTTGAAAAGAAGGGGTCCGAACATTTGGTCTACAAGGTGGAAGCGGGGATCCTTCTGATCCTGAGTAAGGCGGCCGGTAGCTTTATGGATAAGGCGACGGCCTTTTCTTATCTGTTCGTTTTCTTCAGTTTGCTCTTATCCGCAGGCGTCCTTTTGCGCAGGCTATTCGTGGCTAATAAGGACCATCACGGCCTGAGCTTTAAAGGAAAGGTTCAGACCATGCTCGTCTGTATCGTATTGGTGTCCATGATCCTCTTCGGGGCCGCCACCCAATACTATATCCAAGAACAGTACAGCCAGAGGAACCACGACGAGATCACCGAAAAGACCCATTCGGTCCTGGTCGAACTCGAACAAAAACTGGGTAGTGAAGCGCGATTGGATCCCGATCTGGAAAAGTATACCGATTATTTACTGGGCAAACTCTCCAATGTCTTCTTCACCGATATCAATCTTTACGACAAAGGGGGGCAATTGTTCTCCTCATCGCGCGCTCAGTTGTTCCAAAAAGGATTGGTGGCTGGCCGAATGAACCCGAAAGCGTTCAGGGAGGTCGGTATAAAAAGCCGGACCGAATTTGTTCAAAAAGAAAGGATCGGTCGGCTTTCTTTTCTTTCCTCCTATGTGCCCTTTCGTAATGAAAAAGGCCGTGTCCTGGGCTATTTGAACCTCCCTTATTTCGCAAAACAGGGACAATTGGAAAAGGAGCTGTCAACCTTTTTTGTGGGTGTGATCAACGTTTTCGTCCTGCTCTTTGCTTTGTCCATCCTTGCAGCGCTATTCATCTCGAATTGGGTGACGCGTCCCCTTCGCTTTTTGCAGGACCGGCTCGCCCGGATCGAACTGGGGGGGTCCAATGAACGGCTCGAGTACAAGCGGAATGACGAGATCGGTGAGTTGGTGGCGGTTTACAATGAGAAAGTGGAGGAGTTGAGGGAAAAAGCCGACCAGTTGGCCCGGACCGAACGCGAAAGTGCCTGGCGGGAGGTGGCTCAACAGGTCGCGCATGAGATCAAGAATCCGCTGACCCCGATGAAATTGCGCTTACAGCAATTGGAGCAGAACAGCCTGAAAAGGCAGCAGGACCCGGAAAAGATCCGGGAACTTACGGGTGAGTTGATCGCGCAGATCGATACGCTATCGAGGATCGCTGACGCGTTCTCGAATTTTGCGAAAATGCCCCGGCCCAGACTTGAATGGTCGGACCTTGCCGAGGTATTGAACGCGGCTGTACAGTTTCAGGGTGAAGGCTCTTCTGTTGATATCGGGTTTCACTCCGACGTAGAAGGAAAGGCCGAGATCCTTATGGACCGGGAACAACTGTCAAGGGTCTTCAACAATCTGATCCAAAATGCCATTGAGGCCATTCCAGCGGACCGCAAAGGAAAAGTGAGCGTGACCCTCCGGGAAGAAGCGGAACATTACCTTGTGGAAGTCAGTGACAATGGAAAGGGAATTCCTGCCGAGGTCGGGAATAGGATCTTTGAACCCCGTTTTACCACGCGTTCCACAGGCACGGGCATCGGCCTGGCGATGGTCAAGACCATCATCGAACATTTGGCAGGTAAGGTGTGGTTCGAGTCCACCCCGGAAGAAGGGACCTCCTTCTTTGTGCGTTTGAAAAAATAATAAGGTCGTGAAAAGAAGGGGGGGGATTACTCTTTTTCCTTCTTCTCCCCGCTTTCATCGGTTTCCCCGCTTCCTTCCGCTTTCTTGGCGGGCCCTTCCTCGTCCGGGGTCCTGGTCTTTTTCTCAAAGGGATCGTCCTCGGTGCCCCCGAATGTAAGGTTGATCCCCGTCTGGAACTGGAGGGTTTTGATCTTGTGGGGTCGGAACGGGGCCAGGATGTTGTCGGACAGGAAGTGCCACTGAACAGGTCCGATCCGTGCGGAAAATCCGGCCCCTACATTGTCGGCACTTCTGTTCTGAACGGAATAGGATGCCATGAGCCGAAGCCCTTTGTGATTGTGGTGGCGGAGGTTGATCGTGAGGGCTCCTCGTCTTTGTCCACGTACGAAGGAAACGCGTCCCAGCGCTCCGATCTCGGTCCGGGGCGCCAGCTCTACGGTTGCCCCGGCTTGGATCTTGCCGCTAAGGGGAGTTGTATAAGGATCTCCAGAGCGGGTGATATTAAAAGCATCTTCTATACTGTCCTCGAGGGTTTCGATCGCGTTTTCCACGGTGGTGTCCTGATCCTCGTAGAGGTTGACAAGATCGCCCCCTTCGTAAGTAAAGTTCACATCGTTGCTTTTAAAGCGCTTGATATTATTGCCCCATCGGATCGCGCCCAGGTCGAGCACAGCCACGGAGAGGTCAACGGTCTCGGACAATTGACTCTCCACCCCAATGTCCGCTGAGAACCCGTAGTTCCCGCCGACGAAAAAGATATCTTTCGCCCCTGGCTGCTGTTCCTCATCCCAGAGTTGTTCCATCCCCGAAGTGTTGATCTCTGCTTTGCCGTTCACGGTCCAACCGAATGTTTCCTCGTGGGTACGGAGACCGAGGGTATTTACTTCTGTACGGATATTCTGAAGCCCTTGCAGGAATTTCGCGCGGGCCCCAAGGGTGGTGCTCTCATCCAGGTCCCGCGCCATTCCAAAACCGAATTCCCGGTAGTACATATGGTCCAGACGGAGTTTGCTAAGGTCCACTCTTTCTCCGAGGAATTCTCCTCCATTGCCCTCCCATAGCAGTTTGATCAGGGATGATGGGTAGATCAGGCGCGTGTGGATCCGGTCCGTTACATTGACGGAAAAGTAGTTCTTGCCCTTCTTGATCCCTCCATGAAAGAGGTCCATATGTGCATTCAGGGTAAGGTAGTTCCGTCTGTATAGGGCGTTCAGGACGCGGTCCATGGTGAGCTCCAACGAGTCATCCCGTTCCCGGGGTCGTATGGCATCGTTATACCGGAAGCCACTGTTCGCCAGGGAGAATTGGGTCGAGCCCATTCCCGGCAAACTGATGTTCAGGTCATGATGGGGTTTGAAGGCCGGATTCTTGTAGATCGACTGGGGGACAGTCCGGGCAAAATGGAGGTTCTCCCCACCTTGGGAAAAGGCGGTCGCAGAGGCCAGGACGAGGATCCAAATCGTTGTGATCCGATGTATGGAAGATCGTTTTCTCATTCCCTCCGGTCGGATCAGAGGATGACTTTTCCATCCACTTTTACCCCGATGTTCACCTGGATCTCGTAATCATCGTAAATGCGAACGACCTTCTCCTGCTGGGCCTGATATGTCTCGGCCGTGGCTTTGAGGATCAGCTGGTCGGCCTTGAAGAAACGATCGATCGTTTCCGTTTTTAGCTTGGTATCTGCGATCTTCTTTCTTGATTCGACCACGCGGCCCTGCTGATTCACAGGGCCGGAGATGATCTGTTGCGTATTGCCGTCATACAGAGAGTCGATGACGGTGCCAGTGGAGTCCGCGAGATAAAGCTGAAACTGACCATTGATCGGGAAGCCATTATCAATAATGCTTCGTACCAGCACTTCATCGACCTCGTCCGGTCGCTCATCATCAATGTCCAGGTCCGTTGTATCCATCAGCTTCCATCCATGAGCGAATCCCGTTAAGGGGATGGTCACCTTCGGACGGATGGATACTTTGCTTTCGTCCGAGACGAAATTGGTCAGGGCATTGGATCCGGGGGGATTGGATCTTGCGGTCATGACGTTGTCGAAGTATTTGGGGGTCGAAGTGACCAGATCATTGATGTTGGAATTCGTCTTGTCAATGGTCAGGTCCGTATTGGCCGAATCCCCGAGCTGATTCGGGTAGTTGACGTCGAAGGGGTTCGGAAAACCGTTCAGGATGACCGGCGTGGACTGCCCTGTGTTGAGGTTGACCGCCCGAAGGGTATCGATTTTGACCTCCATGGGAAAACCGAAGGAATTCACGATGTCCAGGTCGATCCTTGACTCGGTCAACTTGAAGAACCCGTCCGTGGTGGACCTGAAGACCCGTAAAAAGACCGAATCCCTGGAAAGGTCGATGTCCTGGGTTCCGATATCCCCGAATACCCAGGAGAATTCGAGGTCGGTCAATCCAAGGTCGTAGGTGATCTCTCCATTGGTGGGGTTTCCGGAGTTGTATTCAAGTTTCATGGTCCATTCAACGACCATCCGGTTCACGGTATCACCCCCTTTTGTAAGGTCAAAGGTGTGATCGGAAAGGTCGAGCTCCTTTTCCACGGTCACCGGTGTCGACCCCTGATAGTCGATATCACAGGTGGTCTGGAATTGTTGGCCGTTCTTGGTGACCCGTGGCAGGGTGATCGTTAGCTTCCCATCGTGCTGAAAGGTTGAATTCAATTCCAGGTCGAGTGTGCCGTTCTTCAGTTTGGTGGAATCGATCTCGATGCCATTTTGGACATTAAAGACGTGATCGGCGGACCCTTTCTTGGTCACGGAACCGGAATCGATAAGGTCGTTCTCCTCTTGGTTCGACAGGGACAGGGAGCCACTCGGGAGGGACTGGTCCGGGAGCTGCACGAGGCTGTCCCCTTTAAAGGAGAAAATATTCCCGTCGTAGACCAGAGCGATCTGGCCGGTTTGGGGGTCAACAGACACATCCGAGCTATCGGTCCGGGCCAGGATATCGTCCACGCCCAGGGTCGTATTGACCAGCGGTCCGGCGACGCTCGGGTCCCATTCACTCTCCGCAAGGCGGTCCGTGTTGAATTTGTCCCTGTGGCATCCAAGGACAACAAGGAGAAGCAGTGCCGGGATGCACCAATATCGCATCATTTGAACCGGAATATGGGTCTTTTTGAGCGGGTGAATATAATAAAAAAGAAAACCCTGTAAATTTGTTCGATCTTAAATTGCTCGTTTATGCGTCTGATCGTTTGGCTTCCCCTTCTCTTGACCTTTTTGGCAGGATCTACTGCACAGCAGGAAGGACCCCGAAAAGCTTCGCTTCCTGAGGAGGAAGGTGCCCCCGAGGTAGTGGGTCGGATCCCCGATGAACCTTGGTCGGCGGTCGATATCAAAAAAGCCCTCCGGCGGCTCAGGCATCTCGGTAGAGTGCTTTATGTTGCTGCTCATCCCGATGATGAGAATACCCAGCTGATCGCTCACATGGTGAACGGTGAGCATGTCCGTACGGCTTATGTGTCCCTCAATCGGGGCGGTGGTGGTCAGAACCTGATCGGGGAGGAACAGGGCGATCTTTTGGGGGTTTTGCGAACCCAGGAATTGCTTCAGGCAAGGGCTATTGATGGAGGAAAACAATTCTTTACCCGGGCGGTCGATTTTGGCTATTCCAAGACAGCCAGGGAGACCTTTAACAAATGGGACAAAGAAAAGGTATTGAACGACCTGGTCCGGGTCATACGAAAATTCCGTCCCGATGTTATGGTGAACCGCTTCCCTGCTGGTGGTTATGAAGGGGCCCATGGCCACCATACCGGATCGGCCATCCTTTCGAAAGAGGCCTTTGAGCTTGCCGGTTCAGACACCGCTTTTCCCCACCAATTGGAAAAACTTGAACCCTGGCGTCCCGAACGTCTCTTCTTTAATACCAGTACCTGGTGGGATAAGGAATTGCCGAAAAAAGTTGAAGAGAACGATAGCCTTTTGGCTATGGATGTAGGCACCTACGATCCCTTATTGGGGCGTTCCTACACCGAGATCGCTGCAGAAAGCAGGAGTATGCACAAATGTCAGGGGTTCGGTGCGTCTGCATCGCTCGGTTCGGAGATGGAATACTTCAGGCTTCTCAAGGGAAGCCTTCCCGAAGGGAATGGGCTGATGTCGGGGCTTAATATTGGATGGTCCCGTATTCAAGGGGGAGAAAGGATCGAGGGGAAGATCCGGGAATTGATAGGGGCATTCAAGCCTGAAAGACCTGCCGGGATCGTTCCCGGACTGGTCGATTTGCTCGATGCCTTGCGTAAACTTCCAAGGAATGAATGGACCCTTCAAAAGCGAAAGGCGGTGGTCGACCTCATTGCGGCCTGTTCCGGTATGCATGCGGGCGCTTTCGCGAAACAAGCCACGGTCGTTCCTGGAGTCGGCACCCGTGTGGACCTGAAGATCATTAACCGAAGTTCTGTGCCGTTCCGGCTTGAGCGGATGGGGGTGGCCGGCCGGGACACGGTGCCCAAAGATACCCTGGCCTACAATGTGCCCTTCGAGGCGACCATTCCGCTGGAAGTGGGAGCCGAACATGCTTATAGCACGCCCTATTGGTTGAAAAAAGATAAAAAGGACGGGATGTACAGGGTCTCAAAAGGGGATCGGCATTTGCTGGGGGTTCCGCAGACCCCGCCGCCTTATCATGGCCGCTACGAATTGAGCTTTCGGGGTACCAGCATGCTTTACAAGACCCCGGTTCGCTATCGGTGGAACAGCAAGGTGAAAGGGGAACAGCAACGCCCCTTTATCGTGGTTCCCAGAGCAACGGCCCACCTCGAACAGGAAGCTTTCGTCTGGAAAGACTCCTCGGCAAAAGAGCTCGAGATCGAGATTCGGGGTCATAAGGAGCAGGTGAAAGGGACCGTATCGCTCGATCTTCACAAGGGTTGGGAGGCGCGCCCCAACGAGACTGATTTTCAGATCAATGATAAAGGTGCTTCTGAAGAGGTCCGTTTTTCGGTCACACCGCCTTCCCATGCACACACGGGTGAGCTTCGTCCCGTGGTCCGAACAACGGGGAGGACGCTTGACCGCACCCTCGAGACCGTGAATTACGAGCATATCGTCCGACGGACCGTGATCCGGCAGGCGTCTTCTGAAGTGGTAAAGCTGGACGTCCGCACGAAAGGGAAAAAGGTCGGTTATATCATGGGGGCCGGGGATAAGGTTCCTGATGCTCTGCGGCAGATGGGTTACGAGGTGACCCTTTTAAAACCCGGGAACATTACTTCGGACCGGCTTCGCAAATTTGACGCGGTCCTGACTGGCATCCGGGCGTTCAATGTGCACGATCCTTTGCGCTACAAGAACGATATCCTCTTCGATTATGTGAAGGAGGGTGGACGTTTGGTCGTTCAATACAACAAGGATGCACCGGCCCTGGTCACGGAAGAGCTCGGTCCCTGGCCGTTTAAGGTCGCTTATGACCGGGTCACGGTGGAGGAAGCTGAACCGACCTTTCTCGATCCCGGGCATCCGATTCTCAATGCTCCCAATGATATCACAAAAAAGGATTTCGAAGGTTGGGTCCAGGAACGGGGTTTGTATTTTGCCGGGAAGTGGGATGACCGTTATACACCGATCATCAGTTGGCACGATCCGGGTGAAGAGCCCCGGAAGGGGGGGCTATTGGTCGGTGATCACGGAAAAGGTACCTATGTGTACACCGGCATCGCCTTTTTCCGACAGCTTCCGGCCGGGGTGCCCGGGGCTTACCGTTTGTTCGCCAATCTTGTCAGTGCCCCTTAGGGTAGCTTTTCCGGTGAAAAGGACATTTTCGGGGGAGCAAGGATACGTTTGTCCGGGATCAGCGATCCCGGATAGCTCACCGCAATAGGGTGACTTCTCCGGTCCGGACCTTTTCCTTGCCGGAGATCCTGTCCGTCACCACCACCTTCCATACGTAAACATCGGAAGCCGCCGATTCCCCGTTCACACGGCCGTCCCAATGTTCGTCGGGGTCTTCGGTCCTGAAGATCAGCTCGCCCCATCGGTCGAAGATGTAAAATTCATAAGATCCTTCCTCGTAGCCCTGGACTTTCGGAAAGAATTCGTCGTTCAACCCATCCCCGTTCGGTGTGAAAGCATTGGGGACCCAGAGCATGAATGCTCCTTCGATCACGACCTCCTTGCAGGTGGAGTCTCTACATCCCTGATCGGTCATCGCTGTTAAGCAGACCTGGTACCGGCCGGGCTGGTCCTTGGGATAAGTGAGGGTCGTGTCCTTGCCCCGATAGATGAAGGTGGTGTCCGTGGAGTCCGTGCTGTTGCCGGGCGTGTTCAATCCCTTGAATGCCCACTTGTATTCGTCCGCTCCTGTAGATCGGTTCTCAAAATCGATCTCCGTATCGAGGATCTTGGTGGACTGCGGATCCATCGTAAAGTTTGCCTCCGGATTCTCGTACACGCAGACTTTATCGGGAAGCGTTGTATCTGAAGTACATCCAAGGGGGGAGGTCACTGTGAGGCTCACATCGTAGCAACCCGGCGATTGATAGGTATGGCTCACGCTATCGCAGGATGATATGGTCGTTCCATCTCCCAATTCCCAAAGACAGTCATTGCCGGCCTGGCTCGGGTCCGTGTCATTGCCAAATCGCGTGGTCAATGGGACACAACCGGCTGTGTCGGTGGGATCGAATGCGACCTCTGGATAGCTGCCGACCTCTACGGCGACAGTGTCGCGGTCCTTGGGTGTATTACAGCCATCCTCGATGGTGACCACGTAATAGGTCGTTGTTGATGGGGATACGGTGATCTCAGGTCCCGTCATCCCGTTGTTCCAGGTGTAGCTATGGTTCCCGTCACCGCCACTTCCGCCGGCTGATAGCTCTACGGAATCCCCCGCGCAGATCGTCGTTTTGCCCTCCGCCTCGACATTGAGGGGCGGGAAAAGGTTGACCGTCAGCGTAAGGGTATCAGAAGAGCACCCATTCACATCTCTGGCATATACCTCGTATGTGGAAGAACTATCGGGGGAGACCGAATGCTTCGATGAATCCGCCAGTCCATTGCTCCAGACATATTCGTAGGGGGCCCCTTTCCCGCCACTGGCGGAGGCCGATAGGAGGGCACTATCCCCGATGCATATCGTCGTGTCACCCGCTGCAGAGATCTTCACAGGGGCTGGCTCGTCTATGCTTACCGTTATCGAATCCTTACATCCGCCGTTGTCGGTGACCACGCATTTATAGGTTCCTGGTCCCAAATTATCAGCGCTTGGACCTGATTGTCCATCGCTCCATTCGTAATTATAAGGGGAGCTCCCGCCCGAAACACTTACCGTCGCACTGCCATCCGCTTCTCCCGGGCAAGAAATATCGACGACTACATCGAGGTTGAGATCGAAACCGCCGGAAGATTGGGAAAGGGTAAGGCTCGTGTCGTCGGTGCAGCTTTCTGCATCCTTGACTTGTAGGTAATGAGTCGTGTCGCACAAGCCAGTGAAAGTTCCACTGTCCTGATAGGTTTTCCCACTATCGATGCTGAATTGATAGGGCATGGTCCCCCCTGAAGCACTGGCTTCGACCATTCCGTTACAACCCCCGCCGCATTGGGGATTCGTTGTGTTCACGCTGAGATCCGGATTCTGATTCACACGAACCTGTTTGACGGTCGTGTCCTTGCAACCATTGCTCGAGGTAACGATCAGTTCGACGTCGTAGGTGCCGGGCGCATCGTAAGTATGCGAAGGACTGGAATCCGTGGCGGTGGTCCCATCCCCAAAGTCCCATGCCCAGTCTGTTATCGTATCCACAGTGGCATAAGAGGAATCCTTGAATTGAACGGGTTCCCCAGCGCATACGGAAGAGGGGGAGGTATTGTAATTGGCTATGACCCTTGTACAGAAGCGTTGTTCGTTGCTCAAACTGCCGGTAGAACCCGTGATCCCCCAGAAAACATTGGGGTCCCCGCCAAAAACATTGTTGATGATATCGCCAGTATAGGTCAGCCGGATATTGCCATCGAACCATACCCGGAATTCTTGCGTTGACGGGTCCCATTTTACCCGAATGTCATGTTCCTGGCAATTTTCGATGTTGCCCCCCCCGACCAAGGCAGGGACCGGGCCAGCGAGATTCTTGCCAGTGCTGTGGTCCGGCTCTCCGTCCTGCTGAATGGCGACATGATCCTCGCTCGGGTCATAGCCATTTTCATAGGTGTCGAATTCACAAGCAAAAGAAGGGGATATTCCGTCGTAGCCGAGTCCACCACCCCCTGTTCCTACATTCGTGTCCACTGGTTGCAGGACGAATGCAATGCCGTCCGCCCCGCCATCATCACATCCCCAAAAAGCACAAAAAGAAAGATCAAAGGGCTTGGTCAGATCGATCGAATCCTTGTTCCAAACGGTCCCGGATTGGTTGTTCTGATCTTCTGTAAGGCGGTACTCGTTGCAACTGATCTTTTCCGCATCCCCGTTCACGGCGAATTGACCCCACCCCGTTCGGATGCCGATAAGCAGGAACGGGAAAAGGAAGGGCAGGACCTTTGAAAGCTTTGGCTTCATTGTATGGCAGTAGACCGGTCTCAATCCGCCTTGGGTTCGATTCGGAGTGGGCTTTTTCTGCAAAAAGACGAAGACTTATGGAAAGCGTTGCCTTTTATGGTGGTGTTGGCGAAAATATCCTTAATTTGTGTTTACCATTGAGCCCCGAAGATGAAAGAAGAAAAAGCGAATAACGAGGATCCGCCGAGCGATCTTCCGCCACCATTTTTTAGGCGTTGGCGGGGCATGTACATTTTTTTACTGGCATTCCTGATCCTCCAGATCCTCCTTTATTATCTCTTTACGCAGGCCTTCTCATGACCCTTCTCGATTGGATCATCATGCTCGGGACCCTTTTCTTTATCGTGGCCTATGGCACGTGGAAGTCGAGGGGCAGCAAGAACATCAAGGATTTCCTGAAGGCGGATTACAGCATGAAGTGGTGGACCATCGGGCTCTCCGTCATGGCGACCCAGGCCAGTGCCATCACCTTCCTTTCCACCCCGGGGCAGGCATATTCAGAGGGCATGGGCTTTGTTCAGTTCTATTTCGGCCTGCCCATTGCCATGGTGATCATATCGAGTGTCTTCATTCCGCTCTACTATCGTCTGAAGGTCTACACCGCTTATGAGTTCCTGGAGGAGCGTTTCGATATCAAGACGCGTCTCCTGACCGCTTTTCTCTTTCTTGTTCAGCGTGGGCTTGCAGCTGGCATCACCATTTACGCGCCGGCCATTATTCTTTCCCAGATCCTCGATTGGTCCCTCAATTTCACCATTCTCTTTATTGGGGTGTTGGTGATCATTTATACCGTAAGTGGGGGGACAAAGGCTGTCAGCCAGACGCATAAACAACAGATGCTGGTCATTTTCATTGGTCTGATCGTTGCTTTCATCATTCTCGTGCAGGCCATTTCCGATCACGTAGCCTTCGGGGAGGCGGTCAATGTGGCTGGTAAGATGGGGAAAATGGAGGCTGTTGACCTGGAGTTCGACCCCTCCAGCAAGTACAATATATGGTCCGGGATCATTGGTGGACTCTTCCTTCAGCTTGCCTATTTCGGTACGGACCAATCCCAGGTGCAGCGCTATCTTTCGGGGACCTCTGTTCGGGAGAGCCGCCTGGGTTTGATGTTCAATGGGATCCTCAAGATCCCTATGCAGTTCTTCATTCTCTTTACCGGGGTCCTGGTCTTTATGTTCTACCAGTTCCATCAGCCTCCGGTCCTTTTCAATGAGGTCAATATGCAGAAGGTGGAGAATTCCGAATACGCATCCCAAGCGGCGGATGTGAAGGCGGAATTCAAAGCGAACCACGAACGGAAAAAGCGCCTGATCGATCGCATGGTGGAAGGTTCTGAGCGGGCAAAAAGCAGGGAAGCGGGTGCGTTCGATCAAAGGATCCAGCATCTCAATGCGCGCCAGGATAGTTTGCGGGCTCGGATGAGTGGGTTGGTGGAAAAAGCGGACCCGAACGCGGAGACCGAGGACGACGATTATATCTTCGTGACCTTCGTCATGAACCACTTGCCACAAGGGCTCGTTGGATTGCTTTTGGCTGTGATCTTTTCGGCGGCGATGTCCTCCACATCTGCCGAGCTGAACTCCCTGGCATCTACTTCTACGGTCGATTTCTACAAGCGCCTGGGGAGACCCGATAAGAGTGATCGGAACTACTTGCTGGCATCGCGCCTGTCAACCCTATTGTTCGGGGTTCTGGCGATCCTTTTCGCCATCCTTGCCTCTCTCTTTGACAACCTGATCGAAGCTGTGAACATTCTGGGCTCGCTCTTCTACGGGGTGATCCTGGGGGTCTTCCTGGTGGCGTTCTTTATCAAGCGGATCGGTGGCAATGCGGTCTTCATCGGGGCTCTGATCGCAGAGGGGATCATCATGGCGATCTACTTCAGGGGGGAGACGCTTTTGGGTTTCGAGATGGGATATTTATGGTTCAACCTGGTAGCTCCTATGATCGTGGTCGCTATATCCTTCCTGGTGGAGCTCTACCTTGAGATGCGGCGGCGGGTATGATCAGTGTGTGACCCACGGACCCTATAATGGTCGATGAGGTCATCACAGGGGAGCATGGAACCCCGAAAGCCGCCCCTTATACGAAGCGTTTCAGAATGGATCGGGCTTCCATCAGATAAGAACCCCCGAAGAGGTTCACGTGAACGAGCAGGGGGTAAAGGTTGGCCAGCTCCACCCGTTCCTCCCAGCCTTGTTCCATGGGATAAGTTTCTTGGTAGGCCTCGTAGACCTCCCTGTCGAAACCCCCGAACAATTTCGTCATTCCGATATCCATTTCCCGGTGGCCAT
>CAYVSK010000027.1:25805-30271 GCA_964453635.1 uncultured Weeksellaceae bacterium | reverse complement strand
AGCTCCGGAGGCTTGCCCCCGATCTGATCTTTACCCAGGACGTCTGTGATGTCTGCCAGATCGGCAATACCATGGCCGAAGAGGCGATCGCCCCCCTGGCCCGGAAGCCTGAGTTGGTCCCACTTTCCCCGGTGACCCTGAAGGACGTGCTCGGTCAACCCCGGGTGATCGGACAGGCCCTGGGCCATGAAGAGGTCGGGGAGGCGCTTTCCGAACAACTGCGCGAACGCTTGTCCAATGTAGAGGAAAGGAGCCGGAGGGAAGGG
Source organism: uncultured Weeksellaceae bacterium (assembly GCA_964453635.1). Lineage (GTDB taxonomy): Bacteria > Bacteroidota > Bacteroidia > Flavobacteriales_D > CAYVSK01 > CAYVSK01. The sequence goes on along the minus strand of CAYVSK010000027.1, from coordinate 30,005 downwards.
GAGACCCCCGTCGAGGTCGCGCTCCTCGAATGGCCGGACCCGATCTATGCGTGTGGTCATTGGATCCCCGATCAGATCCGTTCCGCCGGTGGGATCGATAAACTGGGCACCCCTGGTGGCCATTCCCGAAAGGTTAGCTGGGAGGAGCTTTACCAAGCGGATCCAGAGGTCATCGTGATCGCCCCATGTGGTTTTGATGTGGAAAGGGGGATCAAAGAAGCGCAGGTGCTTTTCGAAGAACCGGGGTGGGAGGAATTGAAGGCCGTTCGGAACGGTCGGGTCTTCGTCTGTGATGCAGCCCTTTTCACCCAACCCGGCACGACGCTGATCGACGGGGTGGAACAATTGGCCGCTATCTTTCATCCCCAGCGATTCGCCCTTCCCGATCATCTTCGCCACAAAGTGAGCGATCCTCTCCCCGTGGCCCCTTGATGGAACCTGATTGCCAGGATCCCGTAAACAGGGCTGGAATGGTTCCACACGATACGCGCCATGTTCGGGATGCTTTACAATGACATTTTTCTTTCCGCCTATCCTTGGGCTCGCATCCTGATATGGGCCGTCCTCTGGGGTGGGGTTGGTGTGTTTTTGAGCTGGGGCTTCTTTCAACTGATCTCCACGTATTATTTAAGGCCTTCCAAAGCATACATCATCCGGTCCTTAAGGAAACATTTGGGGGGGCGGGTCCGGACCCTTTTCCCTTTGCTGGGGATCTATTTTACACGCCACCTATTGCAGCTCGAACACAGTGATCTCGCGGTACTCAGCGATGTTCTAGGGGTCCTCATCATCCTCAACCTCGGATGGATCGCAACGCAGCTCCTGAACGTTTTGGAGGACATCTTTTTCGAGGAATACAAGGTGAAACAGAACAAGTACCTCAAGGAACGGCGAATCCGGACCCAGATCCAATTCCTCAAGAAGATCACGGGGATCATCATCGGGATCCTCGCTTTATCGGCGATCCTGTTGAGCTTCGAAGAAGTCCAGCAATTCGGGACGACCCTGCTGACCTCCACGGCAGTGATCGGGGTGATCGTGGGGGTGGCTTCCCAAAAGACGATAAGCAATCTCATATCGGGCTTCCAGATCGCCTTCACCCAGCCCATTAAGATCGACGATACCGTGATCGTGGAAGGGGAATGGGGGGTCGTGGAGGAGATCACCCTGACCTACGTGGTGGTCCAGATCTGGGACAAACGCCGGATGGTCCTGCCCATCAATTATTTTGTGGATACCCCCTTTCAGAATTGGACCCGGAATACAGAGGACCTGATCGGGGAAGTGCAGATCCATACCGATTATCGATTGCCCGTGGCCACTGTACGAAAGGAATTGGCGGATTATTTGCAGGTGCATTCCCTGTGGGACGGAGAAGAGGCTGGTCTGCAGGTCACCGATTCCAATGAAAGGAGCATGCTGGTGCGCGCGACCATGAGCGCTCATGATCCGGAGAAGTGTTGGCAGTTGAAGTGCGATGTGCGGGAACACCTTATCGGTTTCATCCAGCAGCACTATCCGGAGTGCTTGCCGCGGTGGCGCTATGAGGAGGAAGGGAGTGCAGGTGGGCAGATGAAAAAGAGGGGTTGAACATTGTTCAACCCGTTATGAGAAACACGCTCATTCCGTTACTTGTGCCAGGTTGTGTGTGTGGGTTAAAAAATATATATTTCTCACTGTTTTATCACAGTGATAATTACAGGATTTTTTTTCCGACTCATTCGCCACTTCGCCATTCACCCAATTGATATCAAGTCACCATCAAATTGCACCCCCTCAGATCGCTGTTGTCCATCCGCCCCAACACCTCGAAGGTCCCGTCCCCGTTTTGCCGTCCGATATCGCCGGTCTCCAGGAAAGCGCAGCTGTGGACATTGGCCAGGTCCACGATGTTGATCCCGCCCGTTCGGCCCGGGGATTCCGTTGAAAAAGGGTCGTAAAGGTCCCGGATAGAGACCTGCATCCACGGTGGGGTCTGGAATCGCCCCTCGCCTTTGGCCCAGGCCTGGCTAAGCAATTCGGTCATGCCGTACTCGCTGTGGACCCGGTCCACCCCGAAGCCCTGTTTCAGTTCCGCGTGGAGCTCTTCCCGAACCATTTCCCGTTCCTGGCCTTTCATTCCCCCCGTCTCGATGACCGTGCTGTGCTCGAGTTGGAGCTTGTGTGTTCGGGCGAATTGCAGAAGGGCGAAGGAGACCCCGATCAGGAGCGTGCTTTGGCCCGCTGCTTCCAATTCCCGGAGGGTGCCAGCCAAGGCTTCGTGCTCATCGAGGTAAAAGCCATTGGCCGGGTGGTCGCTTCGTTCCATCATGCCTTTGACCATGTGGATGAGGGAAGCGTCGCTGCGCTCGACGTAGGTCGGTAAGAGGGCGAGTATGCAATACTGGGAAAGGGGACCGTAGAATCGCTCAAAAGTTCCCCGCCAGGCCTCATCGTATAGACGGAGGTCGCGGATGGCATGGACTGCCGGAGAGGACTCTGTGGTCCCACTGCTTCGGAATTCGGTCTCAGGTGTAAATGCGCCCGTTCTCACCGATCGGTACTTAAAGGCTTCGATCGGGAGATGGGGGATATCGCCAATGGCATTTATGGTGTCGGGTTCGACCCCCAGGTTGTCAAGATATTCCTCATAAACGGGGTTGTGAGTGGCCTGCCATCGGAAAAGCGCCAGGGCGACCTTTTCAAAAGTATCTTCATCCCCGATGGTGAAAACGGCTTCAGTTATTTCGCGAAGGCTCTTCATGAACGATCGTAGCGGCCGACCTGTTGAATGATTTGCACAGAAAGCTCGGATCGTGTAAATTTATAATAGAATGGGATCGTGGTGCGACGCTTTCGGCTTAAAAGGGATGTCTGACCATTACCCATACGGCCTTGCAGAAAGGGGAATAAGGATGGGGATCCGTTCCTTCAAAACGGCGATCATGAAGAGAAAGAATGTCTTTAGAACGGGGTGTGCCCTTCTCTTCCTATTCGGGTCCTTTGGCTGCCAGGAATCCGTGAATTTCCCGAATGAGCCGGAGATCGAGTTCAAAACCTTCGTGCGCAACGATGACGGGTCGGCCGATCTTACCATTGAGTTTACGGACGGGGACGGGGATATCGGGCTCAATGAAGGGGATACGACGGGGCCTCACGCGCCCGGAAAAAAATACTTTCACAACCTTTTCGTGCATTACTACGAGAAACAGAATGGTGAATGGATCAAACGGGACCTCGAGCCACCCTTCTTTTACCGGGTGCCTGTGATCACGCCGGATGGGAAGAACAAAGCCCTGGACGGGGATATTGAGGTCCATTTGGAAGCCCCCTATTACGATCCCAACAATTCCTTTGATACGATCAAGTACCGGGTTCAGCTTGTTGACCGGGCGCTGAACGAGAGCAACAAGGTCTTCTCGCCCGTAATGACAAAAGAGTAAGCGAGCGCCTGCCCGATATCCCTATATTTGCTTTCCAGGTCGATCCCCGGTGAAAGATGAGCAACGCGAACGGGCATTGCATTGTGTTTTCCTCCCCATCCGGGGCAGGGAAGACCACGATCGTGCGCCATCTCTTGAAGGAGCACGGTTCTCTAGCCTTTTCCATTTCCGCCACCAATAGGGAGGTACGGGAAGGAGAGCGCGAGGGGCGGGACTATTATTTTCTTTCTACGGCTGATTTCAAAGAAAAGATCGAAGCGGGGGCCTTTGTGGAATGGGAAGAGGTTTATGAGGGGCGTTATTACGGGACCTTGTGGGATGAAGTGAAACGGCTTTGGGATGAAGGGAAACAGGTCGTCTTCGATGTGGATGTCGTCGGGGCCCTGAATCTGAAAAAGGTCTTCGGGGAAAGGGCCATCACCATCTTTGTTCAGCCCCCTTCCCTGGAAACGCTCCGGGAACGTCTCAAGCACCGGGGTACAGAGACGGGTAAGGCCCTTGAAGAGCGATTGGAAAGGGCTGAGATGGAAATGCGTTACGCGGCTGAATTCGACGCGGTCATCCTGAACGATGACCTCGACAAAGCCATGGATAAAGCACGGCGGATCATCGGTGATTTTTTGGCGGGAAAGGACGAACCCGTCGGGTGATATGAGGACTCCCTGTTTGAATAAGGACGAGTGCTGATCTTTGATGGACAACGATAACGCATCCGGCCTCACTCGTACAGGGCTTTTTTTCGGCACCTTCGACCCGATCCATATCGGCCATCTGGTGA
>CAYVSK010000027.1:9859-25795 GCA_964453635.1 uncultured Weeksellaceae bacterium | reverse complement strand
ATCGGGGAATATATGGTGGAATTCACCGACCTGGAGGAGGTATGGTTCGTGCTCAGTCCGCAGAACCCGCTTAAAGAGCGGACCGAGGTGTTAGCCGACCATCACCGCATCGAGATGGTGAGACTGGCCGTCGGGGAAAGCTCTTTGCTCAAGCTTTGCCGGGATGAATTCGACCGTCCCCGTCCTTCTTATACCTACAACACGCTTCATTATTTGTCGACCCTTTATGAGGACCGGCAATGGACCCTGATCATGGGGGAGGATAACCTGCGGGGTATCGATGAATGGTGGAACGGTAAAGCGATCCTCGACGAATTCAGGGTCTTTGTTTATCCCCGCCATTTGACGCAGAAAGAAAGGGAAGCTCAAAGACCCTCCGATATCCCTTCTTTTGTCGAGGGTTGCGATATTCACCAGCTTGACGCGCCGGTCCTCGAGATCTCGGCCACATTCATCCGGGAGGCCATCAAAGCGGGAAGGGAGGTCCGCTACATGTTGACCCGTCCGGTTTATGATTATGTTCGGGAAAACCGGCTTTATACTGTCTAAGGGCAAGCTCCCTCCGGTCATATGGGGATCCATTTGTTGAGGCATACCGGACCCGCCTTTGATCTCGCAAAAAGAAGGGTGCCGAATTCAATACTTTCTCAATCCGCGATCACGAGAAAGTAATTCTTTTTCCCCCGCTGCCCGATCACGTATTTCCCGTCGATCAGGTCTTCAGAGCCGATCGTTCTGGTCTCGTCCACCTTTTCCTTATTGATGCGGATGGAATTCTCCTTCAAAGCCCGTCGAGCGGCTCCTTTGGAATCCAGAAAGCCGGTCTTTTCAGCCAGGAGCTCGATGACGCCGATTCCTTCCTTCAGGGTCTCGGCAGGGATCCGGTAGTGGGGCACCCCCTCGAAAACGTTCAATAGCTGCTTTTCTGAGATCTTCTTAAGCTCTTCGGTGGTGGATCGCCCGAATAGGATCCGCGAGGCCTCTTTGGCACTTTCCAGGTCCGCTTTTGAGTGCACCCGTTCGGTCACGTCCTCCGCCAAAGCTTGCTGGAGGATCCTTTGATGGGGGGCCTCTTCGTGTTCCCTTTTGCGCTCTTCGATCGTATCAGGGTCAAGGAGGCTGAAGACCTTGAGGAAGCGATAGGCGTCCTCATCCGACGTATTGAGCCAGAACTGGTAGAACTTGTAGGGGGAAGTACGAGCCGGATCCAGCCAGACCGTCCCCGCTTCGGTCTTGCCGAACTTGCTTCCGTCGGCTTTGGTGACAAGAGGTGCGGTCAACGCGTAAGCCGTGCCGTTCTCGAGTCGGCGAATGAGCTCCGTTCCCGTCACGATGTTGCCCCATTGGTCGGAACCCCCCATTTGAAGGCGGCAGTCGTATTCCCGGAAGAGGTAGAGAAAATCGTAGCCCTGGGCGAGCTGATAGGTGAACTCCGTGAATGACATCCCGGATTCCAGGCGGCTTTGTACGGAGTCCTTGCTCATCATGTAATTGACCGTAATGTGCTTCCCGATGTCGCGAATGAACTCCAGAAATCCCATGTCCCGGAACCAATCATAATTGTCGAGCATGAGGGCGGCATTATCGCCCTCCTCGAATTCCAGGAAATTTTTCAATTGTTCCTTGAGGCCGGCCACATTTCTTTTCAGGTCCTCTTCGGAGAGGAGGTCCCGTTCCTGACTCTTGCCGGAGGGGTCACCGATCATACCGGTCGCTCCACCGACCAGGGCTATGGGACGATGGCCGTGACGCTGAAAGTGCTGGAGCAACATGATCGAGGCGAGATGCCCCACGTGGAGAGAATCCGCTGTGGGGTCGATCCCGATATAGGCCGTGGCCATTCCCTCCCTGAGGTGATCCTCCAGGCCCGGTGTCGTATCGTGGACCAGTCCCCGCCGTTCGATCTCTTCGAAAAAGGTCATGCGTTTGTTTCCGTTTGTAAAAGGCGTGCTGTGCGAACGGATTCCATTTCCGGCATAGGGGTGTTACCAAGGACCACCGATCGTCGGTGGTCGAAGGTTCGCAAATATAAAACGATCCTTACCTTTACATTCATGGATCTCGTCACGGGCGGAACAGGGGTTGTCGGAAGTCACCTCCTTTTCCTGCTAACAGAAAAGGGAAATGGGGTAAGGGCCCTGAAACGGGCCAGCAGTGATACGGGGCTCGTGGAACGGCTCTTCCTGCATTACGACCCCGATAACGGGCAGGAGCGTTTCAGGACGATCGAGTGGGTGGACGGGGATGTGCTGGACATTCCTTCCCTCGAGGACGCCCTGGAAGGCGTTTCTGGTGTTTATCACGCAGCTGCTTTCGTGTCCTTCGTGCCGAAGGAGGCCTCCTGGATCGAGCGCATCAATGTCCAGGGGACGGCCAATCTGATGAACGTCTGTCTCGATAAAGGGGTTGAACGCGTGGTCCATGTGAGTTCGGTGGCGACGATCGGAAAACATGGCCCCATGCCGTATACCGAATCCCGGCAGTGGGTGATGAACAAAATGGAAACCCCCTATTCCATCAGCAAACACAATGCCGAGCGGGAAGTTTATCGGGCAAAGGAAGAGGGGCTGAGCACCGTCATCGCCAACCCCGGTATCGTGATCGGCCCCGGGGATTGGAACCGGGGAAGCTTAAGCATCTTCAAGAAGGTCCACGGTGGCCTCCGTTTCTACACAGAGGGCTGTACGGGGATGGTGGATGCCCGGGATGTGGCAAGGGGGGTCCACACCTTGATGGAGTGTGACCTGGAAGGGGAAAGGTTCATTCTGATCGGCGGAAATCACGAGTTCAAGGAGCTTTTCGAGTGGATCGCCCGGGAATTGGAGGTTCCCGCACCAGCATTAAAGGCCAGTCCCTGGATGGGCGAGGTCATGTGGCGCCTTTATTGGCTCGCCGGAATATTTGACAAAAGGATGCCGCTTATCACCAGGCAAACCGCAAGAGCGGCTCAACAAAGGCTTTCGTTCTCCAATGAACGGGCCCGGGAGCATTTGGGATTGGGCTTTTTTCCCCTGGATGAAGCGGTGATCAATGCCAGTTCCTTTTTTCGGAGGGAATTCATCGGGAAAAACGAGGGCGCGCGAAGATCGCCACCATTCTCCCCGCAAAGAGAAAAGAAGGAACACGTTCACGGTCTTGCCTGAATCCCCGGGACCGCGATCGGTCCCGGTTCGTCCTCCTCTTTTGCAAAAGAGATCGGAAGTGGTACCAGGCAGAATCGAACTGCCGACACCACGATTTTCAGTCGTGTGCTCTACCAACTGAGCTATGGTACCATCACCCTGAAAAGGGAGGGCAAATTTATCAAAATCTTGGGCTTTTGGGTAGATGAAAAAGGACGCAGGATCCATCCATTATAGATAGGCTATGCATGGCACCTCTACGATGCATCTGTTCTATATTTCCCCGTCATACTGTTGCTTCCCGGATTTACTTTCCGGAGCTGTTGCGTTTCTGCAAACGAGGCACCCCACAAGGGGCTGAACGAGGCAATGTGGGCTTCTAACCGGGATTCCCGTGACTCATCATTCATCAACCATGAACATTCCTTTGGAACTTGATGGCAATGCGCTGAGATTTCTTGACCTTTGCCTCTCGTATGCCTATGGACCTCTGCATCGACGCCGGTAATTCGTATTGGAAACTCGCGCTCCTGGAGAATGGAGCGGTCCTCGAGCATCACACCCTGGCTGCCGCGACGGTGGATCATCTCGCGGCTCTGCTAGGGGAACGGTGGATCAGTAATGCGATGGTGGCAAGCGTTGTGGAACCCCCACTCGAGCTTTGGGAGTTCCTAAAGGCAAAGGTGCACGGTCGGGTCTTTGAACTGAGCCCCTCCCTGCACTTACCTTTTGAACTGGGGTATGAAACACCCGGGACCCTTGGGTCGGATCGCCTGGCCAATGCCGCCGGAGCGGTCGAACGCTTTCCGGGCTGCGATGTCCTGGCCATTGATATGGGCACTTGCGTTACCTACGATGTGGTACGCAATGGGGTCTATGAAGGGGGAGCCATATCGCCCGGCCTTCGGATCCGATCGAAGGCGATGCACAATTATACCGAGCGGCTCCCGTTCCTGGAGCCTGCTGATAACCCGCCGGACCTCCCGGGCACGGACACGACCGCTTCTCTAAAAGCCGGTGTCTGGCATGGGTTGCGTTTTGAAATGGAAGGTTTTATCGCTTATTTTGAAAAATACGGCGAAGAAACGCAGGCTGTCGTGACCGGTGGCCAGGCCCAACGCTTTGAAGGAGCTCTGAGCGGGTCCGTTTCCATCGATTCTTTGTTAACATTGCGCGGTTTGGGATCGATCCTTCGGCTCAATGTGGAATAAGGTTCGGAAAAAGTTAGCAATTGGGAATTGCGTGCATCCCCGATGGGGTTTCACGGCGGGACAAGTGTTCCTGGTCTGTTCTGTATTTTTTCTGCTCCTGGTTTCCGATGCAGATGCCCAGGACAATGATATCTCCCCGTTCTCCCGTTTCGGCATCGGTGACCCCCAACCCCGGACCTTGGTATCGGGATTTTCCATGGGTGGCCTTGAGCAGGTCCATGCCGAGGCGGACCAGTTGAACATCGGCAATCCGGCCACTTTCGCTGCGATCCGAAAACCCGCCTTTGAAGTGGGCGGTTCATATACGGGGCTTCGACAGTACGGACGGAGTGATACGAGCGATTTCCATCTCAATGGACTCCGGCACATGGGCCTTGCACTCCCCATAGCGGAACGGTGGGGTGTGGCTTTCGGCCTCGCACCCTACAGTACGGTGGGATACGATATTTCCTTTCTGGAGGAAACCAGTGACGTAGGGACCGTTGAGACGCAACGTTCCGGGGAAGGCGGTCTCAAAAGGTTCTTTCTCGGGACCGGTTTCCAGCCGCTTCGTCATACGGATACGACGGTCCTGGCCTTCGGCGTCAATGCGTCCTTTTTGTTCGGGCGCCTGGAATACAACAGTGAGACCCGTTTCATCGACGAACCCCGGCTTTTCGACATCCGAAAAAAGGTCGTGACCCGGGTCAAGGACCTGATTCTTGAGGCCGGCATGCACTTCGAGAAAAGGGTGGGGAAGGAACTTTCCAACAGGGTCATCGGCGGGGCAACGGTCGAACTGCCAAAGGACCTTTCCGGTGAGCGGGAGCTTTTGGCCGAGAGTTTTGTCCGCGGACCCGACGGGGGGGTGGGGCTGATCATGGATACGGCCCAGTGGGAGCGCTCCAACGGGCATTTCCGGATGCCCTTACGGGTATCGGGTGGGGTCGGACTGGAGCTCAACGAGCGCTGGCTTTTCGCCGCTGAGTTTAAATACCGCGATTGGTCGGATTTTTCCAGCAGTTTTGATGGTTCGCGGGATGAAGGGGCGAATTTGTCCACCAGCTGGCGCTTGGGGGGCGGAATTGAATACACGCCCGCACCGGAATTGGAACCGACCGCTTCCTTGTTCTCGATATTCGATTACCGGATCGGGGGGAGCTTTGAAAGAACGCATTTGACCTTTAAAGGAGCGCCGGTCGATCGGATCGGCACGAGTTTTGGTGTGGGAATACCGATCGGGGATCGGAATGAACAGGGTGGTCCCCCGAGCACCCTCAATGTTGGTGTTGAGCTTGGCAAAAGGGGCGATCTTTGGGAACATACCCTGGAGGAACGCTTCATCAAGGCCTATGTGGGCTTCTCATTCTCGCCCTCCGGAAGGAATCAATGGTTTTACGACAAGAAATATAAATGATCCATCGAACGAACCCATCAAAATCCAATACAATGAACAGGCTCGTGGTTTTCATGTTCATGATCCTTTTCTCCTCCGTCGCTAAAGGTCAGGTCTCTGAAAAATGGGGAGGAACGAAAGATGACAGTATCACTTGCAGGAAGAACCTGTCCCTTTATCAACAATACCGGGATCAGAACAATTATGAGGAAGCCCTCGGTCCTTTGAAGAAGACCATTGATCATTGCCCCAAATTCAGTAAGGCCCTTTTTGTGAATGCCGAAAAATTTTACGAACGCCTCATCGAGCAGGAAAAGGATTCAGCCAAAAAACAGGCCCTTGTGGATTCCCTGCTCCATTATTTCGATCTGCGTATCAAGTATCACGGGCAAAAACCCAAAGTGCTCGGAAAAAAGGCCTCCGCATTGTACAATTACCGAAAAGAGCGATCCCTGGAAAAAATCCGGGATTGGCATCGTAAAGCGATCGAGAGCCGGCAGGAGAATTCGAGCCCGAACAACCTCTTTCAATACTACTTTGCCTTGTACAAGTTGTACAAGCAAGACAAGATCGGAAAGGAAAAGCTGATCGAAGAGTACATTCCCCTTTCCGGTTACGTCCGGCACAACATCAAAAATGAGAGCAAATATGCCGAGTACTACCGCAAGGTGGGGGAGAATCTCGACAAGATCTTTACCACGGTCACTGAATGCAAGGAGATCCTGCCCGTGTTCAAGAAACAGGTCAAGCAGAATCCCGACGCTGTGATGATGAAGGAAAAAATGTTGAGGATCCTGCGCTATCGGGAGTGTGAGGATAACGAACTATTCCCCCGGATCGCCAAGGATGTTCACGAGGCCAAACCTTCCTGCGAGTCCGGCTACAACCTCGGGATGTTCGAGATGGGGAACGAAAATTACGACACCGCCGCGAAGTACTTCAAAGAGGCGACCGAAATGTGCACGGACACCGTTCTCAGAAAGAAAGCTTATATCGCGGCAGGCCAGAATGCGCTCAAAAGGAATCGACCGGCCAAAGCCAATGAGTATGCCAGAAAGGCCCTGGACATTAATCGAAAGACGCCCAAGGCCTATATCATCATTGCCGATGCTGTTGCCCAGAGTGAGAATGCCTGTGGCGATAATGAACTTGCTCAAAAGTCCGTCTACTGGCTCGCTGTGGATTATTTACAAAAGGCGGAACAGGTCGCCGAGAAGGAAGATGTAAAGGATGTCATTTCCAAAAAGAAAAAGGGTTATCGGGGGCAATTCCCTTCCAAGGAGCTCTTGTTCAACCACGGGAAGCACGACAAAGGCGGAGAGCCCTACGAAGTGGGTTGCTGGATCAATGAAAAGACCACCATTCGGGAACAATAAAGCCTTATTCCGGACCCCCCCGGTTTGCTTTGTTCCGCTCTTCGCGGGCCTGCTTGGTGTTCTATCCGCTGCATGTCGGAACGAGATCAGGGAGGTGAAAGAAATGCCCGAAATGCGTGAGCGCCCTGTGCAAACCACCATGAACGGGACGATCACGTACTTTTCAGCGGGGAAAAAGAAGGTGAAATTGAGTGCTTCGAAAATGGAGCGCTATCTCGAAGCGGATAGCGCACGGCTAAAGTTTCCCAAAGGCCTGAAAGTGGTCTTTTTTGATTCCTTACAGGGGAAACGGGCGCGCTTAAGTGCAGAACAGGGGGTTTATCATGAGGCGGAAAAACGTATGGTGGTGTGGGATGACGTCGAATTCTCCAACGAAAAGGGGGAAGTCCTCAATACCGAGAAACTGATCTGGTCAAGGGACAGTGGCAGGATCTTCACCGATGCTTTTGTACGGATCAAAAGGAAGGACGGGGTCATCCACGGGAACGGGCTCGATGCGGAGCAGGACCTCAGTTCCTATACCATTCGGGAGGTCACGGGCGAGATCCATTTTGAACGGAAAAACGATAACGACACTTTGACGGAGGCTCATGTTCGGTAAATTCCATCGTTTCATGGAGGGTTTCTGGCTTCTCGTGGCCCTGGTGACCCTGATCATGGCAGTCCGTTCCATTCTGATCCACGGTTTTGGGGAGGGGGGCATCTACCTGATCTTTCCCGGCCTGGCGGGGGCTGCTTATGCTATGCGTTACGGCATGCGTAAACGGATGGAAAAAAATGATAAGGACGGGCAGAAAGGGGATCACGAGCAAGATCGATAGCCCGTTGTGATCCAGTCGCGTTCGATGCCTCCGAACGCTTGCATGGGGCCTTCCCAACCTGATGCGGACTTCGTATATTAGCGATCCAATTTTTTGACCATGGCAGCTATAGGAAAGATTCGAAAGCATTCCGGGTTGCTCATTATCATGATCGGTGGTGCAATGGCCGCCTTTGTGTTGGGTGACCTCGGAAAATCCTTTTTTCAGCCGGACCGGCAACAAGCTCGGGTCATCGGTACGATCTACGACCAGAAGATCGATCGGGCCGTCTTTGAACGACGGGTGGAAAAAAGGATCAGCATCCGGGAGCAGAACAGCGGAGAGAAGATCGGCAATGAGCAAAGACGCAGGATCCGGGACCAGGTATGGAACGATATGGTACGGGAGGCGATCCTGAACAAAAAGGTCAAGCCCACCGGCCTCACCGTTCCCAAAGCAGAGGTCAAGGACCTCATCCAGGGGGCGAATATTCATCCGGAGATCCGCAACAACCAATTGTTCCAGAACGAGCGTGGCCAATTCGACCGGCGCCGGGTCGTCCAATACATCCGGCAAGCCAAGCAAGACCCACAAGCCTGGCAGCAATGGAAGAATTTTGAGCAGGGATTGCCCAATGAACGTTTGCTGAACAAGTACAAGAATTTTATTTCCAAAGGGCTCTACGTCCCCAAAGTGATCGCTGAACACGAGACCAAGCTGGAGGAACGGACCTTCGATATCGAGTTCGTGGTCCAGCGTTATGCGGATATTCCCGATACGGCCGTGGAATACAGCGATTCGGACATCCGCTCCTATTACGAGGAACACAAGGATGATCCCCAATACCAACGGGAACGGTCCCGTTCTTTCGAGTACCTGGTATTCGAGGCTAGTCCCACCAAGACCGACCTTGCCAACTTCCGGGCCGAAATGGAGGGAATGGCTGAAGAATTCACGGAGGTGAAACGGGATTCGCTCTTTGCCTCCAACAATACGGATGCGGAACCGCCGGTGACGACGTTCTATCAAAAAGGGGACATCCTGAATGCCCGGATCGATTCTCTTTTAATGAATGCGCAAGTGGATTCGGTCGTGGGACCCTATAGAAAAGGCGATGCCTTCCACATGCACAAAGTGAAGGGTGTTGATGTGATGCCGGATTCTGCCCGGGTGCGGCACATTTTCCTTAGAGCTCGACGCCCCGGGGATTTTGACTCCCTGCGTGGCGTTGCGGACAGCCTTCGGTCCGTGATCCGGGAAGAGGGGAACTTTTCAGAAATGGCCGCGCAACATTCGAACGACCGGGGTCAGCAGGGAACGGCCTCGAGGGGCGGCTCCCTGGGCTGGATCACGCCTTCCTATCAACGTTTCGGACGAGCTTTTGCGGATACCTGCCTGAAGAGCGCGACCGGTACGATGATCGTGGTTCGGTCCCCGATCGGGGTCCATCTCGTGGATCTTATGGAGCATACGGACCCAACGCGGATCGTGCGGGCCCTGGACCTGGAGAAAAAGATCCGTCCATCCAAGGCCACCCTGGACAGTGTTTACAAAGCGGCATCGAAATTCACCATGCAATACGATACTCCCGAGGAATTCGAAAAAGGGATCGAAGAGAAAGGATATCGAAAACAGCTCGCCTCGAAAGTGAAGGAGGACGACCCTGGTATCGCGCGCTTGGAGGATTCGAGAAAGCTGGTGAGATGGGCCTTTAAGAACGAAGAAGGGACCATTTCTGAACAACCACAGCGGTGTGGGGACAAATTCGTGGTTTGCCACCTGACCAAGGTTACCAAAGAAGGCCCGGCCGATCTTGAGGATGTCCGGGACCAGATCGTCAGGGAGGTGATCAAGAAGAAGAAAGCGGAAAAGTACAAAGCCATCATGAAGGGGAGCGAGAATCTCCAGGCGGCAGCGAGTAAGATCGATGCCTCTGTGCAGGAAGCTACGGGCTTGTCCTTTTCCAATACGACCATTCCCGGCGTGGGTAGCAATGAGGGCAAGGTCATCGGCAAGGTGGCTACCCTCGACGAGGGCTACATGTCCAAGCCCATTGAAGGCCGCTTGGGCGTGTATGTCGTGCTTCTTAAGAATGTGAACGAGCCCGGCGACAGCCGGGCGAAGGTGGCCGCTACGATGCGTCAGCTGAACCGGGAATTGAGGTCACGTGTGGATTTCCAGCTCTTCAATACCCTCAAGGAGGAAGCTGATATCGAGGACAACCGTTATCAATTCTATTGATGGGGTGATCCGGAAAAGGCGTCCGGCCAGATCGGACTCGTGAGTCTTATTTCGGTCGAGACCCATATTAGAAAGGAGCCTCGAAGCATCGCTTCCGATTCCTTTTACGTGTCTGATTTTTCTATACATTTGCGCGCAGCGACCCGGAAATTCAATGTTTTACACACAAAAAAGATCGACCATGAGACAATTTAAACTTTTATTGGGACTTCCGCTTCTATTCGTTTTCCTTGGGGAACCTGTTTTCTCTCAAAAGGTGGGCCCCAAAGGAGGGTTGAACCTTGCGACCTTCACGGGTGAAGATGCGGACAATTCGGCCATGAAAACCGATTTTCATGCTGGTGGTTTCGCTGCGTTTGGCGGAGATGGATTGGGCGGTCAGGTAGAGCTGCTCTTTTCGGGAAAAGGGGCTAAAAATGCCGATACCGATCGCCAGACCAATCTTTCTTATCTGAGTCTTCCTTTAATGGCCCGCTATGGTGCCGGGGGTTTCAGTGCTCAATTCGGCCCCGGTGCGGGTTATTTGATGGGTGTAACGAATGAGGATGGTGATTCCTTCGAGGATTACGATGATTTTTACAATGTGCTGGATCTATTTCTGAACCTGGGAGCGGAATATACCCTGGACGCGGGTCTTAAATTCGGAGGAAGGGCCCAAATGGGACTTATGTCCACCCAAAAGGAAAGGGAAGTTTTGAATGAGACGGTGCAGCCCGATGTTAAGAACATGGTCATCCAGGTCTATGTGGGCTATGCCTTTGGCGGATCAGGCGGTGGTCGCGGAAGGTATTGAAGCCGCTTGGATCAAAACAGCCAGGAACGCCATCGGTCCTTCCGGTGGCGTTTTTTTATGTCAAAAGGTGTAGCCTCCTGAGAAGTGCAGGACCGTGTTATACTGGCCCTGATTGAGGCGATTCGGGGCAGTGACCCCGCCTCTGTGCTCCCTTACGGGAATCAGGGAGTTGTCAAGGAAAACGCGGAAAAAGAACTGTTCACTGATGGGGAGCTTTCCGCCGAACCTGAAACTGAGCTCGATGTCCTCAAAAGGGGGTTGGCCCGGCATCTCCCCCGAGGCATTCGCCTCCCGGGAGGAGACCAGGAAACCGATCCCGGGTCCGCCCTCAAGTGAGAAATGATCGAGGTCGTAGGAGAGCAAAACGGGTACTTCGATGTAATTCAGCCGAAGAATGTATTGGGTGTAATCCCCCTTTTTGGGCCGGGGATCTTTCCGGCTGCCTTTTTGGGTAAAGAGGATCTCGAAGCTCCCGTTGATCCTTTCCGATAAGGGAATGGTCACGAAGCCCCCACCGGTCGCGCCGATTTGATCGAAACCCGCAAGGTTGTCACCTGCGACCTGGCTGGCTGTCATACCTGCGCTCACGCCCGCCCGGATATTGCTCTGTCCTTGCAGATCAGTTGTGCAGATCGACCATAAGAAAAGGAAGAATACAAACCTCCGGAGTCCCCTTTTCATTGGTCCGGGCCAGGGCGCTAAAAAGACCGCTATCCCTTTAGGGGATTGGCTAGTGTGTTGCTCCATGGTCCTTCATGTGCTTTTTTCTTCCAAAAGCCGGTCTGCAAGGGGCGGCATCCCGTTGCTGGCCGTTTCCTTGATGACCTCGAGATGAGGGATCGGCGGGGTGGGCACGTCGTTGGGATCGATCAGATAATGCCGTGCGTTGGATGGGGCTTCCATGATGAGTCCTGCGGCGGGGTACACATTCAGGGAAGTGCCTACTGTGATGACCACGTCCGCTTTTTGGATCAGCTGAAAGGCAGTCTCCATGGCCGGGACCGGCTCCCCGAACCAAACCACATGGGGCCTGAGTTGGGATCCCTTTTCGCACTTGTCCCCGGGTTGGATCCCTTCCCGTCCAACATCGTACAGCAAGTTGGGGTTGACCGAGCTGCGGGCTTTCAGGATCTCGCCGTGGAGGTGCAGGACTTTGCTTGAACCGGCCCTTTCGTGGAGGTCGTCGATGTTCTGGGTGATCACGTGTACATCGTATTTTTCCTCCAGGCGGGTGATCGCTTTGTGGGCATCGTTCGGGGAAACGTCCAGCACGTTCCGCCGCCTTTCGTTGTAGAATTCGAGGACCAGTTCGGGGTCTTTTTCGAAACCTTCGGGGGTGGCGACCTGGGTGATGTCGTAGTTTTCCCACAATCCTCCCTGGTCCCGGAAGGTCTTGATCCCACTCTCTGCGCTAACGCCGGCGCCGGTGAAGACGATGAGCTTCTTCATGGGTTTATGAAATTAGGGGTTTTGGGATCGATCATGGGCGTTTACTTTTTTTCGAAGGATCACTGCCGTATGGCTTCCACGGGGTCGAGCTTCGCGGCGGAATAAGCCGGGATTATACCGGATGCCAACCCGATACCCAGGGAAAAGGCGATCCCGATCAGTACGTTCTCGATGGTCAGGACAATGGTCGCACTCACGAAAGCACTCATAATAAGGGCGATGAAAAATACCAGCAGGAGCCCGAGGATACCCCCTACCAGGCAGAGAAAAACGGATTCGAAAAGGAACTGCATGAGGATGAACCAGTTCTTTGCGCCCAGCGACTTTTGGATACCGATCTGGGATGTTCGCTCCTTCACGGACACGAACATGATGTTGGCAATACTGAACCCCCCCACCAGGATCGAGAACATGCCGATCAGCAGGCCGGCCTGATTGACGATCCCAAAGAGTTCTTCGAGATTTCGGTTGAGCATACTGGATTCGTTCAGCGAGAAGTTGTCCTTTTCCTTGGGTCGGAGACTCCGGATCGAACGCATCACCCCGCGCAATTCGTTTTTGGCAAAGGCCAGCTCCACGTCCTCTCCGGCCCGGACCATGAGCTGGCGGTCCATCTCCCGGAAATTGAAGAGGTTTTGTCCGAAACGGACCGGGATGAGCGTCTTTCCGTCCATCGACGTGCCCACCATGCTCTCTCCCTCTTTTTCCATGACCCCGACGACCCGCACCCGCGTTCCGCTGATCTTGATGGTCTTCCCGATCGGGGTCGTTTTGGGGAAGAGGCTTTCCGCAATAGCCGCTCCGATCACCGCGAGTGCCTTTCCGCTTTTGGCCTCGGCAAGGGTAAAAAAGCGGCCCTTTTTCAGGTCAACGGGACGGACCCGGTCGAATTCCCCGGAGACCACCCATATCTCGCCGTTCTCGACACTCCTGCTTCCCTTTTTTATCGTCCTTCTTGTTGAGGCCTGAAAGGAAACCCCCCGAGCCGAACGCATCCTGTCCCTGACATATTTGGCCTCATGGACCTTGGGGTCCGGCCTTTTGATGTATTCCCACCACTCGAAATCCCCTTTTCTTACCCAGGGGAACTGGTCCACATAGATCACGTCATCCCCGAGTGCGGAGACCCCACTACGGATGTTGCGCTCCAGGGCGTCCACCAGGGTGAAGACCCCGATAATGGCGAAGATCCCGATCGTGATCCCCAGCAGGGAGAGGATCGTTCGGAGCTTGTTCACAACGAGGCTTTTGACGGCGAAAGTGACCGATTCGCGAAAGACTTGTAGAAATAAGACCAGGGAGGAACCCATAAAGCATCGTTGAGATTCCCGAAAATATCAATAAAGCGGCAGGTTCGCGAACACTTTTGATTGGCTGTCGTCCGCTTTATTGCTAAACTTGCAAAAGAGGTTCCCCGCAATAGAAATGGGCAACAAAAAGGAAATGGATACCGAATCGCCGGCCTCTGGGGTTCACCCCGAGGGAAACCCGCCCGATGCGAACGAGAAACGGATCGGCAGTGCCCTGTTGGCCGTATACAACAAAGAGGGCGTGGAAGAGATCGCACGGAAGCTCTCCGAGCTGGGGGTCGAATTGTATTCCACAGGGGGTACGCATGCCTATCTTAAAGAAAAGGGGCTGCCCATTCTGTCCGTTGAAGGGTTGACCTCCTTCCCCTCCATTTTCGGGGGACGTGTCAAGACCCTCCATCCCAAGGTCTTCGGGGGTATTTTGGCCAGGCGTGAAGAGGAAGCGGATGCGAGCCAGTTAAGCGAATACCACATCCCGGAGATCGATCTGGTGATCGTGGATCTCTATCCCTTCGAAGAGACCCTTGCCGAGGACCCCGGTGAACAAGCGGCCATTGAGAAGATCGATGTCGGGGGTATCGCCCTGATCAGAGCCGCTGCCAAGAATTTCAATGATGTGATGGTCATCCCCTCCCGGAAATATTACGGGGGATTGATGGAGCTGCTCGAAAAGAAAGGGGGGGTCACCAGCCTTGCAGAGCGGAAACGATATGCTGCTGCGGCTTTTTCCGTTTCGGCGCATTACGATGCGGTCGTTGCTCAGCATTTCGACCCGGGTCAGGGGCTTCATTTGGCATATGCCGATGGAGAAGCCCTCCGCTATGGGGAGAATCCACACCAGTCCGGAACATTTTTCGGAGACCTCGAGGATATCTTTGACAAAGTCCAGGGGAAGGCCCTCTCTTATAACAACATGCTCGACGTCGATTCCGCGCTTCGTTTGATCGGGGAATTCCCTTCCGACCGGCCCACGGTGGCGATCCTAAAGCACAACAATGCGTGTGGCGTGGCCTCGGCCGACGACCTGACCACCGCCTGGAAGAAGGCTCTGGAGGGCGACCCCGTATCGGCTTTCGGCGGCATTATCGTCACCAACCGGGAATTGGACGAGACCGTGGCCGGCCATATCGACGAGATCTTTTTCGAGGTCCTTATTGCTCCGGATTTTTCTGAAGGAGCACGGGCCCTTTTTGGAAAGAAAGAAAAGCGGACCCTGCTCCGTCTGAAAAAATTCCCCGTACCGGCCCGGGAACTTCGGACCGCGCTCAACGGGGTCCTTGCTCAGGACCGGGATGACAAATCCCTGAGCACATCGGATATGGAGACTGTCACCCGCAAGGAGCCCGGTCCGGCCCAGGTGGAGGATCTACTCTTTGCGGCCCGGATCGTTAAGCAAACGCGCTCCAATGCCATCGTCCTGGCCCGGGATGGTCAGCTCCTGGCGAGTGGGGTTGGGCAGACCTCCCGGGTGGATGCGTTGAAACAGGCCATTGAAAAGGCCCGGGGTTTTGGCTTTGATCTCAAGGGAGCTGCCATGGCTTCCGATGCTTTCTTCCCGTTTTCCGATAGTGTGGAGATCGCGGGTGAAGCCGGTATCGATGCCGTTGTTCAGCCAGGGGGGTCCAAGCGCGATCAGGACTCGATCGACCACTGTAACGAGCAAAATATGGCCATGGTCTTCACCGGCTATCGGCACTTCAAACATTGAAGAGAATGGGGGTACTGGATTTTCTGACAAAAGAGATCGCGATCGATCTGGGAACAGCCAATACCCTGATCATCTATAACGATAAGGTGGTCATAGATGATCCCTCCATTGTGGCTGTGGACCGGAACACCGGGAAAGTGATCGCCGTGGGCAAAGAAGCCCAGTTGATGCATGGCAAGACCCACGACAATATCAAGACCGTACGCCCCCTGAAAGATGGTGTCATAGCCGATTTTCATGCAGCGGAGCACATGATCCGCGGCATGATCAAAAAGATCAAACAGAACAAGAGCATCTTTGCTCCCACCGTTCGGATGGTGATCTGTATCCCCTCGGGGATCACGGAAGTGGAAAAAAGGGCTGTACGGGATTCGGCCGAGCACGCCGGGGCGAAGGATGTCTATTTGATCCATGAACCCATGGCAGCGGCGATCGGGATCGGTATCGATGTGGGGGAGCCCATGGGGAATATGATCATCGATATCGGGGGCGGGACCTCCGAGATCGCGGTCATCGCCCTTGGGGGGATCGTCTGTGACAAATCCATCCGC
>CAYVSK010000027.1:0-9849 GCA_964453635.1 uncultured Weeksellaceae bacterium | reverse complement strand
GGATGATTTTACCCGCGATATTGAAGAGTACATGCGGCGGCAACACAACATTTTGATCGGAGAGCGGACCGCCGAACGGATCAAAATGGAAGTTGGCTCTGCCCTGCCGGAATTGGATGAACCGCCAGCGGATTTCTCGGTGCGTGGAAGGGACCTTATGACCGGCGTTCCAAAAGAGATCAAGGTGAATTACGTGGAGATCGCGCATGCCCTTGACAAATCCATCACCAAGATCGAGGAAGCGATCCTCAGTGCCCTCGAGATGACCCCACCCGAACTTTCTGCCGACATATACAAGACCGGGATATACCTTGTGGGGGGTGGTTCCATGTTGCGGGGCATGGACAAGCGGATCTCCATTAAGACCAAATTGCCGGTCCACATCGCCGATGACCCATTGAGGGCCGTCGCTCGGGGAACCGGGATCGCCCTTAAGAACATCGATAACTTCCAGTTCCTCATCCGGGATTAAGGATCATTTTCAAGCCAACCTTTTTCTTTTCCGGATCTTTCCCCCAACTTTTGCGTACTTTGGGGAGAAGCCGAAAGTATTCATGGATTCATGCGGGGCCTTATAAGATTTGTGATCAGGCATCGCCTCGGGTTGCTTTTCATCATCCTTCAGGCCGTGTCCTTTTTCTTCCTGGTCCAGAACAACAGTGTTCACGGATCCCGATATTATCAATTCACCAACCGGGTAACTGGGAGGTTGTTCGAAATGCGGGCCGGGATCGCCGATTATTTCCGCCTGAAAAAGGTAAATGACCAGTTGGCCCGTGAGAACGCAACCCTGAGACAGGAACTCAAAAAGAACTCCTACCGCCGCCTGGGGAACGGGGACCTTGTGCGCATCAATGATACGCTGTACCGCCAACAATTCTATTATACACCGGCCCGCGTTATCAACAGTTCGGTGGCCCATAAAAAGAATTTCCTGACCATCGACCGCGGTTGGCGGGACGGGGTTGAATCGGAAATGGGGGTCATTGGGCAGAACGGGATGGTGGGGATCGTCTCCGACGTATCCGAGCACTATGCGACGGTCATGCCCGTTCTGAACCTGAACTTTTATGCCAGTGTGCGGATACGGCGGACGGATTATTTTGGCTTGCTTCACTGGAAGGGAGCCGATCCCAATGAAGCTTTCATGAAGGATGTGCCAAAGTATGCGGATGTTCAACCCGGGGATTCCGTCGTAACCCGGGGGGCGTCCGGTATTTTTCCGAGGGGTGTCATGGTGGGCCGGGTCAAAACGGTGGAAGAGCGGCCCGAAAGCAACTACCTCCGGATACGGGTGGAACTGGCCACGGATTTTCACAATACCTATCGGGTCTATATCGTGAAAAACGTCTTGAGGGAGGAACAGAAAAAGCTCGAGCGATCAAGGAAGGAAGACCATGTTGAGTGAGCTTTTCCGGAACACTTACCGTTTTGTTTTGCTCGTCCTCCTCCAGGGGCTCGTCCTGGATCAGGTGGCCCTGGGCGGGGTTTACGACCCCTATCTCTACGTGCTATTCATTCTCCTGCTGCCCTTTGAGACCCCGGGTTGGTTGATACTTGTACTCGCTTTTCTGGCCGGGTTTGGTGTGGATCTTTTTGCCGGTACGGTGGGTATGCATGCTTCGGCATCCGTTACGCTCGGCTTTGTCCGTCCTTTCGTTCTACGGGCCTTGGAGCCGAGGGAGGGGTATGAGAGTGGAATGAAGCCCAGCCTCCGGTCGATGGGCTTTTCCTGGTTCTTTTCCTATGCCGGTATTCTGATCCTGGTCCATCACATCTGGCTCAACTATGTGGAGATCTTTCATTTCGGAGAATTTTTCCGCACGCTTTGGCGGGCTTTCGTTGGGTCAGCCTTGACCCTGGCCTTTGTGGTCATCGTCCAGTTTTTGTTGTTTAGCCCATCCCGGCGGCTATAATGGGTGCTGAGAACAGGAAATATCTATTGTTCGCGGTTTTTATCGGGGTCGGTGTGATCTTTGTCTTTCGTCTCCTCTTCATCCAGGTCATCCAGGAAAAATGGAAGATCAAGGCCACGAATATCACCGAACGGCGCGTCACTATTTATCCATCCCGGGGGCTCATCTACGACCGGGATGGGGAGTTGCTGGTCGCCAATACGGCGGTTTACGATCTCATGGTCGTGCCCCGGGAGGTCGAGGATATCGATACGGCCAGTTTCTGTGAAATGATGGGCATTGAAAGGAACACCTTTCTCGAAAAGCTCGAGAAGGCCCGAACCCCGCCCCGGTCTCCTTATAAGGCCTCCATCTTCATGAAACAGATCCCCGGGGAGGACTTCGCCAAGATCGCTCAAAAACTTTATAAGTATCCTGGATTTTATGGGCGATCGCGGACCGTACGGACCTATCCCGCTCAAACGGCACCGCACGTCCTCGGATATGTAAGTGAGGTCAGCAAAGAACGGGTGGAAAAGGATCCCTATTACGAAGCGGGGGATTACATCGGGGCCAACGGGATCGAAAAGACCTATGAGGAATACCTGCGGGGTGAGAAGGGGGTCAAGTACGTGGTGGTCGATGTGCACAACCAGGAAAAAGGACCTTATAAAGGCGGCGCGTACGATACCCTGGCCAAGCCCGCCAAGGACCTGATATCGACCCTGGACGCGGACCTTCAGCGATACGGGGAGCGACTGATGGACAACAAGGTCGGGAGCATCGTGGCCATCGAGCCCTCCACCGGGGAAGTACTGACCATGCTTTCATCGCCGGATTACAATCCCCAAAAGCTCGTGGGGCGGGTGCGGTCCAAAAATTACAGGACGCTCCAGAAGGATTCCCTCGATCCCTTGTTCAACCGGGCGACCATGTCCCTTTACCCGCCCGGTTCGATCTTCAAGATCGTTCAGGCGCTCGTCGGGCAGGATCAGGGAGTTTTGAGCGAGGAGACGACCTTTTATTGCGATGGGAGTGTGATCGGGGATCATGTATCCCCGGGCTATTACGACCTTTTCAATGGGATCAAAAGGTCCAGCAACATGTATTTCTACCTGGCATTTAAAAAGATCCTGCTCCAGGGGCGCGCTGATGATGCCAGGAAGGATGCTGCCCTGGGACTCGATGCCTGGAAAACCGACGTGAAGAGCTTTGGGCTGGGACAGCGGCTCGATATCGATCTGAGCAATGTAAAAAGCGGGAATATCCCCGGCCCGGATTATTATGACCAGGTCTATGGAGAGGGCCGTTGGGGTTTTCGGACGATCTATTCCCTGAGCATCGGACAGGGGGAACTCTCCCTCGTCCCCCTTCAAATGGCGAATTTGGCTGCCACGATCGCCAACCGGGGCCATTACTATACACCGCACCTGGTGAAGCGGATCGGTGAAGAAGGCGGGAAGCTACCCCGTTTTCAGGAGCGGAAAGAGACCGGGATAAGACCTGAATATTTTCAGGTGCCGATCGATGCCATGCGGGCCGTGGTGGAAGAAGCCGGTGGTACGGCCCGGCGGGCGCGTATCGAGGAGATCGAGGTCTGCGGTAAGACCGGTACGGTACAGAATCCGCATGGGGAGGACCATTCCGTATTTATGGCCTTTGCACCGAGGGAGGATCCCAAGATCGCGGTGGCGGTTTATATTGAGAAAGCTGGTTTCGGCGGAACCTGGGCCGCCCCTGTATCGCGCTTGATGATCGAAAAATACCTGCGGGATTCCATTTCCGAACCGCGCGTGGAGAAAAGGATCCTGGACAAAAACTTTGTCGACCATCCGTAGAGGGGACAACATATGGCTTCGCCTGGATACGGGGCTGATCCTCTTGTATCTGCTCTTTGTTCTGATGGGGTGGGCCAACATCTATTCGGCCAATTACGATCAGGCACACCCCATGCCCTATGATCTCAGTAAGGAATATGGTAAACAACTCGTCTGGATCCTGATCGGGCTCTTTACCGGAGCCATCGTGCTTTTGATCGAAGCGGATTTTTTCAGGAAGTTCGCGCCCTGGTTTTATGTGTTGATGGTCTTATTGCTCGTTGCCGTCCTTTTCTTTGGGGAAAGCGTTCGGGGTTCGCGGTCCTGGTTCCATTTGGGAGGCTATGCGATCCAACCCTCTGAGTTCTCGAAACCGGCCACGGCTTTGTTCCTTGCATCTTATTTGAGCCGAATGGGTACAGTATTCCGTGCGCCGGGGACCAAGCTCATTTCTGCCCTGATCATCGCCCTTCCTGCTGCTTTGATCCTCCTGCAGTCGGATACGGGGACCGCTTTAATATTTAGTGCCTTTTTGCTCGTGCTGTATCGGGAGGGGTTATCGGGGAATTTCCTTCTGGCCTTCTTTTTGGCCGTTATTCTCGGGGTTCTTTCCTTGCTCATGGGGGCGACCAACACCACCCTTCCTTTTACGGATATTTCGATACCCGGAGAATACAGTCTCATGATCTTTCTGGCCCTGATCGGTGCCTTGCTCCATCCCCTCCTTCAGGTCTTTTTACCGAAAAGGAATAGAAAAAGGGTCTCGATCCTTCTGATCAGTATCCTGGTCGGAAGCATCCTCTGGGTCGGGATCGTGGACCAGGCATTCAATCGCATACTGACGGATTATCAGCAAGAACGGGTCCACATTCTCCTGGGTCTGCTGGAGGATCCCCAGGGAGCGGGGTACAACGTTGAGCAGTCCATGACCGCGATCGGTTCCGGAGGGTTTATGGGAAAAGGCTATCTGGAAGGGACCTTGACGAAGTACAAGTATGTGCCGATGCAGAGCACCGATTTCATATTCTGCACCATCGGAGAGGAATGGGGTTTTCTGGGCAGCACCCTGGTGATCGGGCTTTTCATCTTTTTCATCATTCGGATCACCATGGTCGCTGAACGACAGCGGTCCGCATTTACCCGGATCTATGGATATGGCGTGGCCTGCATATTCTTCATGCACATGAACATCAACATCGGCATGGCCATTGGGCTCGCTCCGGTGATCGGGATCCCTCTGCCCTTTTTTAGCTACGGGGGCTCCTCGTTCTTGGCTTTCACCATCCTCTTGTTCATTTTGCTCAAACTGGATGCGGAAAGGCTGGATGTGCTCCGTTGACCCCGATCCTATCGAGACAGTTCATATCAAAGCCGTGAAGCAGGGCCATTGTAAGAACGCCGATCCCGATCAGCCACAGGATGAAAAGGACCAACCCGGCCTTCCCGGAACTCTGCCGTATATCGAAGAGAAGCCGGATACCCGCATAGAAGAGTCCAATTACGGGTATTCCCAGGACCAACAAAAGGCCGGTGAAGAAGAGGGGGTAGGAAGAAGGGGCCGTGAAACAGTGCAGGACCTGCCCGAGTGGATCGAGCTCCGCACCTGAACCGTGCAGGAAGATCAGAGAAATATTCCCGCCCAGCAGGAGCGTAAGCAGAGCAATGGCCATGGCGATCCCCACTAAGATCAGCGAGAAACCGAGCAGCTTGATCACGGCCTTGCCCAGTAAACTGAGAAGCTCGAGGAGGAAATCCCCGATCCGGTCCACCCCATTCCTTGCTCGTTTCTTGACCTTTTCGCTGTCGAATCGGCGGGTCTCTTCCGCCATCCGGTCCACCCCTTCCTTAACCCGCTCCGTCTCTTCCTTTACTTTTTTTTTAAGGTTGTCGATGTTCACGGGTTCCCCACGCATCTGGAGTTTCTCCGCGCGGGTCTTGGCAATGGGCATGACAATCCATAGTACCAGGTAGATGAGGGGCCCCATCCCGCCGATAAGAAGGGCGATCACGAAGGCCAGACGGAGCCACATGGGGTCCCATCCCAGGTAAGCACTGATACCCGCGCAGACCCCACCGATGAAGCGATCATCCGGGTCCCGGAAGACGCGTTTCCGGGTCGCGGTCTCTTCCTGGTCCGTCCGCTCCTCCGTTTCTTTTTCCTGCTCCTCGCCAGCATCGTAATCCCGGGGTTGCCCCAGCATTTCGATGACCTCCTCGACGATATCGAGGGTGACCACCTGGTCGGGACCCTTGGCCTTTTCCTGGAACAACTCTGCGATCCGGGCCTCGATGTCGTCGATGATCTCCTTTTGGTCCCCGGAATTCTTGAAATTCCTGCGGATCCCGTCCAGGTAATCCTTGAGCTTGTTGTAAGCGTCCTCCTCGATGTTGAAGACGACGCCGGCTACGTTGGCGCGTACGGTCTTATTCATCGTTTTGCGGGCTTTTGTGGTCGCGGACCGATCGGACGGCCGATTCGAGTTCCTCCCAGGTATTGTCCAGTTCCCGGAGGAATTCCCGGCCCAACTCGGTGAGTTTGTAATACTTTCTCGGTGGACCCGAACTCGATTCCTCCCATCGATAGGTTAGCAATCCGGCATTCTTGGAACGGGTCAGGAGGGGATAGAGGGTGCCCTCTACCACGATCAGCCTGGATTCTTTGAGCTTCTCCAGGATCTCGGAAGGGTAGGCCTCACCCCGGGACAGCATGGCCAGGATGCAGTACTCCAGGATCCCTTTCCGCATTTGGGCTTTGGTGTTCTCGATCTTCATCATCTAAGACTTCCTATCGGGTCTGCTACAAATATATAAATTTTATAGTACTATGTAATACAAGGTAATTTATTTAATTAGGTACTATCCCGTACCAATTTTCCGGGACGGTCCCAAAAGCTGGGGTCCTGGGAAAAAGAAGAGAATGGAAAGGTGGCAAGGGGGCTTCCGATCGCTTTTGATGCTCGGCGGGTTTCCGCAGTTCCGAACGCGAATGCTCCAAAAGGGGACTGCCCCTTTTAAGGGCGATTTTCGGATATTTGGATGCGTTGGGGGTGAAGAGGCCCCCTTTTTTACCGGAATAAATGCCCATGGGCGGTCTTTCGAGCTTTTTCAGGTCCTTGTATCTCACCAGTAGATTTTTCTTTCTGCTTCTGGGCATGGCGGTCATTAGCGCGTTGGGGTTCTTTTTCCCGGTGTTGTACGGAATACTGGATCCCCTGTTGTTGGGAAGCGGGGGCCTCGTAGCCGTCGAACTTTTTCTCCTTTATCGCCCCAGGGAAGGGGTCCGGGCGCAGCGGAATGTTCCGGAAAAGCTATCGAATGGGGACCAGAACCGCATTCGGCTATATGTCCGGAACGATCATCCCTTTTCCGCCCGTATCGATCTGGTGGATGAGTTGCCCGTCCAGCTTCAGATCCGGGACGGTCGTTTTTCTGTACGGGTGGGGGCAGGGGAGAGCCGGGAGCTCGCTTACCAGATCCGCCCCACTGAGCGGGGGGAATATGCTTTCGGGGCCCTGAATGTCTTTGTTGAAAGTCCCCTGGGCTTACTACGACGAAGATACCGCTTCCCGTTTCAAAAGACCGTGCCTGTCTATCCGGCCTTTCTGAAAATGCGCCGTTTCGAATTGCTGGCTTTCACCGACCGCTTGCACGAAGTGGGGGTCAAACGGATCCGCCGGGTGGGGCAGAGCCTCGAGTTCGACCGGATCCGTGAATACGTGCAGGGGGACGACCAGCGGACCATCAATTGGAAAGCCACGGCAAGGAGGGGAAAAATGATGGTCAACCAGTACCAGGATGAACGGGCCCAGCCGGTCTACAGTCTCATCGATATGGGGCGTGCCATGAAAATGCCCTTCGATGGGATGACCCTTTTGGACCATGCGATCAATGCCGCTTTGGTCATATCCAACATCGCCCTTTACAAAAAGGACCGGGCCGGGCTGGTCACGTTCTCCCACCAAGTGCATGCGCAGTTACCCGCCAGCCGCCGTTCGGTGCAAATGCAACGGATCCTTGAGTTGCTATATCGCCAGCGGACCGATTTTCTGGAAAGCGACCACCGCCGGCTTTCCACCTTCGTCAAGCGGAAAGTGACCCAGCGGGGCTTGTTGTTGCTCTTCACCAATTTCGAGACCCTTTCGGGCATGCGTCGGCAATTGCCTTACCTCCGAAAGCTCGCGCGGGATCATTTGCTCCTGGTGGTCTTTTTTCGCAACAGAGAACTGGATGCCTTTGTAGAACAGAGGCCTGTCGATACGGAAATGATCTACCAACAGACCCTGGCTCGCCAATTCATCCACGAAAAGGAACAGATCGCTGCGGAACTCACCCAATACGGGGTGTATAACCTTTTCACGGCGCCGGAGGAACTGACCGTGAACACGATCAACCACTATCTGGAATTCAAATCACGGGGCTTGATATAAGGAGTATCGAGGAGAGGGAGGGACGAAAAAGCAATTGGCTTTTCATTCCTCGTGTAGGACCAGGAGCGGGGTCCGCGTGTGTAACGCCACCCGCTTGGTAAGGCTTTTATGGAAGATCCGTTCGAGGAACGGATAATCCTTGGCGATCATGACCAGCATATCCCCGCCACGCTCTTGGAAGTGTTGGATGATCCCATCCTCAACATCATCGCTTTGGATGTAGTCGAAGGAGTGTTCGAGGTGTTCGAGCTTCAAGTCTTGCTTAATGGCTTCCAGGTTCTCGATGAAAATGGGTGTCGTTCCCTCTTCCTCGCTATTCTTTTGAACGGTCACCATCTCCAGTTCGCTGTTGAAGGCTCCGACGAAACGGGTCAGGAAATGGAGGGAGGAGCGGCTGTGTTCCAGGTCGAAATCGGTCGCGAAGACCACTTTTTTCGGCTCCACGAAGCGACTTTGCTCAGGGATCGCCAAAATGGGCAGGGGGATCTTGTTGATCACCTTTGAGGTCGTGCTGCCGAACAATGCCGCGCCCCACTGGGAACTTCCCTTGGTCCCCATGACAACGAGAGAGATCTTTTCGGTCTGGATGATGGAATGGATGGCATCGGTCAATTCCCCCGATATGGCTTGGATCCTGATATGGACGGATCTGTCGGAATGCCTTTCCAGTACTTTGTCCTTTAATTTTTGCAGGGCCTTCTCTGAATCCTCCCGCATGATCTCGGTCATGGATACCAGGATCGAGGAACTGGTATAAGGGATGGAGAACGCATTACAAAGCAGGACCCCCGCTCCCATCTTGTCCGCCAGGGGCACGGCATGATCGATCGCGTTCTCCGCGTTCTCTGAGAAATCGGTCGGTACGAGAAAGAATTCCTTAGGTGCTTCCATTGGTCTCTTTGTCTTCCTTTTCGAGGAGATAAACCGCTACACCGAGCCCGATGATGGTGATCAGGAACATGATCAGGCTATAGGTGTTGCTGTATTCATGGGGGGACATGATGCCCACCCGGAAGGGGTAGAGCAGGACGATCAGAATGATCACTACTGCGGTCTTTCTGTTATTCATGGGATGTAGTTTTTGCAAAGATCGCCGAAAAATACAGCGTAAATAAATGACATTTCTCACGAAGAAAAAAGGAGGACCGACCAATTATGACCAGCTTTGATGAGGAAGGTCCAGGTCGAAGCGGTCGACACTGATCAGGGACGGCCACTAATCCTAATAAAGATGGCAAAGCCTATAAGAATTCCAGATTCAAAGGGGAAAGGGCTTTGTTCGATGCCTTATACACATCACTTATATTTTTACTTAAAAGAGAAGAAGTTCAAGAAAAATTGAAAAAAGATGAATTCCAAAAGGAAACAGCAAAAAAGTGGCAGCCTATTCCATTGAAAAATCCCAAAAATTCAGATACAACCCAAAGTAAGCCCGTCGGAGAGGGGTTAAAAACAAAAGATGGATCCGCAAGTGGATGCTTGGTTTCCTCTGATGGTCATATAATCACGAATTATCATGCAATTGGAGCTCATAATAATTCCTTAAAAGTGGTCTTTTTTAATAAAGAAAAAAGTGCCAAGGCATCGATAATCCGGACCAATAAAGTTTACGATCTGGCTTTATTGAAAGTAGATACCACCGGTCTTCGGCCATTTAAGGTCGATACGGCTATGGCAAGAATAAAAGGTGGTCAAGAGGTTTTCGGGATC
>CAYVSK010000026.1:14704-30342 GCA_964453635.1 uncultured Weeksellaceae bacterium | reverse complement strand
GCGTCGAGAAGAACGCGGCGAATCCAGTGGATGATGTCCTCCAGGAAGCCCAAGAGCAAGGCGTGTTGTTAGGGAGTGGCCGCCCGGGGACCATGATTTGTCTTGCACCACCGCTCATGGTTGGGAAAGCCGAGATCGATCAGGCCGTCGATAAACTTGCGGAATTGGTCGCTGTCCCGGAAAGCAAGGAAAGGGCCGGTTGATCCAGCTCCTGTACCGCCAGCCCTGCTTTTATCCTTTCCATCTCAGCTGTGTTGCTCCTTGAATTTTATGGTCTTACCATTTGCGTTGACAATAGCTTGTTTGCCCATTCAGTGCCATCCGATAGAAGGTCCTTTGGGGTCTTTGCGCCTCCATTGCGCCCATTTGTGAAGCCTTTTCGGACTTAGAACGAGAATTTCCAGGTGACCGAGGGTAGGATCGGGAAAAGGGAGACTTGTTTGGCGCTGACATCCAATTCCCCCTGGGAGAAATCCCCTTCATTGTCGAAGTAGAGGAAAAAGGGGTTTGCCCTGTTGTAGGCGTTGTAGACCGAAAAGCTCCATTTCGAACGGAATTTTTTCTTGATCTTTTCGGTCTCCCCGGTCACGGGGTCCTTTTTTTCTTTGTATTTCGGTGTGCTGTAATTGGCAGAGAGGTCGAGGCGGTTATAAGGGGGCATTCTGAAAGAATTCCGTTCGCCGTATTCACTCACCACCTGTCCTTCGATCATGTAGCGCGACACTGGTAGGGTTATGGCATTGCCTGTAGCGTAGACAAAGGTGGAGCTGAACCCCCAACGCTCGTTCAGCTTGTAATTCGCTACCACGGAGAGGTCATGGCGTCTGTCGAATTTCGAGGGGAAGGGGTCCCCGTCGTCGATCTCATCGAACTTGCGAGTCGTCTTTGACCAGGTGTAGCCGATCCAGCCGGTGAATCGATCCCCGAGCCGTTTTTTGAAGAAGACCTCGGCCCCGTAGGACCATCCCTTGCCGAAGGTGAGTTGATTGTCGATGTTGTTGTTCACGCCGCCTTCGGGTGTGGCCCCCTCCTCGAATTCCACCAGGTTGTCCATTTCTTTGTAATAGAGCTGTAGGTAGCTTTCGTAGGTGTTGTCCTTGAAATTTCGGAAATAACCCACTCCGTATTGGGTCCCCTTTTGGGGTTCAATGATGGAGGAACTCGGCAACCACACATCCGTTGGCAGGGATACCGGCGACATCGAGGTGAGGTGGATATACTGTAGGTTCCGGGTATAGGATGCCTTTACGGAGGACCGCTCATTCAGTTTATAACGGGCTTGCAGGCGCGGTTCGAGGCCTCCGTAGAGGGCGATGTTCTTAAAGGACCCATGATGAATGGTGTCCACGATTTCATCCTGTTCATTCTCTACGAAACGGGTGAAGGGGCCGATCTGCTGAAAGCCGGATACCCGGAGACCAGCGTTCACTTTGAAATGTTCCGTCACGCTGTATTTGTCCTGGGCGTAGATGGCCCCTTCATTGGCATATATCCTGGTGAAATTTCCTGTATCAAAGGACACGTCCCCGGATTCTGCCGAAACATTGCTCGGAGTGAAGGTATGGAAGGTCCCTTCGAGACCGATGCGGAGATCGTGCAGGGGGTGGGTCCGGTCGAAATAATCTGCTTTTAAACTCACATCTCGTATGCCGGAGAAAAGAGCGGCATCGTACTGATCCTGGGTCGCGTCAAAGGTGAATTGGTAGTCGCTGAAAAGGCCGGTGGTCCGCAGATATCGTTCCTCATCAAAGTAATGCCGCCAATGGGCTGATACGATGGTATTGCCCCAGGGGATCCGGATATCGATATCGGTCTCGTTGTTCTTGAATTTGAAGCGATCCCTGCCGTGGTAAGCGCTTATGGTGAGAAGGTCATTCTTATCGAAGCGATGATCGAGCCGGGCATTGGCGTCGTAGAAAAAGTAGCGGGTCCCTTGGAATCTTGAATCGTTGGGGATGAGGGGTTCGGCCAAGGCATCGATGTAAGTGCGTCGTCCTGAAAGGATAATAGAAGTGGTGTCGGTTTTAATAGGCCCTTCCAGGGTGAGCTTCGAGGAGATCAGCCCGACACTTCCCTCTCCCTGGAATTCCTTCATATTGCCTTGTTTGGTCTTGATGTCCAGGACCGATGCCAGGCGGCTTCCATAGGCTGCGGGCATGCCTCCTTTGATGAGCTTGATCTCATCGACCGTTCTGGAATTGAAAATGGAAAAGAAGCCAAAGAGGTGGGAGGGGTTGTAAACGACGGCGTTATCGAGGAGCACGAGGTTCTGGTCGGGTCCCCCGCCCCGGACGTAGAATCCGGATGTTCCCGTCCTGGAGGAATTTACGCCCGGCAGGTGTTTGATGGTCTTGAGCACGTCCACCTCTCCGAGGAAAGCCGGGAGTTTCTGGATCTTTTCCATTTCCATCTTCTCTGTTCCCATATCGGTGCCCTTGACGTTCTGATCGGGGCGTTCCCCTTCGACCGTTACTTCCTTTGTCGTTACCATTTCGGATTCAAGCCGAAAGGTTAGGGTTCGGTCACGCTTTATTTCGATCGTGCGTTTGAGGGTCTTGTATCCCACGAAGGTGATGCGCAGGGTGTGCTCCCCAGCCGGTAATCTCATACGGAATTTCCCCTTCTCCCCGGTGGCCGTTCCCTGCTGGATATCTTTGGCAAAGATGGTGGCCCCGGTTAGTGGTTTGCCCGTGGAATCATCCACAATGGTCCCTTGGACCTCATACGTTCTTTGGGCTACCGAGGAATATGGATCAAGGACAGCAAGTCCGGTTAGGAGCAGGAAAAGGGTGAATGTTTGGGCAAGCTGATGGGGCATTTTATATGGATCTACCGGGAGCAAATTTAAAGGGTGAAGGAGGGGGTGGACCTTTTTTAACAGGGATAACGGCACTGGTGCTCTGATCGTTCTTGCAAATCCGGTGCAAGCTGAATATCTTCGTAACCCCTTCAAGACCCCGAAGTGGGGTCTGCAGGCAGATCGGGATGTAGCTCAGTCCGGTTAGAGTACACGTCTGGGGGACGTGCGGCCGCTGGTTCGAATCCAGCCATCCCGACCACGGAATTTTCGCCGCGAATGCGGCTGCACATTCAAGCCCGTTTGACCAAATCTTGCTTTGGGTCAAACGGGTTTTTTTAGGAACGGGATACGCTTGATCAAAAAGGAAGCATTGGGGATCGCTCAGCCATCATCTTCCCTTTTTTCCCGTATTTGCTCCAGGATCCATTCACGAACGAGGTCCGGATGCGTATTTGGCATGAAATGCCCCCCATTTTTGACCATCTGGTACTGGCCGTCCGGAAATTCCGAACAGGCAGAGCGAACCATTTGCTCGGCGCTTAAGTCCGGGTGGAGGAAACGGTTCGGGATCATCCCGTCCATTGTCCCCATCAGTATTCGTAGTGGCTGTTCAATATGGGGGGCGTAAGGGCGGACCGGTTCTTCCATCATGGCCCGGATACATTGGAATAGCGTTTGGTATGAACTGGCGGGGAAGCTGTTCGGCCAGGGTTCCCGGGCGATCTTTTCGAGGAAAAAGCGGTTGGCTTGATCATTGCCGAATTTTTCGGCCATTCCCATCCATTGCTTCATCCTTTGTTTTTCGGTCTTGGTGAAGTGCTCGAGCCCGGCCGGGGAAACGAGGAAGAGGGAACGCACCCTGCTGGGGGCTTTCAGGGCCAGGAGCAGGGCGATATGACCGCCCATGGAATGGCCCGCGACATAAAGGTTAGAGCAGCCTTTTTCCTGCAGATAGAACTGCAATTCGCTCACGAGGTCATGGATCGTAAAGGCCTTTTCTTTTAGTTCGGGGGAGTCCCCGTGGCCCGGTAGATCCGGAGCGAGGCAGTGATAGAAGGGGGAGAGGGCTTGAATGCAGGGGTCCCAGATGGAATGGTCCATTCCGGCACCGTGTAAAAAAAGGATGCTCGGCCCTTGTCCCTGGTCGCTGTCCTTTAGTCGTCCCGCTCGTAGAGCCAATTCGCAACCGTCGGACCGAGGTCCTTCTGGGATTTCGATCCTACAAAGACCCCAATATGGCCTCCCGGGAACTCGTAAGTTTCACTGTCCTCCGATCCCACAAGGTCATTAAGGGGTTTGGTGGAGGCAGGAGGAACGAGGTTGTCCTTTTTTGCATAGATGTTGAGCAGGGGCATGGTGATGTTGCTGAGGTCGACGCGTTTACCGCCCACTTCGAGTTCACCTTTGGCAAGCTTGTTCTCCTGATAGAGGTCCTTGAGGTATTGTCTGAAACACTCGCCCGCCTGGTCTGGGCTATCATTGATCCATTTCTCCATGCGCATGAAGTTCATCATCTTGGCATGGTCATCCTGATCGTTGTAGATCCCGACCATTTTATGGGCATCGATCATGGGATTGATCAGGGCGAATCCGAAGTTCATGAAGCTGCCCGGTACCATCCCTCCGAAGGAGTCCACGACTCGGTCCACGTCCATGTCCCGCACCCACTTGTTCAGAAGTCCGTCGTCATTGGAGAAATCGATGGGGGTCACGAAGGTGATCAGGTTCTTGATCTTTTCCGGGTGCAGGGCACTATAGATCGTGCTAAAGGTACCACCCTGGCATATGCCAGCCAGATCGATGCTGTTGATGCCGTGGCTTTTTCTGATATGGTCGACCATATCATCCATGAACCAATTGATGTAGTCGTCCATGGTCCGGTACCGGTCGGCTTTGGTGGGATAACCCCAGTCGATCAGGTAGATGTCGAGCCCTTTTTCCAGGAGCTTGCGGATCAGGCTGCGGTCCGGCTGGAGGTCCAGCATGTCGGGCCTGTTCACGAGGGCATAGCAGAGGAGGACCGGTGTTTTTACCTGGGGTTCCGTCTCCCGGTAATAGTGGTAAAGGGTCACATCTTCCGTTTGATAAACGGCCTCTTTAGGGGCCGTGGCAATGTCGAGTTGCTCTATGTTGCCCAAAGTGCGAGCGCCTTCGAGGACTTTTTCCCCGGTTTCGTTGACTTCTTCCAAGATCTTTTTTGTATCCAGCTTCATTTCTTACGCGTGCTTTTAGGATCCGGATCCTTTGCTTTTGCTGTTGCCTTTTCCAGTACTGCTCTTGGTCTTCCTCGTCGTGGACTTCTTTTGAGCGCCGGAGCTGGAACCTTTTTTGTTCGATGCCGCTTTCCCGGCGGTTTTAGAGCTGTCGTTGCGCTTCTCCGAGGGGGAGGGTCCCGAGTTTGCTTCTTTCGCCTCTTCCTTTTCAGCTTTCACGGCCTTGAGCTCGTTTCGAAGGGCGTCCACCTCTGTTTGGAGGTCCCGCACGGTCCGGCGGAGGTTGTGGACCCGTTCACCCAACTCATCTCCCTCTTTCTGAAGCATGATGGGAGTGGGTTCCAGGAGTTCCTCCGTCAATTCGTTCATCTGCCTTCGTACATCCAAGCCCCGATTAAGGAGTTCAGCTTGAAAGCTCGAATATTCATCGCTATAGAAGTAATCCAAATAGACCTTTTCGAGGTGAGAGATCCATTTTTGAAAGACCTTCAAGAGGCTGTCGTAGGTCTCCCCTTGTCCCAGTTCTTCTTTGACTTCGGCGATGAAGTTTTCAGTCCCTTCCTGCGCCTTTTGATAGAGGATGTATTGGAATTCCCCGATCTTTTTGGCGTGGTCGGCCGCGGTTTCCAGGAACTTAAGGTTCCGCTCGATCGTGTCGCCCCCTTTGGAACCGGCCATAAAGATCCGGAGATAAGGGAAGAGGAATTGGCGTTGTTCCCGAAAGAATTCCCGGGACAGGTCCATAGGGGTCTGACCTATCCAGGAGTTGGGATCCATGAGGTCCAGGTCCTTTTCCTGGCGCAGGGTGGACCAATAATCCATCCCCCATTCTTTCATGATCCGGTTCCATTCCTGCCCAAGCTCGAGGGTATATTTAGCCGCCGGGGTATAGAAATGGTCCCCGGCCACATCCATCAATTCTTTGAGTTTGGTCGAATCGAGTAAGGTGTCGATGTTTTGGGCGTTCCGCTTTCCGTTGAACAAAGCTGATTGGACCGGTGCCCAGAACTCGAGGAACTTGAGGTAAACGTCCTTGAACTCGGTGCTTTCTCTTTTGGTCCCTTCTTCTTTTCCGGGAAAGGCATCGATAAGATCGGCAAAGGGCTCCGTGTATTCGTTCATCCAATCCCGGTAGGCTTCGAACCATTTTTGCTGGATCTTCTGGAGTTCCCTGAGGTTATCCGGAACGTCGACATTGGCCTCGGGGAAATCCTTGTAGAGCTCCCCGGTCTTTTCCAGGAGTTTTTTGAAGTGCTCGGTCTGGGTCTTCAGGAAATCCTGGGGAGAAGGAGCTTCGTCGCCCTTTCCTTCACCATTTCCGGACCCTCCTTGTTTCGCTGTTTCGTTCAGGGTTTCCTGCTGTTTTTCCATCCATTCCTTGTAGGCTCGGGAAGCTTTATCGGTATCGCCTTCCATGGTCGCTTCCTGGAATTTTTTGGTGGCTTCCAGCCATTCGGACATGGACCTTTGCTGGAGGTCGAGCCAATGGTCGAAAAAATTGTTGTTCGCCATAGGGGTATTTTAGGAATCCTGTTCAAAAAATAAAAAGTAACGAGGACCGAGGCCCCCGTTACTTTTCACACATCTTTAATGAAGCCCGTCCTTTGGGCGGGGGCCTCGTTATTTGTTGCTGCTGGTCGTCGTGACCTTCTCTTCCAGATCTGCCAAGCGCTGGTTCAATTCTTTGAGCTCGCTTTTGAGCTCGTTGAGTTCATTGCCGGCGTTGGGTTCACCCGTTTTCTGAAAAGCGGTACTGGCCATTTCTGTGGACTGCTCGAGAAGGTTCTTGAAGATGTTGTACACATCTTCTTGTGTTTTCCGGAATTGCTCCGTTAGGCCTTCGTTGTTGAAAAGGTCTTTGCTGGAGTTTTGAAGGTTCTCGAGGAACTTCTCCTGTTCTTTTTTCAGGGTCTCGAGATTCTTGCGCTGAAGCTCCCAGGTTTTCTCAAGCAACGGGGTAAAGGTCGTCGAGCCGGTTTGTTCTTCGTTACCGGCTTCATGGGAAGCTTTTTCCTCGAGGTCCTTGAAGACCTTCATTTGGCCATTGATGAACTCCTTATAAATGTCCGTGCCTTTTTCGAGGGAACTACCCCCCACAGCAGCTTCCTGGAATTTCCTGGAGGTTTCCAGGCAGTTGTTCAGGGCTTCATTCTGGGCATCCAGCCAAGTCTCTAAAAGATTCTCTGTTCTCATAAGTTGTCGTTTCGGGTTCTTTGGGTTCTTGCCTCCTTCGATCCGAAGGGATCGCGAATTTAACAAAATTCAGGAAAAAAACTCATCTAAAGGGGTGAGGTGTGGTTCCCTTTGAATTGGAGTTCCCGGATCTGGTCGAACCATTCTTCGTGAATGGTCTCCAGTCGGTCTGTATCATTGAGGTGCTCGCTTACGTGGCTGAGGAGCTGATCCATCTCCTCCGCCGCAAAGGGCTCACCCCATTGTTTTTTTCGATCCTTGTCCGTTTTGGTCGTATTCATGGTCTCTTTCTCCTTCTTTTAGTTCGAACTCGTTTTGGTGGTTTTTGCGGAGCTTTTGCTCTTTTGGGTACTGGTCCCTTTTGAGTTCCCGCCGCCGCTGTTTTTGTTGGTAACTTTGGTCTCCAGGGAGTCCAACCGCTCTTTCAGGGCATCAAGGGTGTTCATCATCTCTTCCTTCTCACCATTGGCCATGATGGGATAGGGGTTCATCCGCTCGTTGAAGCGTTCGGAGAACCGATTCAGCCACTTGCGATAGGAATCCAGCCATTCACGCTGTTTTTCCTGGAGATCGGCCAGTTTTTCGGGGTCGTCTACCTTGGAATTGGCAAGGTTCTCCGAGATCTCCCGGTTCATCTCTGAGAGCATGTCGAGGTCCTCCTTGAGGTTCTTCATGTAACGGTCGTACCAATCCTCGGGGCTGGTGAACGGAAAATTCCGGGTCAGTTCCCGGGCATCCTTCCGAAGCCGTTCGAGAATATCCGTTTGCTGATCGAGCCACTTGTAATAGAGGTCGATGTTCTCATTGGTGACCGGATTGTTCAGGAACACCGCTTTTTGAAGTTGCTTGCTGGTCTTGAGCCATTGATCGAGCGCTTTGTTCTGCGCTTTTAGGCAGGTATCCAGGAAATTATTGGTGGTCATGGGTATAAGGGGTTTTTTTAGGTTTTCAATATAATGATCAACGATCTCTTGTGCAAAAATAGTTCAGTTCGTCGAGAAAAGCAAGCCATTTGTCATAAAAAATTGCTGATTGAGTGTTTTTTTCATAAAAATTTAACCAGTATGGGACTTTTTTGATCCTTCAGCATCCGAACCCGGTCCTTGCTTCTTTATTTGACTTAAAAGTACATTTCCCTTAGACTCTTAGCGATGACATTCGTCATCGGGACCCGTGTTCGTCATCGGGACCCGTGTTGGGTCATTTTTCCATTCGGGTTATCCCATTATATTTGCTCCCAATCCCAAACCCACCGTTCATGTCAGATAATGGGGACCAAGTCCCGCCCGCATTGGAAACGGGACAGACCTACACCCACCGCTTCAGTTTCTCCCAAGCGGACGTGCAAAAATTCGCAGAAGTCACAGGGGATGACAACCCTCTCCACCTCGATCCCGACTACGCCGCTACCACGCGTTTCAAAAAACCCATTATGCATGGGTTTTTGTGTGGGAGCATTTTTTCAAAAGTGTTCGGGACGATCTTTCCGGGAGAAGGGACCATTTATATTTCCCAAACCCTGAACTTCAACCGCCCCATGTTCGTGGACCGGGAATATGAAGCCCATTTCGAGGTCAAGGAGCTCATATCTGACCAATCCCAAGCTGTGATCCGAACCTACATCACCGATGTAGAGAAAGGTAAAACGGCCCTTGGCGGGGAAGCCCGCCTCATGAATTCCAAACGGATCTGAGGCTCACATCTGCAAGCCTCCGTTGAGGTTGATGCATTGCCCGGTCATGTAATCGGTCTCCACGATCCATGGGACCACCCGGGCGACCTCTTCAGGTTTCCCCAAGCGCCCCATTGGAACACTTTGTTCGATCTGCTCGATCACCTTTTGCGGCATGGCCTGGACCATTTCGGTCGCGATATATCCGGGACAGATGGCGTTCACTGTAATGCCTTTGGAGGCGGTCTCCAGGGCTAATGAGCGCGTAAAACCGATCAAACCCGCTTTTGCGGCACCGTAGTTGGTTTGGCCAAATGCCCCGGCTTGGGCAACGATCGAGCTGATGTTGATGACCCTTCCATAACCCTTATCCAACATGTGAGGTAAGGCCGTGTGTGTTGTGTTATAAACGCTGTTGAGGTTGGTGGAGATGACGGCGTTCCATTCCTCTTCGCTCATCTTCTTGAAGGAGCGGTCCCGGGTTATGCCGGCATTGTTGACCAGGATATCGATCCGGCCGTATTCCCCGACCGTTTTCTGTATCATATCACGAGTCGACTGCCCCTCCGCGATGTCCGCCTGAACCACCATGCCATCACCGCCGGCTTCCTTTACTGCATGGAGGACTTCCTCAGCCTGCTCCTTGTGATGGTTGTAATTGATCACTACATGGGCTCCTTGTTTGCCCAACTCTTTCGAAATGGCTGCTCCGATCCCTCTTGAGCCGCCGGTGACGACAGCAACTTGATCTTTGATCTCTTCCATATACTTTCTTTTGCCTTACGTGCTTTGGTTCGCTCGTGTTTCGCTTCAAATATAAGATGCCCTTTCAAATGGAAAAATGAATTTCGTTCTATTCGGGTCGGTATTAAAATGATTTTCCTCAAAATCCTTAAATTGCCCCCCGCTCTATCGGGTTTATTCCTTGAACCTTCTGTTAGCCAACTTTTTGAGTTTTTAAAAAAGCAGCAAAGCCTACGGATCTATGGTGCCCGCTTTTCGCCTATTTTTGTATTCTTTCTTTGCAGGCTTGATCCTTATGGCGGGGGGGTCTGCTCAGGGACAGAAGAAAGCCCTCACGAATGAACGGATCTGGCATTCCCGGACCTTTTCTGGTGACCGCCCACGCATCGGGGA
Source organism: uncultured Weeksellaceae bacterium (assembly GCA_964453635.1). Classification (GTDB taxonomy): domain Bacteria; phylum Bacteroidota; class Bacteroidia; order Flavobacteriales_D; family CAYVSK01; genus CAYVSK01. Next base: position 20,327 of record CAYVSK010000026.1, on the reverse strand, counting down.
ATCCATGCAAAGCGGTGAGGCTTATAGCAAGATCGTGCGAACGGAGGATGGCATTGAGCTCGGGGTCTATGATTACAGTACCGGCAAAAAGGAGCGGACCATTCTTTCGTCGGGAGACCTTGTGGCTGGTAAGGATAGCCACCGGGTTCGGATGAGCGACTACACCTTTGGTCCAAATGAGGAAAAACTCCTGATCGCTGCTGAAAGGGAGGCCATTTACCGCCGCTCGAGAAAGGCCCACTACTACGTTTATGACATTGGATCGGGGGAAATGCGTGCCCTAACGGATCATTCGAAAGGTAAACAACGCCTCGCATCGTTCTCTCCGGATGGATCGAAAGTGGCCTTTGTCCGTCGCAACAACATCTTTATCAAGGACCTCCAAAGCGGTGAAGAGAAAGCGGTAACGACGGACGGGGAAATGAACAAGGTCATCTATGGGGCCACAGACTGGGTCTATGAGGAAGAACTGGCCTTTACAAAAGGGTTCTATTGGTCGCCCAGGGGGGACCGGATCGCCTTTTACCGCTTCGATGAGGCGCATGTGAAGCAGTGGCAGATGACCCTCTACGACTCCCTTTACGCGACACAGTACAAATTCAAGTTCCCCAAGGCGGGGGAGCGAAACGCCAATGTAAGCATCCATGTTTACGACCTCAAGACCGGCCAAACGCAGGCTTGTGAAACCGGCGATTGGGAATATATCCCCCGTATCAAGTGGACCCGGGACAATGACAAGTTGTGTATCATGCGGATGAACCGTCTCCAGGACAGCTTACAGTTCCTGGTCACGGAGAACCTGAACAAGCCCCCCCAATACGGTTCCAGCTCGAAGGTGATCTACGAAGAGAGCGCGGACACCTATCTCGAGATCAGTGATGACCTGTATTTTCTCAAAAATGGCAAGGGCTTCATTTGGACCAATGAGAATTCGGGTTACAACCACATTTATCATTACAATATGGCGGGTGAAGAGGTCGAGCAGGTCACTTCCGGCGATTGGGAGGTGACCTCTATCAAAGGCGTCGATGAAGAGAACGGGCGCATCTACTACATGTCCGCTGAGGAGTCGCCCATGGAGCGCCACTTGTACAGCATCGGCCTCGATGGGCGGGACAAGGAAAAGCTGACGCCGAAAAAGGGGACCAACAGCCCGTCCTTCAGTGCAGGCTTCGAGTACTTCATCAATCGGCATTCGGATGCGAACACGCCGCCGGTGACCACCCTCCGGGACCAGGACGGAGAAGTTGTCGAGGTCCTCGAGGACAACAGTGACCTGAAGGACACCCTGGATGCATACGGGATCAATGAGAAAACCTTTTTCTCCTTTGAGACGAGCAATGGCGATAGCCTGAATGGCTGGATGATCAAGCCCGACGATTTCGACCCTTCGAAGGAATACCCGGTCTTCATGTACGTGTATGGAGGGCCGGGAATCAATACCGTGAACGATCGTTGGGGTGGACGGACGTTCCTCTGGCATAATCTGTTGGCGGACAAAGGCTACATTGTGGTCTCCGTGGATAACCGGGGCACTGGCTATCGGGGTGCGAAGTTCCAGAAGTGCACCTATAAGGAGCTTGGAAAGCTTGAGACCGAGGATCAGATCGAGGCTGCTGAATATCTCGCTGGCCTCGACTACACCGATCCCGAGCGTATCGGGATCCAGGGTTGGAGCTATGGGGGCTACCTGACCTCCCTTTGCCTGATGAAGGGAGCGGAAGCCTTTTCCACCGGCATTGCCGTGGCCCCGGTCACCAACTGGCGCTTCTACGATACCATTTATACGGAGCGTTACATGCAAACCCCTCAGGAGAATCCGGATGGATACGACGAAAATTCACCCATCAATCACGTCGGAAAACTTGAAGACCCCTTTCTGCTGGTCCATGGATCCGCGGATGACAACGTGCATTTGCAAAACACCATGATGATGGCCAAGGAAATGGTGAAACAGAACGTTGATTTTGAACTGGCCATTTATCCCAACAAGGCCCACGGCATTGCGGGGGGAAAGGCCCGATGGCACTTGTTCCGGAAAATGACGGAGTTTGTGGAAGAGAATTTGTGAGCCGTGCTTTTCTTCCTACTTTAGGTAGCTTTAAACCCCAAGGGTAATCACTATGGATATTACGCTGATCATCATGCTCGTTGGCTGGGCGATCTGTTTGATATGGGTGCCCACTGTTATTTACACCAACAAGAAGTTGCATCCCAAGGCCCTTTTCATCCTTTTTTTCGCGGAGATGTGGGAGCGCTTCAGTTTTTATGGGATGCGGGCCCTTCTGACCCTTTACATGACCAAGGTCCTTTTTGAGGCCATGACCCAGGAAGCGGCTGATGAGAAGGCGCTTGCCATTTACGGCTCCTATACTGCACTGGTCTATTTGTTCCCCATAGTCGGGGGTATGATCGCCGACCGTTTTTTCGGTTTTCGCCGGGCGATCCTAGTAGGGGGTACCTTCATGATGCTCGGGCATTTTACCCTTGCCATTGAAGGCATGGCCTTTGGGGGCTACGAGCCGCTTTTTTATTTGTCACTGGCCCTGATCGTCGTTGGGAATGGCTATTTCAAACCCAACATTTCCAGTTTTCTGGGTAAATTCTACGGAACGGATGATACTACGCTTAAGGACAGCGCCTTCACCCTGTTCTACATGGGGATCAACGTGGGGGCTTTTCTTTCAACCTTGACCTGTGGCTATGTGGGGGAACAGATCAGTTGGCACTATGGGTTCGGACTGGCTGGTATCGGTATGCTGGCCGGTCTCCTGGTCTTTTGGTTCAATCAGAAGGCCATGGGCGATAAAGGGTATGCTCCTGATCAGAAGTATAACACCGATACCGTCTTTCTGGGAATGAGCACGAACAGCCTTATCCTTCTTTTGACCGCACTTGTGACCCCGATCTTTGCCCTTACGCTCAATTACAATGAAGTTTTGAATACCGCCCTTTTGGTCATCGGTGCTGGTGTGTTCGGTTACCTTATATGGTACGGGGTTGCCTCTGGGGATAAGGTCGAGGGCCAACGGCTTTGGGTCGTGGTCGTCCTGGCCCTTTTCAACATCGTCTTCTGGGCCCTTTTCGAGCAGGCCGGTGGATCCCTTACCTTGTTCACGGACCGGAATGTGGACAGGGTCGTCTTTGGGGCAGAGATCCCGGCTTCTGTTTTTCAGTCCCTTAATCCCCTCTATATTATCCTCCTTGCTCCCCTCTTTGCCGGCATGTGGAAAATGTTGGGCAGGGTCAATGCCGAACCCAGTACGCCGCTAAAATTTGTGCTCGGTCTTGCTCAACTGGCTCTTGGTTTTGCGATGATCGTATTGGCCGCTGCCTTCTTCTCCACCAACGGAGTGGTTCCCCTGATCTTCCTGGCGCTCATGTATCTCTTCCATACGACCGGTGAACTGAGCCTTTCGCCTGTGGGGCTTTCGATGGTCAGTAAGCTTTCACCGGGCAAGATCGTCGGATTCTGTATGGGTGCCTATTTTCTTTCGTTCTCCCTGGCCAACAAAGCGGCCGGCATGATCGGCCAACTGACCGCCACTGAAGACATCGGGAAGGATGTGCCCAAGACCGAGACGCTGGCAGCTTATTCCGATGTGTATTTGATATGGGGGGTTTATGTGCCTTTGGGGGTGAGCCTGTTCTTGTTGGTCCTAACGCCTAAGTTAAGGAAATGGATGCACGGCATCCATTAGACCGATCGCTCCCCGACCAACAAAAGCGGGTGGTACTTGTTATATTTATGAATTAGCACAGAAATAGCAATAGGCCATGGGCATGATCCGGTATTTGTACAAAAGGGTTCTCATCGTTCTGTCGGTTCTTTTCTTGCCTTTTCTGAACCAGGGTCAGGATGGGGAAAAGAAAGGGGATATTGACTGGATGAGCTGGTCGGAGGCCATTAAGGCCAACCGACAAAAGGAGTCGCGCAAATTCATGATCGATGTCTATACCGGTTGGTGTGGTTGGTGCAAGAAAATGGACAAGCACACCTTTCAGAAACCGGCCGTGGCCTCCTACATCAATGAGCATTTCTGGCCTGTTAAGCTGGATGCGGAGAGAAAGGATGACATTATCTTTAACAACGACACCATGGAGTTCATGTCCAGTAAGGGAAGAAATGGTACCCATGAGCTTGCGTTGCGCTTGATGCAGGGGAGGGCGAGTTATCCCACGGTGGTCTTCCTGGATGAGCGGGTCGGGATGATCAGCCCCGTTCCCGGCTACAAAAAGCCCAAACAAATGATCCCCCTGTTGGAGTTCATCAACAAAGAGGTCTATAAGCAGGACAAGAAATTTCAGACCTACCTTAAGAATTATTACGACAAAGAAGAGAAGGGGTCGGGAGGAAAGGAGAAGGATGGTTGAGCCCCTGAACGGGGGGACCCGAATAACGTGCCGAAAAGCGGACCGCGATGGGTTTTTTTGACCGGGAGTTCAAACTGATCGGGCATTCCTCGCCTCAAAAAGAGAATTTGGTCATATTCCGGATCATGGTCGTATTGATCCTGGTCACCATCTTTTACATCCTTTCCTTCTATATCGGATAAGTCCATGGAACCCTTGAGGATAGCGGACAAAACCTTTTCTTCCCGCCTTATCATGGGGTCGGCCAAATACCCCGATCCCGCTACTATGCGGGAAGCCCTGAAGGCCAGTGGGACGGAGATGGTGACCATGGCGGTCCGTCAGGTCGATCTCCAGGGGGCTGCTTCGAACACCATTCTCGAGACCCTGAAGGCCGAAGGATACCATATCCTCCCCAACACGGCCGGTTGTTATACCGCTAAAGAGGCTGTTCTGAATGCACGCCTGGCTCGGGAGGCCCTTGGGACCAATTATATCAAACTGGAGGTGATCGGGGATGAAGAGACCCTTTTCCCTGATGTGCCAGCCTTGTTGGAGGCTGCCGAAGAACTTGTTTCGGACGGGTTCGTCGTCCTCCCTTATTGCAATGATGACCCCATTACCTGCAAAAAGCTCAATGACATGGGCTGTGCTGCCGTGATGCCCTTGGGTGCTCCCATCGGTTCGGGCATGGGGATCCGCAATCCATACAACTTGAGGATCATCAGGGAACAGATCCAATGCCCGTTGATCGTGGATGCCGGTGTGGGAACGGCCTCGGATGCCGCATTTGCCATGGAGCTTGGAATGGACGGGGTCCTTTTGAACTCGGCCGTTTCCAGGGCAGAACATCCGGTCACGATGGCCGAAGCTATGCGGGAATCCATTTCAGCCGGCGAAAAAGCATTTCAGGCCGGTCGAATTCCGAGGCGCCTCTACGCGAAAGCGTCAAGCCCGATGGAAGGGATCGTGCAACCCGGTACTTAGATCGTTTTTTCCACCCCCTTTGGCCTGGCCTTTTCTGCTGTTTTGGTAAACGGGAGAAAAATTGATATTTGTCATTTGAAGGGCAGGGAAAAAAGTGGATCGTTGCAACCAAAACCTTGAACGATGAAAAACATTCTGGTCCCCACCGATTTTTCTGAAACATCCGAACAGGCTCTCCGTGTTGGTGCCGATCTGGCCAAAAAGGTTGATGGTAAGCTCTTCGTGCTCCACGTCATGGAGATCCCTTCCTATCAGGAAGAGCACCACGTTTTCATGCAATCGG